>NZ_JBLRVZ010000007.1:0-168789 GCF_048159505.1 Streptomyces sp. T028
CCGCGAAGGGAACCGTGGAGCAGCCCGGCAGACACGTGGCGCAGAAGTCCGGCCTGAACCGGTCGATCCTCGCCCAGGGCTGGGGACTGCTGCGGCAGCGCACCGAGCACAAGGCCCCCGGCCGGGTCGAGGACGTTCCCGCCCCCTACACATCTCTGCGGTGCAGTGCCTGTGGATGGATCGACAAGAACTCGCGCAAGAACCAAGCCGAGTTCTGCTGCTCCGCCTGCGGCTTCACCTGCAACGCGGATGAGAACGCAGCACACAACGTCGCGGCAGGACAGGGCGGGATCCCCCGCCCCCGGCGAACAGCCGGTGCCGGAGGGGTGACAACGGCCACCAGCCGTTCGAGCGCCCGTGAACCTCAACCCGCCTGGGTTGGAATCTCCCTCTTTTAAAAGAGGGAGAGGATGTCAATCAACCAGGCCGTCGGCCGAGTCACACGTCCATTGCGGCAGACGGCGCCTGGGAAACCTGCGGCACCTCGACAGCCCCCTTCGTCCGCCGCGCGGAGCGCCACGCGTCGGCGGTCAGCAGTACCAGCGCCAGCCACACCAGCCCGAACCCGGCCCACCGCTCCGCCGGCATCTCCTCACCGAAGTAGACGACCCCGAGCAGGAACTGGAACACCGGCGCCAGATACTGCAGCAGGCCCAGCGTGGACAGCGGCACCCGGATGGCGGCGGCCCCGAAGCACACCAGCGGCAGCGCGGTGACGATGCCGGTCGAGGCGAGCAGAGCCGCGTGACCGGCGCCCTCGGAGGCGAACGTGGAGCCGCCGTCCGCCGACAGCCACAGCAGATAGCCCAGCGCGGGCAGGAACTGGATCGCGGTCTCGGCGGCCAGCGACTCCACCCCGCCGAGGTTGACCTTCTTCTTCACCAGGCCGTACGTGGCGAAGGAGAAGGCGAGACAGAGCGAGATCCACGGTGGACGGCCGTAGCCGACGGTCAGCACGAGCACCGCGGCCAGACCGATGCCGACCGCCGCCCACTGCACGGGCCGCAGCCGCTCCTTCAGGATCAGCACGCCCATCGCGATGGTGACCAGCGGGTTGATGAAGTACCCGAGGGACGCCTCCACCACGTGCCCGGAGTTCACGGCCCAGATGTAGACGCCCCAGTTGACGGTGATGACGGCCGCCGCGATCACCACCAGCCCGAGCCGGCGCGGCTGCCGCAGCAGCTCGCCGGCCCACGCCCAGCGCCGTACGACGGCCAGGGCCGCGGCGACGAAGGCGAGGGACCACACCATGCGGTGGGCGAGGATCTCCACCGCCCCGGCGGGCTTGAGCAGAGGCCAGAACAGGGGGACCAGTCCCCACATCCCGTACGCCGCGAAGCCGTTCAGCAGGCCTATCCGGCCCTCACCCCTCGACGACCCGGCCACGGGCGCCCCTCCTTCTCATGTCCTCGCGCTTCTCATGTCCTCGCGTGCCTTCACGCACGCGTGCACGAAGGTAACGCCGAACACCCCCGTCCGTCATGCCCGTATCGCCATACGGTCATGACAGGCGGGGGTGAGAAGGCTCAGAGACGCCGAGAGGCCGGTCAGCCCTTGAGCGCCGCCGTGATCGCCTCGGAGAGCGGGGTGGTCGGGCGGCCCGCCAGACGCGACAGGTCGCCGCTGTCGACCACCAGCTCGCCCTCCGCGATCGACGCGTCCACGCCGACCAGGATCGTGGCGAAGTGCTCGGGCATTCCCGCGCCGGTCAGGATGGAGACGAGCGCCTCGGCGGGCACCGCGTTGTAGGCGATCTCCTTGCCGGTCTGCCGGCTCAGCTCGGCCGCGTACTCGGCGAAGCCCCACGCCTCGTCGCCGCCCAGCTCGTACGTCTTGTTCTCGTGGCCCTCACCGGTCAGTACGGCGACGGCGGCGGCCGCGTAGTCCGCGCGGGAGGCGGAGGACACCCGGCCCTCACCGGCGGCGCTGACGACGGCGTTGTGCTCCAGCACCGGGGCGAGCTGCTCGGTGTAGTTCTCGTGGTACCAGCCGTTGCGCAGCAGCACGTACGGCACACCCGAGGAGGTCAGCGCCTTCTCGGTGGCACGGTGGTCGTCGGCCAGCGCGGCGCTCAGCGTGCCCGGCGCGCTGGTGTACGCCAGCAGCGCGACCCCGGCGTCCTTCGCCCGGTCGATGACGACCTGGTGCTGGGCGGGGCGGCCCTTGTCGAACTCGTTGCCCGAGATCAGGAGCACCTTGTCGCCGGCCCCGAACAGGCCGTCGAAGGTCTCGGGGGTGTTGTAGTCGGCGACGGCGATCTTCACGCCGCGGTCGGCGAAGTCCGCGGCCTTGGACTCGTCGCGCACGACGGCCGTGATCTGCTCCGCCGGAACCTTCTCCAGCAGCTGCTCGACGACGTGGCGGCCGAGCTTTCCGGTGGCTCCGGTGACGACGATGCTCATGGCTCAGAACTCCTAGGGGGTAGCGGGTCTGCCACCACCCTAGGAGGAGCGCTAACTCAGCGAAAGTACCCACTTCAAAGTAAGGTACTGGTGCTGAGGTAAGTGCCTCTGACCTGCGGTGCTCTGCGGTGCTCTGCGGCTTTCTGTGGTGCTCGCCCTTGACGGCCGCTCAGCCGACGACCGTCCAGGTGTCCCCGCCCGCCAGCAGCGCGGCCAGATCGCCCTTGCCGTGCTGTTCGACGGCCGTGTCGAGCTGGTCGGCCATCTGGGTGTCGTAGACCGGCCGCTCGACGGAGCGGAACACGCCGATCGGGGTGTTGTGCAGGGTGTCCGGGTCGGCGAGGCGGGAGAGCGCGAAGGCGGTGGTCGCGGACGCGGAGTGCGCGTCGTGGACCAGGATCTCCCCCTCGTTCTCCGGCGTCACCGCGACCACCCGCAGATCGCCGGTCGCCGCATCCCGTACGACCCCCTTGTGCTGCTCGGCCCCGAACCGGATCGGCTGCCCGTGCTCCAGCCGGATCACCGCCTCCTCGGCCTGCTGCTTGTCCTTGACCGCGTCGAAGGCGCCGTCGTTGAAGATGTTGCAGTTCTGGTAGATCTCGATCAGCGCCGTGCCCGGGTGGGCGGCGGCCTGCCGGAGCACCTCCGTCAGATGCTTGCGGTCGGAGTCGATGGTGCGGGCGACGAAGGACGCCTCCGCGCCGATCGCCAGCGACACCGGGTTGAACGGCGCGTCCAGCGACCCCATCGGCGTCGACTTGGTGATCTTGCCGACCTCGGAGGTGGGGGAGTACTGGCCCTTGGTCAGCCCGTAGATCCGGTTGTTGAACAGCAGGATCTTGAGGTTGACGTTGCGGCGCAGGGCGTGGATGAGGTGGTTGCCGCCGATGGAGAGGGCGTCACCGTCGCCGGTCACCACCCAGACGGAAAGGTCGCGGCGGCTGGAGGCGAGCCCGGTCGCGATCGCGGGCGCCCGCCCGTGAATCGAATGCATCCCGTAGGTGTTCAGGTAGTACGGGAAGCGCGAGGAGCAGCCGATGCCCGAGACGAAGACGATGTTCTCCCTGGCCAGCCCCAGTTCCGGCATGAAGCCCTGGACGGCCGCCAGGATCGCGTAGTCGCCGCAGCCCGGGCACCAGCGCACCTCCTGGTCCGACTTGAAGTCCTTCATGGACTGCCGGGCTTCGGCCTTGGGCACGAGGGAGAGTGACTCAGTGGTCATGGATGGCCTCCTTGAGCGCCGCGGCGAGCTGCTCCGCCTTGAACGGCATGCCGTTCACCTGGTTGTACGAGTGGGCGTCGACCAGGTACTTCGCCCGGATGAGGGTGGCGAGCTGGCCGAGGTTCATCTCCGGGACGACGACCCTGTCGTAGGCCTTCAGCACCTCGCCCAGGTTGCGCGGGAAGGGGTTCAGGTGCCGCAGATGCGCCTGCGCGATCGCCTCCCCGGCCGCCCGCAGCCGTCGTACGGCGGCGGTGATCGGCCCGTATGTCGAGCCCCAGCCCAGGACGAGCGTGGTGGCCCGGTCGGGGTCGTCGACCTGGAGGTCCGGGACCTCGATGCCGTCGATCTTGGCCTGGCGGACGCGGACCATGAAGTCGTGGTTGGCGGGGGAGTAGGAGATGTTCCCGGTCCCGTCCTCCTTCTCGATACCGCCGATGCGGTGTTCGAGCCCCGGAGTGCCCGGGATCGCCCACGGCCGGGCCAGGGTCTGCGGATCCCGCTTGTACGGCCAGAAGACCTCGGTGCCGTCCTCCAGGGTGTGGTTCGGGCCCTGCGTGAACTGCACCCGCAGATCCGGCAGCTCGTCCAGCTCGGGGATCCGCCACGGCTCTGAGCCGTTGGCCAGATAGCCGTCGGAGAGGAGGAAGACCGGGGTGCGGTAGGTCAGGGCGATCCGCGCGGCCTCCAGGGCGGCGTCGAAGCAGTCGGCGGGGGTGCGGGGCGCCACGATCGGCACCGGCGCCTCGCCGTTGCGCCCGAACATGGCCTGCAGCAGATCCGCCTGCTCGGTCTTGGTCGGCAGCCCGGTGGAGGGGCCACCCCGCTGGATGTCGACGACCAGCAGCGGCAGCTCCAGCGAGACCGCGAGCCCGATGGTCTCGGACTTCAGCGCCACACCGGGGCCGGAGGTCGTTGTCACGGCCAGGGACCCGCCGAAGGCCGCCCCCAGCGCGGCCCCGATGCCGGCGATCTCGTCCTCGGCCTGGAAGGTGCGCACACCGAAGTTCTTGTGCTTGCTCAGCTCGTGCAGGATGTCCGAGGCCGGGGTGATCGGGTACGAGCCCAGGAACAGCGGCAGATCGGCCTGGCGCGAGGCGGTGACCAGCCCGTACGCGAGGGCCAGGTTCCCGGAGATGTTCCGGTAGGTCCCCACGGGGAACGCCTTGGCGGCCGGAGCGACCTCGTAGCTGACGGCGAAGTCCTCGGTGGTCTCCCCGAAGTTCCAGCCGGCGCGGAAGGCGGCGATGTTGGCGGCCGCGATGTCGGGCTTCTTGGCGAACTTCGACCTCAGGAACTTCTCCGTGCCCTCGGTGGGCCGGTGGTACATCCACGAAAGGAGGCCGAGCGCGAACATGTTCTTGCTGCGCTCGGCCTCCTTGCGGGTGAGGTCGAATTCCTTGAGAGCCTCGACGGTCAGGGTGGTCAGCGGGACCGGGTGGAGCTGGTAACCGTCGAGGGAACCGTCCTCCAGCGGCGAGGCCGCGTACCCCACCTTCTGCATCGCCCGCTTGGTGAACTCGTCGGTGTTGACGATGATCTCCGCCCCGCGCGGCACATCCCCGATGTTCGCCTTCAGGGCCGCCGGATTCATCGCGACCAGCACATTGGGCGCGTCGCCCGGGGTGAGGATGTCGTGGTCGGCGAAGTGCAACTGGAACGAGGAGACACCGGGGAGCGTCCCGGCGGGCGCGCGGATCTCGGCGGGGAAGTTCGGCAGGGTGGACAGATCGTTGCCGAACGACGCCGTCTCCGAGGTGAACCGGTCACCGGTGAGCTGCATACCGTCACCCGAGTCACCCGCGAACCTGATGATCACCCGGTCGAGACGGCGTACGTCCTTCGCCGTCGCGTCCGGTCTGCGCTGCTCTCCCACGACGGTCCCGTCGGCCTGCTCGGCCTGCCCGGTCTGTCCCGTTGCGCTGCTGACCCGACTGGTCACTGAACTGGACCTCCCTCGAGGTGGCTGTCCCGGAGGGGTCTTCGCGAAGGCCCTCCATGGATCAACCCTACGTCTGTGAGGGTCGCCTTCCCTCGGCCGTTCGTATGACGGTCACTGCTCTGAGACGGCCCGGCACCCCGACTTGTCATGATTTCCCGCCTCACCGGTGTCCCCCTGGTAGACGCACCGACCGAGTTCCCCGGTTCACGCGAGGAACGATGCCCGACGCGACTCTGATCACGGTCGAGTCACCGTCGAGCCACAGTGCCACTCCGTCACGAATTGAGGTAGGTGAGCACCGCAAGAACCCGACGGTGATCCCCGTCACTCGGAGAGAGCCCGAGCTTCAGGAAGATGTTGCTGACGTGCTTCTCGACGGCCCCGTCGCTGACCACCAGCTGCCGGGCGATCGCGGAGTTGGTCCGCCCCTCGGCCATCAGCCCCAGCACCTCCCGCTCACGCGGAGTGAGACCCGCGAGCACGTCCTGCTGACGGCTGCGCCCCAGCAGCTGCGCCACGACCTCCGGATCGAGCGCGGTCCCCCCGGAAGCCACCCGCACCACCGCGTCCACGAACTCCCGCACCTCGGCGACCCGGTCCTTCAGCAGATACCCCACTCCACGGCTCGAACCGGCCAGCAGTTCGGTGGCGTACCTTTCCTCCACATACTGTGACAGCACCAGCACACCGAGCCCCGGATGCTCCTTCCGCAGCTGTACGGCGGCCCGCACCCCTTCGTCGGTGTGCGTGGGCGGCATCCGCACATCGGCGACGACGACGTCCGGCGGCGCCCCCTCGTCATGCAGCTCGGCGACCGTCTTGAGCAGCGCCTCGGCGTCCCCGACCCCCGCGACGACCTCGTGCCCCCGGTCGGTCAGCAACCGGGTCAGCCCCTCCCGCAACAGCACCGAATCCTCGGCGATGACCACCCGCACCCTGTCCTCCACGCTCCCGGCCCCCCAGCCAGCCGTCCACCCGTCAGTCGAACACCTCCAGCATTCCAGCAATGGGCACTTCCGCACCTGTCAATGGACCGATGGCGGAAAGGACGGCGCGAAGAGGACGGGCAGCTGTGGGCACGGCCCACCCAATTCAGCCCGTCCGGCGTTTGAGGACGAGGCCCGTTCAGGGCCGACGGGGGGTCTGGGGGCGCAGCCCCCAGTGGGGTGCAGCCCCCAGTGGGGTGCAGGGGCGAAGCCCCGCCGGGGTCGAAGGGGCGAAGCCCCTGGGGGATGGGAAGGGTAAGGGCGGCGGGGGCGAGAAACTCACGCCCGCCACGGCAGCTCCGCAGTCACCCGCGTAGGCCCCCCGACCGGCGAATCCACCACCAGAACCCCGTCCACCGCATCCAACCGCTCCGCCAACCCCGCCAACCCAGACCCCCCAGAAACCTCCGCACCCCCCACCCCGTCATCCACCACCTGCAACATCAACCGATCCTCCACCCGCCACACATCCACCGAAGCCGCCCGTGCCCCACTGTGCTTACTCACGTTCTGCAGCAACTCGGACACGGTGAAATAAGCGATCCCCTCGATCGCCGCAACCGGCCGCGACCCCAGATCCACCTCCACCCGCACCGGCACCGCGCACCGCGAGGCCACCGCCGACAGCGCGGCGTCCAGCCCCCGGTCGGTCAGCACCGCAGGATGAATGCCCCGCGCCAGATCCCGCAGTTCCTGCAGCGCCGTCTTCACCTCACCGTGCGCCTCGTCCACCATCCGCGCCGCAGCCTGCGGATCCTCCCGCAACTTCTCCTTCGCCAGCCCCAGATCCATCGCCAGCGCCACCAGCCGCGCCTGCGCCCCGTCGTGCAGATCCCGCTCGATCCGCCGCAGATCCGCCGCCGCCGTGTCCACCACGACCCCCCGGTCCGACTCCAGCTCCACCACCCGCGACGCCAGCCGCGACGGCCCGAGCAGCCCGTGCACCAGCAGCCGGTCCACCGTCGTCAGCGCCCGCACGATCCACGGCGTCGCCAGCGTCACGAGCAGCCCCACCGACGCCGTGACGGTGATCTCGAAGGGGTTGTCCAGATACACCTGGTGGTGCTCGTCGCCGTACAGCTGAAGGCCGTCCTGCCCGCCGTACATCGGGAACAGCCAGCACCACAGCGGATACGTCAGCATCGTCCAGCCGAACGCCCACACGGTGACCGTCACGCAGAACGAGAACACCGCCCACGGAAACTGCACCAGCACGAACAGCACATGCCGCCACGAGCTCCCGCTCCTCAAAACGGCCCCCATCCACGCCATGACCCCGGCACGCCCGTCCCGCCCGCGCACCCGCAACGGCTCCGGATCCCGCACCTGAAGCCCCAGCAGCCCCCGCGCCCGCGCCCGCTCCAGCGCCCCGAAGCCCCGGCAGGCCGCCAGCCCCGCCGCCAGCACCGGGATGCCGAGGAACGTCACCAGCAGCCCCGCCCCGACCGACAGCATGGTCACGGTGAAGACGAAGAACGCGACGCTCACCGGGAATCCGGTCAGCACATAGGCGAGCTCACGCCAGTGCCGCCCACTGACCGGCTCGACCAACGCGGCCGGCAGCCGACGCCGCCGCATCCCATGGCCCCCGTACGATTCCCCGTGCTCCCTGTACTCCTCGTACTCCCCGTCGTAACGCCCGTACTGCCCAGACTGCCCGTACTGCGTGGCCATCGGCGCCGTCCGTTCTGCTCGTCTCCACTCGCCCCGCGCATCGCGCAGCTGCTGTGACCCACCTCCACCCTCCTCGGCACCGCCCCCAGGGGCCATCCAGTCCGTCGGTCTGTCGGAAGGGGGGTTTTCCCTACCCCTCACCCCTACGGGCCGCAGCGCCCCGCTCCGGTTCCCGCTCCCGCCAGGGCAGCTCTGCCGTCACCGTCGTGGGACCCCCCACCGGCGACTCCACCACGAACACCCCGTCGACGGCGTCCAGCCGGTCCGCGAGCCCCCGCATCCCCGTCCCCGCGTCGAGCCGCGCCCCGCCCCGGCCGTCGTCCCCGACCTGGATGAGCAGCCGCTCGTCCGTCCGCCACACATCCACCGAGGCCGACCGCGCCCCGCTGTGCTTGCTGATGTTCTGCAGCAGCTCCGACACGGTGAAGTAGGCGATCCCCTCGATGGCCTGCGCCGGCCTGGACGCCAGATCGACGGTCACCTTCACCGGCACCGTGCACCGCGAGGCCACCGCCGACAGCGCGGCGTCCAGCCCCCGGTCGGTCAGCACCGCCGGATGAATACCCCGCGCCAGATCCCTCAGCTCCTGCAGCGCGAGCTTCACCTCGCCGTGCGCCTCCTCGACCATGGCCGCCACGGCGTCGTCGGCCTGCCCCTCCTGCAGCTTCTCCTTCGCCAGCCCCAGCCCCATCGCCAGATTGACCAGCCGGGCCTGCGCCCCGTCGTGCAGATCCCGCTCGATGCGCCGCAGATCCGCCGCCGCCGTGTCCACCACGACCCCCCGGTCCGACTCCAGCTCCGCGATCCGCCGCTCCAGCTCGTCGGACGGCGACAGCAGCGCCCGCACCATCGCCCGGTCCGCATTGGTCAGCCCCCGCGCGAGGTATGGCAGGACCGGCCACAGCACGAACAGGGCGGGAAGTACGACACTGAAGGTGAGGATCCCCCACGGCAACCGGATGAAGTCGTAGAGCACCGTGCGCCAGGCCACCGGATCCTTCAACGCCAGCCACATCCGCGCGACGGGCCCGCCCGCCCGGCGCAACGGCAGCGGGCTCGGCTCGTCGATCCGTACCCCGAGCAGCAGCCGCGCCCGCCCCCGCTCGAACCGGCCCACCAGCCGCGCACCCGCCAGACCCAGCGCGAGCAGCGGCAACCCGACCACGGTGATGGTCAGCGAGGCGCCCGTGAACAACACCGTCATGACATAGACGAACCCGAACAACGACATCGGAAGATTCGCCAGAAGATGCGCGATCTCCTTCCACGTCTGCACATCGAGAGCAGGCTTCACCGGCGGCAACCCGTCGTCGAGTCGACCGCCCTCGGGCCGATGGCCGTCGGGCCGACGGTCGTGGGGGCGATGGTCGTGGGGGCGGCGGTCGCCGGGCTGGTGGGAAGTGGTCATATGGGCTAGCCTGCCGGGCCGCGGGCCCCCGCGCCATGAGGTTCCCCGCCCAGGCCCCCTGGGGAAAACCCCCGTCTCCCGGTCCAAGGCATGACGGGCTGCTTACCGCCCCTTTATCAGGGCCTAGACTCCGTGCGTACAGATCGTCGAAGAGGCCCGAGTGGCCGAAGAAGCCGAAGAGGCTGAGGTCAGGGAGCGAGGGGACGGACGTGCGGGAACCGACCGTCGAGATCGCGGCGGACTACTTCCGGTCCTATTCGGTCGTCGGACTGCTCGCCGTCGTCGGCGTGCTGTTCGTGGCCGTCGCCTTCGGCGCCGGACGCCTGCTGCGCCCCGTGGTGCCGACCCCCGAGAAGCTCCTGACGTACGAGTGCGGCGTCGACCCCGTCGGCGAGGGCTGGGCACACACCCAGGTCCGCTACTACGTCTACGCCTTCCTCTATGTCATCTTCGCCGTCGACTCGATCTTCCTGTTCCCCTGGGCGACGGTCTTCGCCGCCCCCGGCTACGGCGCCACGACCCTCGTGGAGATGTTCATCTTCCTCGGCTTCCTCGCCGTAGGCCTGCTGTACGCATACAAGAAGGGCGTCCTGACATGGACGTGACCCCAGAGGCGACCGCTTCCGCCGAAGCGACAGCCTCCGCACCCGTTCTCCTCCCGGAGCCCAAGCGCCTGGGCGCCCTCGCCCGCCTCGCCCCCGAGCCGATGAAGGTCGTCCTCAACTGGGGCCGCCGCTACTCGCTCTGGGTCTTCAACTTCGGCCTCGCCTGCTGCGCCATCGAGTTCATCGCCGCGTCGATGGCCCGCCACGACTTCATCCGCCTCGGCGTCATCCCCTTCGCCCCGGGCCCCCGCCAGGCCGACCTGATGGTCGTCTCCGGCACGGTCACGGACAAGATGGCCCCGGCCGTGAAGCGCCTGTACGAGCAGATGCCCGAGCCGAAGTACGTCATCTCCTTCGGCGCCTGCAGCAACTGCGGCGGCCCCTACTGGGACTCGTACTCCGTGACGAAGGGCGTCGACCAGATCATCCCCGTCGACGTCTACGTCCCCGGCTGCCCGCCCCGCCCCGAGGCCCTCCTCCAGGGCATCCTCAAGCTCCAGGAGAAGATCGCCCGGGAGTCCCTGCACGAGCGCTACGGCACCCACCGCCCGTCGGCCGCCGCCCTGCAGAGCGACCTGGTGAAGCCGCCGGCCGCCCAGCCGTCCACGGGCCCGGAGGCCGTCCGATGACCACTACCGGCTGGCTGCCCGCCCCCGTCGAGGACCTCTTCGGTACGGACGCCACGGCCGAGGAGTCCTACGACGTCCTGACCGTCGACGTCCCGCCCGCGGCCTGGACCACCGCCCTGCGCACCGCCCGCGACGAACTCTCCTGCACCTACTTCGACTGGCTGAGCGCCGTCGACGAACCCGGCACCGGCTTCCGCGTCTCCGCCCACGTCGTCGCGCTCGCCCCGGTCCGCCGCCTTCTCCTGCGCACGACCGTCCCGCACGAGGCCCCGGCCCTCGCCTCCGCCGTCGACGTCTACGCGGGCGCAGCCTGGCACGAACGCGAGACCCACGAAATGTTCGGCGTCGCTTTCGAGGGCCACCCCTCCCTGGACCACCTCCTCCTCCCTGAGACTTTCGAAGGCCACCCCCTCCGCAAGGACTTCGTCCTCGCCTCCCGGGTCGCCAAGGCGTGGCCCGGCGCCAAGGAACCGGGGGAGCCCGCGGCGGGTGCGGCGCACGGCGGCCCCAAGCGCCGACAGACGCTGCCCCCCGGCGTGCCCGACCCGAACGAGTGGGGCCCCCTCAAGGGCCAGCTCCCACCCGCCCCGGCCCGCGGAGGGGCAGCCGGCCGAGCCGTCGGCGACCGCCCGGCCCGCCCGGCACCCGGCGAACGCCCCGCCCGCCGCACCCGCACAGCAGCGGAGGGCTCCGCCAGCCAGACGACCCCGACGGCCCCCGCCACGCCCCCGGGCCCCGTCGCCCCCCAGCCCCCTGCCGGCCCCCGCCGAACGAGAACCGCAAGCGGAGGCTCCTCGTCCCAACGCACCGAGGGCACCCAGCCCACCGAGGACGCAACTCTCTCCGAGGCCACCGGGTCTGCCGAGCCCGCAACACCTGCCGAGCCCGCCAAGCCCGCCGAGCCCGCAACGCCTGCCGGGGAAGCAGCAGCCCCGGACACCCCCACCGGCCCTGCCCGGACCTCCCGCAGCTCCGACGCCCCCTGGCATCACGCCCGCCCGGCCTTCGACGAGCCGGCACCGAAGCACACGCCGAACCAACCGGATCGGCCCCACGTGCAGCCGGAGCCGGAGCAAGCCACCGGGCAGCCGGGCCCGGGGGAGAAGCCGGTGCAACCGCAACCACGCCAGGAGTCCACCTCGAAGCCGGAGCCAAAGCCGGAGCGGCGACCGGAGCCCGAACAGCCCCCGGCCCGCAAGCCGTCCGGCCCCGGCCCCGACCCGGACGCCGACCCCGAACCCCCGTCAGGAGGCCCGCAGTGAACGACGCTCTCGACGTCACCCTGCGACTCCTGCTCGTCTTCGCCGTCTTCCTCACCTTCCCCCTGATCGTCGGGCAGACCGAGCACAAGGTGATGGCCCATATGCAGGGCCGCCTCGGCCCGATGTACGCCGGCGGCTTCCACGGCTGGGCCCAGCTCATCGCGGACGGGGTGAAGTTCGCGCAGAAGGAGGACGTGGTCCCCGCCGGCGCGGACCGCCGTATCTTCCAGCTCGCCCCCGCCGTCGCCCTCCTGCCGTACCTCCTCGTCCTGCTCGCCATCCCGATCGGCCCCGGCGAGGGCGCCGTCGGCCAGGTCCTGGACGCGGGCGTGTTCTTCGTCCTCGCCGTGATGGGCGTCGGCGTGCTCGGCTCCCTCATGGCCGGCTGGGCCAGCGCCAACAAGTTCTCCCTCCTCGGCGGCCTGCGCACCGCCGCCCAGCTCCTCGCCTACGAACTCCCGATGCTGCTCACCGCCGCCTCGGTGGCGATGGCGGCCGGCACGGTCTCCCTGCCCGGCATCGTCGACGCCTTCGAGTGGTGGTGGCTGCCCTGGCAGATCGTCGGCGCGATCGTCTTCTTCGTCGCCGGCCTCGCCGAACTGCAGCGTCCGCCCTTCGACATGCCCGTCGCCGACTCCGAGATCATCTTCGGCGCGTACACCGAGTACACGGGTCTGCGATTCGCCCTGTTCCTCCTCGCCGAGTACGCCGGGATCGTCGTCCTGTGCGGTCTGACCACCGTCCTCTTCCTGGGCGGCTGGCACGGCCCCTGGGGCGCCGACGGCCTCGGCTGGGTGTGGACCCTGCTGAAGGCGGCCGTCCTCGCCTTCGTCGTCATCTGGCTGCGTGTGACCTATCCCCGGCTGCGCGAGGACCAGCTCCAGAAGCTCTCCTGGACCCTCCTCGTCCCCCTTTCTCTCGCCCAGATCGCCCTCACCGGCGTCGTCAAGGTGGTGATCTCCTAGTGGCCCCCATTCCTGGCTCCGGCCTCGCCAAGGGCCTGGCCGTCACCCTCCGCACGATGACGAGGAAGTCCGTCACCGAGCAGTACCCGGACGCCCAGCCGGAGCTCCCGCCCCGCACCCGGGGCGTGATCGGCCTGTTCGAGGAGAACTGCACGGTCTGCATGCTCTGTGCCCGTGAGTGCCCCGACTGGTGCATCTACATCGACTCCCACAAGGAGACGGTCCCGCCCGCCGCCCCGGGCGGCCGTGAGCGCAGCCGCAACGTCCTCGACCGCTTCGCCATCGACTTCTCCCTGTGCATGTACTGCGGTATCTGCATCGAGGTGTGTCCTTTCGACGCCCTGTTCTGGTCCCCGGAGTTCGAGTACGCCGAGACCGACATCCGCGAGCTCACCCACGAGCGGGACAAGCTCCGCGAGTGGATGTGGACGGTCCCGGCGCCGCCCGCCCTCGACCCCGCCGCCGAGGAGCCGAAGGAGATCTCCGCCGCCCGTAAGACGGCGGAGAAACTGGCCGCCGCCCAGGCCCAGCCCACGGAGGCCACCGAGGCCACCGCGCCCGGCGAGCCCTCCGAGCCCCAGGGAGGAGAGTCGTGACCCCCGCCTCCTCCTCCGCTGCAGCGGCCCTGGCCGCCGCGCCGCACGGCTTCCTCTCCCCGACCGGGGTCGAGATCGCGTTCGTCCTCGTCGGCCTGGCCACCCTGGGCGCCGCCCTCGTCACCGTCACCAGCCGACAGCTGGTCCACGCCGCCCTGTGGCTGGTGGTCGCCCTCGGCGGCCTCGCCGTCGAGTACCTCCTGCTCACCGCCGAGTTCATCGCCTGGGTGCAGGTCCTCATCTACGTCGGTTCCGTCGTCGTCCTCCTTCTCTTCGGTCTGATGCTCACCAAGGCGCCCATCGGCCGCTCCCCGGACGCCGACTCCGGCAACCGCTGGGCCGCCCTGACGGTCGCCGTCGCCGCGGCTGCCGCGCTCGTCTGGGTGGTCGTCGATGCCTTCCGCACCACCTGGATCGACCTGGACGGCCCCGCCGCCGGCTCCACCGAGGTCACCGGAGCGAGCCTCTTCCAGAACTGGGTCCTTCCCTTCGAGGCCCTCTCCGTCCTCCTCCTCGCGGCCCTGGTCGGCGCGATCGTCCTGTCCCGCAAGGCGAGGGCGGAGTCGGATGCGAGCTCTCCCCCCGTGAACGCCCGGGGTGTCACCAGGAGTTCCCGGACCGTCACAGAAAGTGGCGAAGAAATTTCAGGTTCCCCGGCCGAGCAGGAAGGCGCCCGCTGATGCACCTCGCCTATCCCGCCGTTCTCGCCGCCCTCCTCTTCTGCACCGGTCTCTACGGCGTCCTCGCCCGTCGCAACGCGATCCTGGTCCTGATGTCGGTCGAGCTGATGCTCAACGCCGTCAACCTCAACCTTGTCGCCTTCGACGTCTGGCTCAGCCGGGCCGCCGAGGAGACCCTGCACTCCGGGCAGGCCCTGACCCTGTTCACCATCGCCATCGCCGCCGCCGAGATCGGCATCGGCCTGGCCATCGTCCTCGCCGTGTACCGGGCCCGCGGCACCTCGGACATCGACCGGCTCCGCGACACCGCCGAGGGCCACGAGAGCGACATCCCCGAGACCGACACCGCAGAGACCGGGCCGGGCACCGAGAAGGCTGAGGCCACCGCGTGACCACGACCACCCTCGCCGTACTCGTCCCTCTCCTTCCGTTCCTGGGCGCGGTGGCCGGACTGCTCCTCGGGCGCAACGCCCCCGGATTCGTCCGCCCCCTCGCGGTCCTGCCGACCCTCACCTCCCTGGCCCTGGCCGCCGTGGTCGCCGTACGCCAGGGCGGCGACGCCGCCATCACCGCGGCCACCGAACTCACCCCCACCGGCTCGATCCCGATCGAGCTCTCCCTGTACATCGACGGCTTCGCCGCCCTGGTCGCCGTCCTGGTCGGCACCGTCGCCACCTGTGTGCAGATCTACTCGACCGGCTACCTTCGCGAGGACCCGCGCTACCCCTCGTACGCCGCGCTCGTCTCCCTGTTCACCTCCGCGATGTTCCTGGTCGTCTACACCGGCGACCTGATCGTGCTGCTGGTCGGCTGGGAAGTCATGGGCATCTGCTCCTACTTCCTCGTCGGCCACTACTGGGAGACCCCGGAGGCCCGCGCCGCCTCCCTCAAGGCCTTCCTGGTCACCAAGCTCGGCGACGTCCCCTTCCTGATCGGCCTGTTCGCCCTCGCCACCGACGCCGGCTCCTTCGAGATCACGAAAGTCCTCGGCGCCGTCTCCCACGGCGGCCTCGACCACCCGACCGTCGTCGCCCTGCTGCTCCTCGCCGGCGTGGCCGGCAAGTCCGCGCAGTTCCCGCTGCACACCTGGCTCCCCGACGCGATGGCCGGCCCCACCCCCGTCTCCGCGCTGATCCACGCCGCGACGATGGTCGCCGCCGGTGTCTACTTCATCGCCCGGCTCCTCCCGGTCTTCGAGGCCTCCCAGGCCGCCATGGTCGTCCTCGCCGTGATGGCCGCCGTCACGATGGTCGGCTCCGGCCTCGCGGCGCTCGCGCAGGACGACATCAAGCGCGTCCTCGCCTACTCGACGATCGGCCAGCTCGGCTATATGACCGGTGCCCTCGCCGTCGGCGACCGCTCGGCCGCCGTCTTCCACCTCCTCTCGCACGGCGCCTTCAAGGCCCTGCTGTTCCTCGCCGCCGGCGTGATCATCCACGCCGCCGGCACCAACTCGCTCGCCGCCATGTCCCGGATGAGCCGGCTGCGTGAGCGCGTCCCCGACGCCTACTGGACGATGACCGTGGCGCTCCTCGCGCTCGCCGCGATCCCGCCGTTCAGCGGCTTCTTCTCCAAGGAGTCCGTCCTCGGTGCCGCCGAGCACGTCACCACCGGCCACACCGAGCACGCCCCCGGCGCCGCCGGCTGGCTCGTCCTCGTCGCCGGACTGGCCACCGCCCTCCTCACCGCCGCCTACGCGACCCGTCTGTGGCTGCTGGCCTTCCACGGCCGGGGCGTCGAGGCCCCCGACCATGGCCGCCAGCCGCTGACCATGACCGTCGTGCTGTGGGTTCTCGCCGTCCCGTCCCTCGGCCTCGGCGCGCTCGCCTACCGCACGCTCCCCGGCTGGTTCGACGGCAACGACCTCGCCCCGACCGTCACCACCTCCGTGCTCGGCACGGGCGTGGCCCTGGCCGGCGCGCTCATCGCGTACGCCGCCTGGCGCCACCTCAGGCCCCTCACCGTCGTCGCTCCCCTGGGCGCGGTCGCCGCGCACCCCGAGGGCGACGCGGCCCAGGTCGAGGCCGAGGCCATCGCGACCCACGCGCCCGCCTACGGAGACATGGCCTCGGCGCCCGACCCGGCGGACCCCGGACGGCTCCTGCTCGGCCCGCTGTACCGTCACGCGGCCGTCGGCTTCCACCTCGACGCCGTGTACTCGGCGCTGTTCGTCCGCCCAGTCCAGGGCGGCGCGAGCCTTGTCCGGTTCCTCGACCGCGAGGTCGTCGACACCTACGTACGCGGCGCGGGCGCACTTCCCCGCTGGCTCGGCGCGGCCGTACGGCGCGCCCAGACCGGCAACGTCCAGACCTATGTGAGCGCGCTGCTCGCCGGCACCGTCGTCCTGGCGGTCGCCGTCCTCCTCGTCGCCTCGGGAGCGTGAGCAGGCGTGATCGATATCAACGAGTCCGTGATGCAGTTCCTTCTGGCGTTCGTCGTCGTCGGACCGCTTCTCGGCGCCGCCGCCGCTCTGCTGCCCGCCCCGCCCGGACTGAAGGGGAAGTCACCCGAGCAGGCCGTGCTCCGGCACGGTGTCACGGTCACCGGCGTGATCCTCGTCGCGGCGATCGTCCTCGCACTGGGCTTCGACCACGACCACCCGTCGAAGATGCAGGCCCGCACGGACATCAGCTGGATCCCGGCACTCGACGTACGCATCCATCTCGGCATCGACGGCATCTCCCTCCCCCTCCTGGTCCTGACCGCGCTGCTGACCTTCCTCTGCGCGCTCTACTCGTACTTCAAGATGCCCGCGGGGCCGACCCCGAAGGCCTTCGTCGCGCTGCTGCTCGTCCTCGAGTCCGGCACCCTCGCCACATTCGCCGTCCTCGACCTGCTGCTGTTCTTCCTCGCCTTCGAGATGGTCCTCATCCCGATGTACTTCCTCATCGCCCGCTGGGGCGGCGAGGGCCGGACCCGGGCGGCCTGGAAGTTCATCCTTTTCACGCTGCTCGGATCCGTGGTCATGCTGCTCGGCCTGCTCCTGATCGGAATCAAGGCGGGCACCTTCGACATGGTGGCACTCGCCACTGACAACGGCCGGTCGCTGAGTACGTCCGTGCAGGTCATCGCTGTTCTGACGATCGGGATCGGGCTCGCGGTCAAGACCCCGATGTGGCCCCTGCACAGCTGGTTGCCCGACGCCCACACCGCCGCCCCGACCGTCGGCTCAGTCCTGCTGGCCGGTGTCCTGCTGAAGATGGGCACGTACGGGTTCGTCCGGATCCTCCTTCCGATCGCGCCCGACGGCTTCCACACCTTCGCGCCCTACCTCGCCGCCTTCGCCGTCGTCGGGATCATCTACGGATCCCTGGCCTGCCTGGCCCTCGCCAAGCAGGGCGCGAAGGGCGACCTCAAGCGCCTGATCGCCTACTCCTCCGTCGGCCACATGGGCTTCGTCCTGCTCGGCATCGCCTCGACGACCCCGACCGGAGTGAACGGCGCCCTGTTCGCCAACATCGCCCACGGACTCATCACCGGCCTGCTCTTCTTCCTGGTCGGCGCCCTGAAGGACCGCACCGGCACCACCGACCTGGACGCCCTCGCCGAACAGACCGGCGCCGCGCTCTACGGCAAGGCACCCCGCCTCGGCGGGCTGCTCGCCTTCGCCGCGGTGGCCTCGCTCGGGCTGCCCGGCCTCGCCGGATTCTGGGGCGAGATGCTGGCCATGTTCGGCGCGTTCGACCCGGCGGCCGACCTCAGCCGTCCCGCCTTCCTCACCTTCACGGCGATCGCCGTGTTCGGCACCCTGCTGACGGCCGCGTACCTCCTCGTCGTGGTCCGCCGGGTCTGCATGGGCGCCCTGCCGCAGGACGCCCCGAAGCTCGCCGACGTCCAGTCGTACGAGTTCGCGGCCTGGACCCCGCTCGTCGCCCTCACCGTCGTAGCCGGCCTGTGGCCGAAGGCCCTCCTCGGCCTGACCGACCCGGCCGTGCAGCAGCTCCTCGCAGGAGGCAACCGATGAGCTCCCCGGCCCAGCCCCTGGCCGAGTCGCTGGTCCAGTCCGTCGACTGGCTCGCGATCGCCCCGCCCACGCTCGCGGCGGTCGTCGCCCTCGTCGTCCTGGTCGCCGACCTGTTCGTGGCCGACGCCCGCAAGCCGCTCCTCGGCTGGCTCTCCGTCGCCGGACTCGCCGCCTCCACGGCCCTCCTGCTGCCTCTCCTGGACGGCGACCGCTCCACGTTCTGCCTGACCGACGACCCCAGCGCGTGCAGCTACACGGCCGACCGCTTCACCCTCGTCATCCAGTTCCTGGTCCTCGGCGGAGCCCTGCTGGCCGCCCTCCTGTCCGTAACCGTCCTGAAGGACGCACGCGGCAGACTCCCCGAAGGGGAGTTCTGGTTCCTGCTGCTGTCCTCCGCCGCCGGCGCCGCCCTGCTGCCCGCCTCCCGCGACCTCGCCACGCTCGTCGTCGCCCTGGAGGTCGCCTCCCTGCCCGCGTTCGCCCTCGTCGGCATCCGGCACGGCGACCGCAGGTCCGCGGAGGCGGCCCTGAAGTTCTTCCTGTCGTCCGTCACCGCGACCGCCGTCAGTCTGATGGGCATCAGCTTCGTCTACGCCACGACCGGCACCCTGTACCTCACCCAGGTCGCCGACCGCATCCAGCACGTGGACGGCCAACTGCACAACCTCGCCCAGACCGGCGTCGTCCTCACCCTGGTCGGCTTCGCCTTCAAGACGGCCGCCGTCCCCTTCCACTTCTGGGTGCCCGACACCTACATCGGCGCCCCCCTGCCGATCGCCGCCTATCTGTCCGTCGTCGGCAAGGCGGTCGGCTTCTCCGGCCTCATCCTCGTCACGGTCGTCGGCCTGCCCTCCTACGCCGACGTCTGGGGCCCCGCCCTGGCCGCGCTGGCCGCCCTCACCATGACCGTCGGCAACGTCGGCGCCCTCCGCCAGCAGGCCACGCGCGCGTACAGCGCCGTACGCCTGCTCGCCTGGTCCTCCGTCGGCCAGGCCGGCTATCTCCTCGTACCGATCGCCGCCGCCGCGTACACCGACGACGCCGAGCACGCCATCGGCTCCACCGTCGCGTACGCCCTCATGTACGCGGCCGTGAACCTCGGCGCGTTCGCGGTGGCCGCCCTGGTGGGCCGTACGAGCCCGCAGAACCGACTCACGGACTACCGGGGCCTCTACGCCCGCAACCCGCTCTCCGCGCTCCTCCTGGCCTTCTTCCTGCTGTGCCTCGCCGGACTGCCTCCGGGTGTCATCGGCCTCTTCGCGAAGGTCACCGTCTTCTCCGCGGCCGTCGACGCGGGCCTGGGCTGGCTCGCGGTCGTCATGGCCGTCAACGTCGTGATCGCCCTGTACTACTACCTCCAGTGGACGGCGCTGCTGTTCCGCGCCCCCGAAGGCGAAACCGAGGGCGCACCCGTCAAGCACCGGGTCCCCGCCCCCCTCACCGCCGCGATCACCCTCACCGCCGCCCTCGCCATCGTCCTGTCCGGAGCACCCCAGCTGATCCTGCGCTTCACCGACACCGCCCTCTTCTGAGCGCCCCACGCGCGCGTACGCGCCCACCGACACGCCCTGCACCCCGCCGTCACCCCGACGGCCCACACCTGTGCCCGTACGCACAAGGGAACTAGTGACCCCCACCTGGCGTTGACCAGTACGGGAGGGTCCACTGGACGTGACACCACGGCTCCAGTGGGCATCGGAGACGGAACATCCGCAAGCAAAGGGTTCCCCTGCTGCACGATTTGGAGGGCGTACCGTGCACCGCCGGCACAACGGGCTCAGGACGGCAGTACTCCTCGGGGGACTGTCCGCGCTCATCATCGTCATCGGCAGCTTCTTCGGCCGCACGGGGCTCGTCGTCGCGGTCGTGATCGCCCTCGGGACGAACGCGTACGCGTACTGGAACAGCGACAAACTGGCGCTACGCGCGATGCGCGCCCGTCCGGTCAGCGAGTTCGAGGCACCCGCCCTGTACCGGATGGTCCGGGACCTCTCCACCCAGGCCCGCCAGCCCATGCCCCGGCTGTACATCTCCCCGACCGAGGCACCCAACGCCTTCGCCACCGGCCGCAACCCGCGCAACGCCGCCGTGTGCTGCACCGAGGGCATCCTGCGCATCCTCGACGAGCGGGAGCTGCGCGGAGTCATCGGCCATGAACTCAGCCACGTCTACAACCGCGACATCCTCATCTCCTCGGTGGCCGGCGCCCTCGCCTCCGTGATCATGTTCCTGGTCAACTTCGCCTGGCTGATCCCGATCGGCCGCTCCGACGACGATGACGGTCCCGGTCTCCTGGGCATGCTCCTGATCATGATCCTCGGCCCGCTCGCCGCCAGCCTCATCCAACTCGCCATCAGCCGCTCCCGGGAGTACGAGGCGGACGCCTCCGGAGCCCAGCTCACCGGCGACCCGCTTGCCCTCGCCAGTGCCCTGCGCAAACTGGAGATGGGTACCAAACAGCTCCCACTGCCCCCCGAGCCCCGGATCGAGACCGCGAGCCACATGATGATCGCGAATCCCTTCCGCCCGGGTCAGGGACTCACCAAGATGTTCTCCACGCATCCGCCGATGGCGGAGCGCATCGCCCGGCTCGAGAAAATGGCAGGTCGCCACCAGTGAAGACCATTCTGAACGTCATCTGGCTCGTCCTGAGCGGTTTCTGGCTGTTCCTCGCCTACCTCCTCGCGGGCCTGCTGCTCTGCGTCACGATCATCGGCATTCCGTTTGGCATTGCCGCTTTCCGTATCGGCGTCTACGCCCTCTGGCCCTTCGGCTACACCACGGTCGAACGGCGGGACGCGGGCGCGCCCTCCTGCGTCGGCAACGTGCTCTGGCTGGTCCTCGCCGGCTGGTGGCTGGCCCTCGGGCACATCGTCACCGGGATCGCCCTGTGCGTGACCATCATCGGGATTCCGTTCGGGATGGCTCAGTGGCGCTCAGCATCATCCGGGGATCGACGCGACCTTCGATGGTCATCGGTGGCAGCAGCTCAGGGGACCAAACCGGCACTCGCTCTGTGTGCGTGAGTACGTCGTTGACCAACTTCCAGGTGCCGGTCTTGGACCACCTACGGAAGTGATCCGCCGTCGTCTTTGTGACGCCGAACTCAGCGATGACTTCCGACCAGGACATCCCCGTACGCGCCTTGTGAAAGATGCCGTTCACCGAGCGCCTGATAGCGTCGCCGGGACGGTTGTGGAGCAGCGGGACAATCGCTGCCCACTCGTCGTCGGAGAGGTCAGAGGCGGGTACTTCCAGCCCCCTCGACTCGTACCAAGCGCGCACCGGGCAAGGCGTACCGGACTTCAACTCATGTGGTACGGGGCCGGTGAACGTCACCTTCACTTCCAACAGGTCGAGGATGTCGGCTTGTTGGTCCGGTTCCATGTTGAGGAAGGAGTGCCGGGCCATCTGGGCAAGCTCTCGTAGTTCGCGGTTCCGTCGCTCCGCGTCTTCCATCTCGGCAAGCCATTGGGCAGCTTCATCGCGAAGGCCCTGGAGCTGCTGAAGCTCTTCTTCGAGAAGGGCCGTGGCAGCGGCGACGGCATCAGCAGAGCGCGTCTTCTTCGCTGTGGCCACGGTTACGGCGGTGATGGCTTGGCCGAGATCTTCGATCTGTTGGTCAAGCTCCGCGATGCGCTCGACATTCGCGGCCTTGTCGCCCTCGGAAAGGCCGATCCACTCTGCTGCCAGTTCCTCCAGCTTTCGGCCGTCCCCGATGACTTTGATTACTTCCTGCCAGACGTGATCCTCAAGAGCTTGAGCGTTCACGTAGGAACACCCGCACGATTTGGTCCCAGCGGCCCGGCTACTGGTCCCTCCGCTGCAACGGTATTCGCGAGTCCCGGAGTTCGTCGATGCCCGACTGATTCCGGTATAAGACTTCCCGCAAAGGCTGACCACCCTCCCCGAAAGTGGATAGGTTGCGCAGTCGCGGCGGCTCGACATGACCCTAACCACCGACTTGCGCTTCAGGTTCACAGCCTCCTCTTCACTCAGGATGCGCGGAACCTTGATCGTGACGGATTCCCCCCACAGTGGATTTCCGCTGTCGTCGGTCTTGGCGTGCTTTCCGCGAAAGGGAACTTGCCCTTCCAGAATCGCAGAGGAGAGGATTCGGTCGCGGAGGTTTACATACGTCCAGGGGTTGCCGGATCGATTAAATTTTCGTTCCGAGTTCAGTCGGATTGCTGCCTGGAGGATGTTCAGCCCTTCGCCCACGACGAGATCATGCACGTATCGGATCAACGAGGCTTCTTGTTCGTTGATTACCAGGTAAGAGCCAGTCGTTCCCTTTCCTTCGACCCGGTACCCGAACGGGGGACGCCCGCCCATGTGGGCAGCCTCGATCAGTTCAGCTTTCTCCTGCAAGCCGCCCTGAGTGCGATCCCGGATGGTTTCCCACTCGGTCTCTGCATAGTCGGCATCGCGGCGCATTTTCTTGCGCCCCTCGGCAGTGGTGTTGTCGTAGTCGTCGGCGACGACGGCGACGTAGACCCCGATGTCTTCCAGTGCCCAGACCCAGCGCCAGAATGCCCGCCCTTTGCGTCCGATCGCGCGGCCGTCAGGGACGACGACGATGTCGAACGGGCGGGGTTGCTTCTGGGCATCAGTCATGAGCCGCTTGAGATCACCGCGCTCCGACGCTTCCAAGGAGCCCGACACGCCTTCGTCGACGTAGGTGTCGACGTGCTCCCAACCCTTGCTGGCAATGTGGCGAGTGGTTTTGGTGTTCTGCCTCGCTACGCCGTAGCCCTTCGTCTGCTCTTCGGTTGAAACGCGCAGGTAGGCCACCGCTCGAAGCAGCCGTTTGCCGACGGCGTTCTTGACTGCCTCGATCGCTGAAGGCAGAGGTGTGCTTACATTGGACATGTCGACTCCTAGTCAGTCGGCCAGCCCCGGGGCGGTGCCAGCCGCTGCCGGGGCGTCTTTGTCAACTCCCATTCTAGCTTCGAGATGTGAGGCTGCGTCGGCTCTTCTGTCATTTGTGCGGTTCGGTTGTGGACCAAACAGAATCCGCAGAAGGCGAGCCCGTTCCGCCGGAGACAGCGTCTTGTCCGGATTCCAAATGACTTGGGTCTCGGACACTATGTACACACCCCACGAAGGCGATCAGCCGTTGCGTCCCGTCCGAACTCGCGTGCGGTGGCGAGGTCTTCGGCGATCCCGGCCGCGATGAGGGCTGCGCCGGGGGTGTGGCCGGATCCGATGTAGCGCCAGCTGTGTTCGGTGATCGCGTCGGGGGTGTCGGTGTGGCCCATGTGGTGGGCGCGTTCGGCGCGCAGTGCTGCGTAGGTGGTGGAGTAGGCGCGGGATTTGGTGAGGATGTGGCCCCTGTAGCCGAGGGTGTGGGTCCAAGGGCGGAGGCGGAGGGATTCGTACTCGGGGAGGCCGCCGAGGCGCCAGCATGCGCGCATGAGGGTGCGGACGTGTGTGCTGACGGGCGCCGACTCGATGTCAGCCCAGGTGGTCAGGGAATGGTCGAGACCGGCGCCAGTTTCACTCGCTCCCTTGGTCACGTACTTGGCGACGTACGCGGCTACGGCGTCGTCATCGGGGCCTTCACCGTCGGTGCGCAGTGGCCGAGCGTCGATCTGCCCACCCCAGCGCAAGACGCGCACACCCACGGCCGGGCTGTAGGGCGAGTGGACCAGGACGCGCCGGGCCGACTTGCGTACGGCATCGATGAGGAGTTCTGCTGTGCCCCAGGCCGGGGGTTCGTCGTCGGATCCGTTCGGGCCGTCGAGGCGGACGACGGCATGGACGTGGACGGCCGCCCGCTTCTGGTACTCGGCGACGCGGGCGAAGGACAGCCGGGCGTGTTCGGCGAAGCGGGACTGTACGAGGCCGACGGAGGAGGCCAGGCGCCGCCTTACGTCGATCACGAAGCGGTCCCACAGCTTGGAGGCGTGCGCGTGCCACAGGACGTGCGCTGTGTAGTCGTAGCAGTCGGGGCAGAGCGGTTGGCCGACGGCCGGGGCATCCGGGGCGTGGACGGTGCCGCAGCCGAGGGGGCACCCATGCTCGCAGGTGCGGCGATCTCTGCGTGGTCGGCACTGTTCCCCGGCACGGTGGACCGGGCCGAAAGAGGGGGCAGTGAGCGTGACGAACAGTCGAGGCCGGTAGCGGACGACCGGGGGAACGTTCTTGCCTCCGAGGAGGCCGGCGCGCACCAGGTGGTAGGTGTCTCCGGCGTGGAGGCGGGAGCAGGCCGGGCAGATGGTGGCGCGGCGGTTGCGGCAGCGGACGAGGAGGCGTTCGCCGGGTTCGTTGCGGGTGTCGTAGTGGCGGAGGATCTCGCCCGTCGTGGCGTCCAGGGTGGTGGTGGAGCCGGAGAGGTGGACGGGATGGGAGCAGCCGCCGGTTGCGGTGATCTGTTCCAGCCAGCGGGGGAACTTGGGGTCTTGGGCGAGGCGGATTGCGTCGCGGTCGGTTTCGGGGAGCTGACGCAGGCGCGCCGCGCGGTCGAGGGCGGCGCGCCGGTCAGCCGGGGTGTACTCCGGGGTGATGGTGGTGACCTTCCAGGGTGGGCCGCCGAAGCGGCCGGGACGGTAGTGGGTGGTGCGCCGTGGGGCATGGGGATCACTCCCTTGGGCGGGTCGTGGGTGAGTGCGGGGTTCAGCGGATGGTGCCGGTGCCCCGGCAGATGCGGCAGCGCCGGATGCGCCCGGTCCAGGTCCTACGGGCGCCGTCGCCCTTGCAGTGGGGGCACCTCACGCGAGGCATGGGCATGGTCGGGTGTCCTCTCTGCTCAGGTGTGGGAGAAGCCGCTGATGAACCAGGTCACGAGGCCGTGGATGGTGAAGATCACGGGGGTCTGGCCGAGGTAGACGCCGAAGAGGCCGACGCAGACCGCTTCCCAGGCGCGGACGTCGCGGGAGCGGACGAGGAGGACGGTGATGATCCCGAAGATCACCGCGAACGTGAATGCCGTGCCTTCGCTGATCACTTCGACTCTCCTTCCAGCGCAACGAGTGCGCGGGTGACGAGGGGCAGTTCCGGGGTCATCGCGCCGTACTTGCGGGCCGTGGCCACGGCCTCATCGGTGGGAGTCAGGTGGGAGCGGGCCCGGCTCCATCCGCCGTCCGGGCCGGTGCAGACGGCCACGCCGCGTTCTTCCGGGGTGATGGCTTGGGCGACGGCCACGGCGTCCTTGTTGAGGTCGCCGAGGGTCATTTCTGCCGTGCCGGGGTCGTTGACCCGGTGGCAGATCCGGCCGCCGAGTTGGGCGCGCAGGGCGGTGACGCCGGGGCCGAGGTCGGATCCGACGCGTTGGCCGGCCACGACCAGGTGGATGCCGAGGGCGGCTCCGAGCTGGGCCAGCCGCAGCAGGAGCGTGGAGCACTGTTCGGCTTCCGCCTTGCTCTCGCGGGTGCCGTCGGACAGGTACAGCTCTGCGATCTCGTCGACCAGGACCACGACCGGCACGGGGCGGAGCTTGTCCGGGAGTTCCCAGATGGAGCGGACCCCGGCCGACCGGCACGCGCTCATCCGCTCCTGCATGTCGACCACCAGGGCGGACAGCACGGCCACCGCCTCACGCCGACACGTGGCCAGCGCGGTCAGGCGTGCGGTGAACAGGCCGAGTTCCATGCCGCCCTTGCAGTCGATGCCCACCAGGGCAACGCGCTGCGTGGCGAGTTGCGTGATGAGCCGGGCCAACAGGGTCGACTTGCCCGAACGGGTGGCCCCAGTGATGAGCCAGTGCGGGACCAGGCGCAGGTTCATCACCCACGCCCCGCCCGTCTCCAGCGCACCGATCAGCGCGGAGAGGAGTTCAGCCGGAGCCGTGGCTAAGCCGGGCCGCTCCAGCGGATCACGTGCCATGGCGGTCAGCAGCACGAGGCCGCGTTCCGGCGAGGTGACCCGCACCGCGTGGACCTTCCACGCGTGCACGAACGCGTCCGCCGCCTTCAGATAGGTTGCCGGTGTCTGGCCCGCGTGCAGCCGCACCAGCACGGACAACCCCATCGGGGTGACGTGCGGGAAGGAGCAGCGCGGAGCCACCGGCCGCACCGGGTCACCTTTCACCAGCAGGTGACCGACGAGCGTGCGTGCCGGGAGTCGGGACACGGCGAGGTCGTTGAGCACGGCGACGCGCCGCCAGGTGGACACCACCCGCCAGGCGGTGACCGGGTAGCCGACGAGGTACCAGTGCCACACCGGACGATGCCGGCGTACCAGGTCACCGACGACGAGCATCCAGGCCAGCACGGCCAGGGCGAGGGCGATGACGTAGGGCTCCATCACGCCTCACCGCCCTTGCGCTGCACAGCCGGGGTGCCGGGAACGGGGGTGATGGCGTCGGCGCGGAAGCTGACGCCGTGCCGGTCGCCCATCGACCACATGAACGCCACCAGCCCGGTGACCTTCACGATCTGTCCTTCCTCGATGCCGGTCGG
Source organism: Streptomyces sp. T028 (assembly GCF_048159505.1). Lineage (NCBI taxonomy): Bacteria > Bacillati > Actinomycetota > Actinomycetes > Kitasatosporales > Streptomycetaceae > Streptomyces > Streptomyces sp. T028. The sequence goes on from NZ_JBLRVZ010000007.1 coordinate 26,741, forward strand.
CTCACCGCTGACGGCGATCTCGATGACGGAGATCCGCCGCCGGTCCTGCCGCACGGTCACGGCCACGGTGTAGACGGGGTTGCCGTCCCGGTCCTTCTTCACCTCCTGTGTCTCGGAGTTGCTGATCTTCACTTCCGGAGCGATGGCGCACCGCAGTACGCCCAGCCGCGCCGTGTCCACGGGAATGGACTGCATTTCGTTGGCCTCCATAGCCAGTCACGACGCCAGACTTCTTCTGACGTCACTTGTCCTTACGAGTGATGAGTGTGGAGTGCTGTACGGCGAGGATGCAAGTACTTATTCTGACGAGTGACGCCGCGCGTGCGACGTGCCTATGACCCCGACCCGTCGGAGATGCCCAGATGTCGGAGATCCAGCGCCCCGGAGCCCTCTATCAGCAGGTGGCCGCCGCCATCCGCGAAGCGATCCTCAAGGGCGAGTACGAACCCGGCGCCCCGCTCCCCTCGGAAGCACAGCTCATGGCCCGCTACCAGGTCTCGCGCCCGACCGTCCGCAACGCCGTCGCCGCCCTGCGCGCCGAAGGCCTCATCGACGTCCGCCATGGAAAGGGCAGCTTCGTACGTTCCGACAGTGGCCCCGTCGCCGGTATCTCCCGCTACGTGGGCAAGACGCCGGCCGGGCACTTCACGCTGTACGGCGTAGCCGCATGGCAGCAGACCGAGGAGCCGAGCACCTACCGCACTCACGCCACCGAAGCCACAGCCCACGAGCTGGAACTGAAGGTGGAAGACGCGCTGTTCGGCTGTGACCGGCTGCTCGTCGACCCGGCCACCGGAGCGCGCGCGATGCACCGCACGCTGATCCCCTTCGCCACGGCCGAAGCCGTACCCGCTCTGGCCGATGCCCCGGACGCCGAACCCGCGACGCTCTACGAGATGCTGACGAAGGCCGGGCACAAGCTGTGGTGGTCCGAGACGGTACGGGCCCGCATGCCGCTGCCCGACGAGCGCACCGCTCTGCGCCTGCCCGACGCGACCCCGGTCCTGCACGTCTCCCGCGTCACCTGCGGCACCGACGACCCACTGATCCTCGAAGAACTCCGCATCGGAGCCGACCGCACCGAACTCACCTACCGGATCACCGCCGACAAAGAGCCCGCGCGACGCACGCGAGCCTGAGCGGAGAGCCGCATCGGTCGAAACAGCCTTCACTTCCTCAAGGGCGCGCCTTCGGCGCGCCGGGTCGACCGGCCGCCCCGGCCGGGCGTGCGGCGTGACCGCCGGTCCCGGCCGTGCGCCGGACGCCCCACACGACAGCACGCCCGAGGAGTCGAGGCGAGGACCGGCCGTCGAGGGCCGGAGCCCACGGGGCCGGGGGTCGCCGGCCGGAGAGACTTTAGGCAGCCACCATGGGGCGAGCCTCGAAGAACAGGGGGCCAATCGGGCACAACCGCGGGCAGGTGCACCACCTGCCCGATCCGCCGGGCGAGCGTAAGGCCCCCTGTTCACTCGCCCCATGGCAGCTCCCGCCCAAAGTCTCTCCGGCCGGCGACGTGCCCATGTGCACCGCCCACCAGCGAAAACACCTCTCACCGAGCGTCGCCGTCACCATCGGCGAGCCGCTCCAGGAGCCCCGCGAGCCGGACGGCCGCACCAGGCAGCCCCACAAGGCGCACTACCCCGCGCCCGTCGTCGTTCGTCGCAGCGACGGCCCGTAACTCGGACGGCTCGAACTCCGCCAAGAGCAGTGCGAAGTTCAGTTGATCGGCCGCCTCACGCGCCACACGCCAGCCCGCCATGTAGTCGACACCGCGCACCCACAGACCGGACTCCGCGCCCGACGTGTCGCCCAGCCAGCCCTCACCGGAGCCGTTCACTGTTCCACCCCTGCCCTGATCTAGGTAACGGATCGTCAACTCTCTTTGGCCCAGGGCAGATACGCAGCACGAAGACCCCGGTACCATCAGGCACCGGGGATCTTCGCGTTCCCCAACCGGGCCACCCTTCGCTTTCCAGGGCTGATGGGGTGGCCCGGTCTCGGTCTTAGGTTGTGAAGCGTGGCCCCTGGGCACTGAGTGGGGAACTCAGCGAACCGTCCCAGGAGCCACGCCCCGTTCGCCGGACGGGTTACCGTCCGGCACCCGACTGCCGCGCACTCGTGAGAGAGCGAGACGCGCAACGACAGCCGGAGATCATCAAGACGGCATCCCCCGAGTCCCGGAGCCGAGATCGAGGCGGCACCACACGGTCTTGCCGCCCCGGTCTTCCGGCGTCCACCACACCGCCGCCGCCAAGCGCTGCACGATGAGCAGCCCACGGCCGTTGTCTGGCAAGACCGCTTCCGACAGCTCTTCCATCAGGCCGGGCCAGAACGTGTCACCCAGAGGCAGCAGCGGCGGTGACGAGTCCTCATCCGCGACCCCGATGAACAGCCACTTCGGCCACACCTTGAAGTGCACATCGACACGACGGGAGCCACCGGGGCGAGTCAGGGAGCGTTCCGGCACCACGTGGTTCACCACGTTCCCAACCAGCTCCGAAACGATCAGCCGAGCGTCGTCCACCGCCGCGCCGGCGCCTACGCCCCTGAGGAACTCGGCCGTCTGGTCACGCGCAACGCGAGCCGCGTTGCCGCAGTCGGCGAAGAGAGTCAGCGTCAGGTAGTGCCCACCGGTGGACGGATCCGGCGCGGTGAACCAGTGGGCATGCGCATCCAGTTCATTCGCTAAGTGCGCATGTGACCGCGCTCTTCTGGCGTCCATGAACGGGCCCCGTCTCAGGTCACGCCTACCGAGGACCTCCCGGCAGGGTGACGAGAGTGCACCCTTCAACCCACGTGCCGCTCCCCCCTCTTGGGGACCCCCCTCACCGGTACACTCGGAGTTAGGACGTGAGTGCAGATCGAGAGAGCCGATCTGACGAAGAGCGTCAGGTCAATCACGATGGGGAAGTGAGATGGCCGAGGCAGCACCCACACCGGCAGCTCTGCCGCCGCATGTGCTCGAACGCGCGGACGTGCGGTCAGCAATCGCCAACCACGACTTCGGCGAAGTCTTCAGACTCGCCAAGATCCACGGCCACATCAGCTACGCCAAGATCTCCGAAGCCGTCGGCTACAAGCGCGAGCACATCGGCAAGATGGCCCGCCCCGAGACAGACGGCAAGGGCGTCCGCCCACGGATCACGCAGTACTTCAAGATCCTCGAAGTCGTTGACGGACTGCGCATCCCCGGCCACCTTGCAGGACTCGCGCCCCGGCCATGGGAGTTGGAACGACCGGCTACCACGTCCCCGACCGACGACCCCAGCACCCTGATCGCCCAGGGTGGAGCCGGTCTGTGGGACATTGCCGAGATGCTCCGGCGCACGGAGATGTCCAGCATCAACAGCGCCGCCCTGGAGTCGATCGAACAGGGCATTGACCAACTCGCCCGCGCGTACCCGTACGCCGACGCCGACTACCTTCACGACCGCACCCGCAACGGCCTCCAGTACGTCACCAAGCAACTCGAAGGCCGGATGACCCTCCGCCAGCACCGGGAACTACTAGTCGACACCGGATGGCTCTTCCTGCTGAACGCGTGCGTCCAGTACGACCGAGGCCAGCGCGAGGCCGCCAACCTCAGCAAGGCCGCCGCACTCCGCATCGGTCAGGAGGCAGGCCACGGCGAGATCATGGCGTGGGCGTGGGAGGTCGAGGCGTGGTTCGCGCTCACTCAGAGCCGTTGGCAAGACATGCTCGAAGCGGTCGAGGCCGGCCACATCGCTGACCAGACGCATTCCGTCGGCGTACAGCTCTACGCCCACAAGGCACGAGCCGCCGCCCGCATGGGAGACAGCCGCTTGGTCCGAGACTCCCTCGACGCCGGCCGCGCCCGATTGGACCGCCTACCCCGCCCGGACCACCCGGAACACCACTTCATCATCGACCCCGACAAGTGGGACTTCTACGAGATGGACGCCTATCGCCTCCTCGGAGACGACGAACGCGCCGCCGCCCACGCCCGCTCAGTAATCCGCATCAGCACCGGCCCCGACGGCACCGAGGTTTCCCCCATGCGCGCAGCAGAGGCCCGCCTCACCCTCGGGGTCGCTGCCGCCCGCACCGGCGACATCGAAGAAGCCATCGGCATGGGCACCACAGCACTCGAAGCCGACCGTAAATCGCTCCCGTCCCTGCTTTTAGTCGCTGACGAGCTGGACAAGGAACTCCGCTCCCGGTACGCGCGAGAGGCATCCACGCGTGACTTCCACGAGCGGGTCATGACCATCAAGCGAGGGGCGGCCAGGCCTGAATTGCCGTTCTGATCAGCTGCGTGCAGAAGGGGGTTCTCGGAACAGAGAACCCCCTTCTGCACTGAGTGTTCATAGCGCGGAATGCTGATCTTTCGCCCTATCGGAGGCTCAGCGCCCGCCCCACCCCTCGTCGGTCGACACAACCTCATGCCCCAAGGGCGCAAGGGAGATCGGAATCAGCTTCAGATTCGCCCAGCCGAAGGGAATCCCGATGATCGACAGAAAGAGCGGGATGCTCGTGACGAGGTGGCCAAGGGCCAGCCACCAGCCAGCAAAGATGATCCAGATGACGTTGCCGATCAGAGATCCCGCTCCGGCGTCCCGCTTCGGTACGGTCGTGCGGCCGAAGGGCCAGAGCACGAAGCCAGCGATCCGCAGTGAGGCCACGCCGAACGGGATCGTCACGATGAGGATGAAGCAGATCAGCGCCGCCACCACGTAGGCGAGCGCCATCCAGATCCCGCAGAAGATCAACCACAGGAGATTGAGGATGAGGTTGATCAGTTTCATGATCCCTGCCCTTCGAGTATGACGCCCGTACCCGGTCTCACCAGCCAGTATCCGGCGCTCAAGTATGGAGCCGAAAGCGGAGAGAACGCGTGGGATCCTTGTGAGTGTCGGGAAGCGATCCCGTTCGGCATCGCGAACTTCAAGCTGATCCCGGTCTCGCTGTTCCCCCTGGGGCGCGAGATCGTGCCCACGGACCAACCGTTCGCCGGGCGCTGACGTGGGCGGGGCGGCTGACGCGGGTGAGCCGGCTTGCGCGGGGAGCCGAGGGTGAGCCGGTTCTCCACAAGCCGCTGGTTGTCCACAGGTCGGGGCGATTGTCAGTGGCGTCCGGCACCATGAACGCATGACCGAGCAGGAGCAGATACCGCGGACGCCGTAGGCCTGTCACCGCCCGCCCAGCCGCCTCCGCACCCCGTACGCGACCACGCCCACCGCAAGAACGGCCGCCCCCGTCACCACGGACGTCACCGGCAGGGCGAACGCCAGCGTCACGCAGCCCAGGAGGCCCAGAGCGGGAAGCGCCCTCACCGTCGGGGAGCCGTCCAGGGTCCAGGCCGAGGCGTTGGCCACCGCGTAGTAGGCGAGCACACCGAAGGAGGAGAAACCGATCGCGCCCCGTACGTCCACCGTGGCGGCGAGGACCGCCACCACCGCGCCGACGGCCAGTTCGGCCCGGTGAGGCACCTTGAAACGCGGGTGCACGGCAGCCAGAGCACCGGGCAGATGGTGGTCGCGGGCCATCGCCAGGGTGGTGCGTGAGACACCCAGGATGAGCGCGAGCAGGGAGCCCAGCGCGGCCACGGCCGCTCCGACCCGGACCACCGGCACCATCCCCGGCGCGCCGGCCGCCCGCACCGCGTCGGCCAGGGGTGCCTCCGCCCGCCCGAGCTCCCCGGCGCCGAGCACGGAGAGGGCGGCGACCGCCACGCACGCGTAGACCGCCAGGGTGATGCCCAGCGCGAGCGGGATCGCGCGGGGGATGGTGCGCGCCGGGTCGCGTACCTCTTCGCCGAGGGTCGCGATGCGCGCGTACCCGGCGAACGCGAAGAACAGCAGACCGGCGGCCTGCAGCACACCGCCCAGGCCTCCCGAGGCCCCGATGTCCAGCCGCCCGGCGTCGGACGCCCCGGAGCCCAGACACACCACGACCACGGAAGCGAGGACAGCCAGGACCACCGTCACGATCGCCCGCGTCAGCCAGGCCGACTTCTGGACGCCGCCGTAGTTCACCGCGGTCAGCGCCACCACGGCCGCGACCGCCACGGCGTGCGCCTGCCCCGGCCAGACGTACGCCCCGACCGTCAGCGCCATCGCCGCACAGGAGGCCGTCTTCCCGACCACGAACGACCAGCCGGCCAGGTATCCCCAGAACTCCCCGAGACGTTCGCGCCCGTAGACGTAGGTGCCGCCCGAGGCCGGGTGCAGGGCGGCGAGGCGGGCCGACGACATGGCGTTGCAGTAGGCGACCAGTGCGGCGACGGCGAGCCCGAGCAACAGCCCGGAGCCCGCGGCGTGCGCGGCGGGGGCGAGGGCGGCGAAGACGCCGGCGCCGATCATCGAGCCGAGCCCGATGACCACGGCGTCGCCGACGCCGAGGGTTCGCCGCAGTTCGGAGGGAGCACCCGGCTGTGTCATGGGTCGCACCCTACTGATCAGCGGAACCACGGGATGCCGGGGTGACGTCCTCCCCGACAACACGACACGAACCCGAGTGAACGCGACGCGAACCCGCGCGTGACGGAGGGCGTCGGGGCGGGACGTGTCACGACGAGCACGACCCGTCCGGAGCGAGCGAGATCACAGTGCCCGGACAGCACGGGCACAGCACGGAGGGGCAGGTTCAGGACATGGGCATCATCAGCTGGATCATCCTGGGACTGTTGGCAGGAGTCATCGCCAAGGTCCTGCTGCCGGGGCGTGACCCGGGCGGGTTCATCGGAACGACCTTCATCGGCATCGCGGGCGCCTTCATCGGGGGCTGGATATCCGCCCGCTGGCTGGACCACCCCATCGCCAAGGACTTCTACGACGGTGCCACCTGGGTGGCGGCGATCGGCGGATCGCTCGTGCTGCTGATCGTCTACCGGCTGCTGTTCGGCAACTCCCGCGACTGAGTACGAGGGGGCCGGCTTACGAGGGGTCCGGCGTACGAGAAGGGCGGGCACTGCGGGGTGCCCGCCCTTCGTCGTCACCGGGAGCGGCCGGACGGCGGCGACTACCGGTAGTTCACGAACTGCAGTGCGAAGTCGAAGTCCTGCCCCTTCAGCAGGGCGATGACGGCCTGCAGGTCGTCACGGCTCTTGGAGCTGACGCGCAGTTCGTCGCCCTGCACCTGGGCCTTCACGCCCTTGGGGCCCTCGTCGCGGATGAGCTTCGCGACCTTCTTCGCGTTCTCCTGGGAGATGCCCTCCTTGATCTCCGCGAAGAGCTTGTACTCCTTGCCGGAGAGCTGGGGCTCGCCCGCGTCCAGCGCCTTCAGCGAGATCCCTCGCTTGATCAGCTTCGACTGGAAGACGTCGAGGACAGCCTTCACCCGGTCCTCGGAGTTCGCTTCCATCAGGATCTTTTCACCGGACCACGAGATCGAGGCGCCCACGCCCTTGAAGTCGTAGCGCTGAGAGATCTCCTTGGCGGCCTGGTTGAGGGCGTTGTCGACCTCCTGCCGCTCGACCTTCGAGACGATGTCGAAACTGGAGTCGGCCATGTCCTGTGGCTCCTTGTATCGGGGTGCGTGTGACGTGCGTATCGGCGTACGTGGGGGCGGCCGCCGAGCCCGGTGTGATCCCGGGCCGCATCCGGACAAGCCTAGCCACCCGCGGTCCTCGGGGTGGAGATCAATCGGGTGGCGAAGCACCCCTGTGCATCGGGTATTGTTTACGTCGTTGCCAGGGAGCACCGCCGAAAAGCGGTTCGAACGGCAGCAACCCCGGCGGTGTGCCCGAGCGGCCAAAGGGAGCAGACTGTAAATCTGCCGGCTCAGCCTTCCCAGGTTCGAATCCTGGCGCCGCCACACGGGAAACAAAGGGCCCGTGACCTGCTATCGCAGCAGGTCACGGGCCCTTTGTCGTGGGTGGGTGGGGTGGTGGAGATGCGGGGTGTGGGGCAGGAGTGCACGGTGGTACGGGGGATGTCTCATGTGGAGGTGATGGACATGCGACGCATGCTCACCAGTGGGACCCTGGTCGCCGCGCTCGTGCTGGCGGGAGCCCCGGCTCTCGCCGTGTCGCAGCAGGGTGCGGTGCAGCCCGTGCGGGCCGTGACTCATGGGTCCGTGGACGTCTGCGACTTCACCAAGAGCAGACCGACGCTGAAGCTCGGTTCCGCGGGCAACGCCGTCCGCCAGGCCCAGTGCTATCTGAACCACTCCCTCACCGGCCCCGACCTCGCCGTGGACGGGCAGTTCGGGCCCGTCACCCAACAGGCGACGCTGCGCTTCCAGCGGTGCGCCGGCATCGACGTGGACGGCGTCGTCGCGGCGCAGACCTGGTCGTTCCTCGTCTTCTGGGGCAACTCGACGGCCTTCGTCTGCTGACCGGGGGGCAGGTGCCGGGGATCAGGTGCCGGGGTCAGGTGTCGGGGTCAGGTGTCGGGGGTCAGGTGGTGGGTGACTTCGCCGCCTGTTTCACCTCCGCCTCCACGTCGCTGCGCGGTCTCTCCTCGTCCTTGGCGTACTCCGTCACCGCAGCCTGGACGTCGCGGGCGAGGTCGCGCCAGGCCCTCCAGGCGGTCTCGTACGTCTCGGTCTGGGTCTCCGACCAGGGCGTGGCCGTCGGAGGGCCGTAGGCGTCCCGTAGCTCCTCGACCTTTGTGTGGGTCTCGTCGGCCAGACGCTGCATCGCCACGAGTTCCTCGAAGGTATGTGCCATATGTCCGGATGCTAGGGAGGTGTCGGCGGATCCGCGCGGCGAGTGGGGCGTGTGCCGCGGCCCGCTACCCGCGTGGCCCACTGCGGCACACTGGCCCCATGTCCAGCGGATCCAGCCGTCGCAGAGTCTGTCCCGAGTGCCGTCGCGAGATCGCCGTCGTCGCCGGACGGTTCGCCCGGCACGACCCGCCGGGCGCGCGGGAGGCCGGGGAGCTCGTCTCCTGCCCCGGGTCGCGCAGGAGGGCGCAGCTGGGGGCCGTACAGCCGTCGTTGGACGGTTATGTCCTTCCCGACTTCCCGGGGCAGCTGCCGCTGTTCTGAACCCCGCCGACCCGCACGCCCAGTTGAGCCTTCCTCAGTTCCCCGCCACCGACTTCACCGCCACCGACACCGGTGCCGAGCCGCTGATCAGCTCCAGGGTGAGGCCGGAAGTCGCCGGGGTGTCCAGGAGTTCCGCCAGGGCGGCAGCCACGTCGTCGCGGGGGATCGGGCCGCGGCCCGTGCGGGCCTCCAGACGGACCAGGCCGGTGCCGGGATCGTCCGTGAGCAGTCCGGGCCGCAGGATGGTCCAGTCGAGGGAGTCCAGACCCCGTACGTACGCGTCGGCCTCGCCCTTGGCGCGCTGATAGACGTCGAAGACCTCCTGGCCCCGGTGCTCCGGGTCCGCGCCCATCGACGACACGATCACGAAACGCCGTACGCCCGCCCGGACCGCCGCGTCCGCGAACAGCACCGCCGCGCCCTTGTCCACCGTGTCCTTGCGGGCCACGCCGCTGCCCGGGCCGGCGCCCGCCGCGAACACCGCCGCGTCCGCGCCCCGCAGCCGCTCGGCGACCTCCTCGACCGACGCCGACTCCAGGTCCAGTACGACGGGTTCGGCGCCCGCAGCCCGCAGGTCGTCCGCCTGTTCCGCCTTGCGGATGATTCCCGCGACCTCGTCCCCGCGTGCCGCGAGCAACCGCTCCAGCCGCAGCGCGATCCGACCATGACCACCAGCGATGACAATGCGCATGCTTCCGACCGTACGCCCGGGCGTACGCGACTGCCGCGTTGTACGGCAGCGGGCGCGTCCAGGAGACCGGGCCTGGGGGACCGGGGGCCTGGGGGGCCGGGGGCCGGAACCGGGACGGCCTACGACAGCTCGCCCCGGCCCTGCCTCGGCAGACCCGGTTCCGTCGAGGCCGCCGCCGAGCCGCGGTACTCCCGGACCGCGCTCGTGCGGGCCACCACCCGGCCGCGGTGGATCGCGACGCGGCTGTAGCCGAGGGAGAGCGCGGCCGCCAGACGGTCGCCTCGGACGGCCAGCAGGTCGGCCGGGAAACCGGCCTCGACGCGGACCTCCGGCAGGCCCAGGGCCGCCCGCGCGCAGGTGCTCACGGCGTCGTAGGCCTCCTCGGGGCGCAGGCCGTGGCGGGAGACCAGGAGGTAGGCCGCCTCCAGGGGGTCGCCGCGGCCGACCGGGTTGGACAGGTCGCGCAGGGCCCCGCTGCCGGCCGCCACCCGCACCCCGGCCGCGCGCAACAGCCGTACGGGCGCCGTGGCGTGGTGTTCCGAGGCGCCGCAGCCGCCCTGCGGCAGGCACACCACCGTCACCCCGGCGGCGGCGAGTCGGTCGGCGGTGCGGCCGGCTGCGGTGGCGGAGAGCCGGCCGAGGCCGCCGCAGGGGCCGAGGGTCACCCCGGAGCGCAGCCCTCCGGCCATCGCCGCGAGGCGGGCGAGGCGGGCCGGGTCGCAGGCGTCGGTGTGCAGATCGACCGGGCAGCCGTACTCGGAGGCGACCTCCAGGACGGCCTCCACGTAGCCCGTCGGGTCGGGGTCGAGGTCGGGACAGCCGCCGACCACCGAGGCGCCCATCTTCAGCGCGTCCCGCAGTATCGCGAGGCCGTCCGCCCCGGCCACGCCGGTCAGCAGCCGGGGCATCGCCACCGTCGTCAGCTCGGCGAGCCCGCGCAGCGAACGTCCGGCCCGCAGTACGGCGGTCAGCGCGCCGAGGCCCTGGACGTCGCCGACGCGCACATGGGCGCGCAGCGCGGTCGCCCCGTGTCCGAGCTGGAGCAGGGTGGCCTCGACGGCGCGGCGCTGGACGTCCTGGGGGCCGTACGGGACGGGGCCGTCGAGGTCGGCCGTCAGGGCCGTGTCGACGTGGGCGTGGGGCTCGGCGGGGGCCGGGAGGAGGACGTGGCCGGAGAGGTCGACCCGTGCGACACCGGCACCGGCACCGGTGCGGGCCGGGCCGGGGGCCAGGCTGCCGGCCGTACCGACCGCCTCGATCCGCCCGCGGACCAGCCGTACGTCCACGGTCCGGCCGTCCGTCAGACGCGCCCCGCACAGCAGCAGCGCGGCCGGGTCCGGCGTACCGGACGGTGGGGGTGGCTCGGGCCGGCTGTCGGGCATCGCGCTCCAGAGGGTTCGGGGCTGCGTGGCAAAGACCCGGACCGCGCGGGGACGCAAGGTCACGCAGAGTGAGTCGAGCCTAGGGCGGCGCTCTGGTGCGGGCGGGGAGGAGCGCAATAGTCGTACCGGCGGGTCGGGGGAGGCGCGCGGGGTTGCAGGGACCGGCGGTGGGACCGGCGGTGGGGCCGCCCCGGCGGGCGTGTCGCCGGGGCGTCGTGGAGGGCCGCGAAACGGATTTGGGTGAACGGCTGCGGACCGTGTAATGTCTTCATCGCTCGCCCCAATAGCTCAGTCGGCAGAGCGTCTCCATGGTAAGGAGAAGGTCTACGGTTCGATTCCGTATTGGGGCTCTGGTGTGAGAGGTTCCCGTCGCGAGGCGGGAACGGATCGCATCAAAGCGGTGTAGCTCAGTCGGTAGAGCAAGCGGCTCATAATCGCTGTGTCACCGGTTCAAGTCCGGTCACCGCTACTGACAGTAGCCGATTGCGGGGTCGGTCCTTCGATCGGCTACTCTTTCTTGCGTTAAATCAATCCCATCCGTTCGTCAAGGAGCACTCACGTGGCTGCCACCGACGTCCGCCCGAAGATCACGCTGGCCTGCGTGGAGTGCAAGGAGCGGAACTACATCACCAAGAAGAACCGGCGTAACAACCCGGACCGTCTTGAGATGAAGAAGCACTGCCCGCGTTGCAACGCGCACACCGCGCACCGCGAGACGCGATAAATTCAGGCTCGTATGCGAGGCCGTCCCCGAGTGATCGGGGGCGGCCTCGCGTCGTTGAGTGACCAGTACCGGTCAGTATCAGCAGCACAGCAAGCAGGAGGTGCCGAGCTCATGGCGCTCGATCAGTCCTTCGTCGGGCGGACCTATCCGGCCACCGATCCCTATGAGGTCGGCCGCGAGAAGATCCGCGAGTTCGCCGAGGCCGTGGGGGACACCAACCCCGTCTACACCGACCCGGAGGCCGCCAAGGCCCTCGGGTACGCCGATGTGATCGCCCCGCCGACGTTCGTGTTCTCCATCACCTTCAAGGCGGCCGGAGAGGTCGTCCAGGACCCTCAGCTGGGCCTCGACTACAGCCGTGTGGTGCACGGCGACCAGAAGTTCGCGTACAAGCGGCCGGTGCGGGCCGGTGACCGGCTCACGGTCACGTCCACCATCGAGACGATCAAGTCCATGGCGGGCAACGAGATCCTGGACATCCGGGGTGAGGTGCACGACGAGGCCGGCGAGCATGTCGTGACCGCCTGGACCAAGCTGGTGGCCCGTGGGGCCGAGGAGGCGTGAGGGTGATGACGGCGAAGATCGCTTACGCGGACGTCGAGGTCGGGACCGAGCTGCCGGCGCAGTCCTTCTCCGTGAGCCGGGCCACGCTCGTGCAGTACGCGGGGGCCTCCGGGGACTTCAATCCCATCCACTGGAACGAGAAGTTCGCCAAGGAGGTGGGGCTGCCGGACGTCATCGCGCACGGGATGTTCACCATGGCCGAGGCGATTCGGGTCGTGACGGACTGGGTGGGGGATCCGGGGGCGGTCGTGGACTACGGGGTGCGGTTCACCAAGCCTGTTGTCGTGCCGAACGACGAGGTCGGGGCGGTGATCGAGGTTGCCGGGAAGGTGGCGGCCAAGATGGAGGACAACACCGTGCGGGTGGATCTGACGGTGATGAGTGGGGGGCTGAAGGTGTTGGGGATGTCTCGGGTGGTCGTGCGGTTGGGCTGACCGCCGTTTGCTGGGGCTGGGCGGGGGTGGGTGTTGCTTGCTCGCGTTTGCGGGGTGCCGCTGCGCCCACCCGTGCCGCCCCAGCGGCACGACTGCCCGCAGCTACGGCGGGACGGCTGCCCGCAGCTACGGCGGGACGGCGGTACGGCTGCCTGTAGCTGCGGCGGCCTGGAGTGTCAGTGGGGTCTCGTAGGCTTGGGCGCGTGCTTGAGACTTTCGATGCTCCGCTTGCTCCGTTGACCACCTTTCGGCTTGGGGGGCCCGCTGTTCGGCTGGTGACCGCGGCCAGTGATGCCGAGGTGATCGACGTCGTGCGGGCCGCCGATGCCGCGGGGACGCCGTTGCTGGTGGTCGGGGGCGGGTCGAACCTCGTCATCGGGGACAAGGGCTTCGAGGGCACCGCCCTGCGTGTCGCCACGCGCGGGTTCGAGCTCGTCGGTACGACGCTGGAGCTGGCCGCGGGTGAGGTGTGGACCGACGCCGTCGCCCGTACCGTCGAGGCCGGGCTGGCCGGGATCGAGTGCCTCGCCGGAATCCCCGGCTCCGCCGGTGCCACCCCGATCCAGAACGTGGGCGCGTACGGCCAGGAGGTCTCCTCGGTCATCACCGAGGTCGTCGCCTACGACCGCCGCGCCGGCGAGACGGTCACCCTCACCAACGAGGAGTGCGCCTTCGCCTACCGGCACAGCCGCTTCAAGGCCGACCCCGAGCGGTATGTCGTCCTGCGGGTCCGCTTCGTCCTGGAGGACGGGGGCGGGCTGTCGGCGCCGGTCAAGTACGCCGAGACCGCGCGGGCGCTCGGTGTCGGGCCCGGGGACCGGGTGCCGCTCGGCGCGGCCCGGGAGACCGTGCTGAAGCTGCGGGCCGGGAAGGGCATGGTGCTCGACCCCGAGGACCACGACACCTGGTCGGCCGGGTCCTTCTTCACCAACCCGATCCTCACCGACGCCGACTTCGCCGTCTTCCACGCGCGCGTGAAGGAGCGGCTGGGCGAGGACGCGGAGCCGCCCGCCTACCCCGCGGGCCCCGGGCACACCAAGACCTCCGCCGCCTGGCTGATCGACAAGGCCGGCTTCACCAAGGGCTACGGCAGCGGGCCCGCCCGTATCTCCACCAAGCACACCCTCGCCCTCACCAACCGCGGCGCCGCCACCACGGAGGATCTGCTGGCGCTGGCCCGTGAGGTCGTGGCCGGGGTGCGGGAGGCGTTCGGGATCACCCTCGTCAACGAACCCGTGATGGTCGGCGTAGAGCTGTAGCCGCAAGCGGCGAGGGGCTGTGGTCGAGGGGGCCGTGGACGAGGAGTGGGGGCCGCCGCGGGCCTCGGGCCTCCCCCGATCCGTAGCCCGGGCCACCGCGGCGCCCCCTCCTCAAGGGTGACCGCTTCCCGTACCGCCCAGGGGTCCCAAGTGCGGTTGTTTCCCGGTCGGTTCGGCTGAAATACGGCCGAAGGCGCCTCGCGGGCGCACCGACGCCGCCAGTATGTGGGGCGAAGGGCATTCGGGGAGGCGCGCGTGGCGGTCAGCGGGACGCAGGGAAGTGCCGGAGGAGCGGGAGGAGCGGGAGAGGGTCCACCCGCGGGGTCTGCCGCGGGATCTGCCGAGGGGTCTGCTGCGGGGTCTGCTGCGGGGTCTGCCGCTGGTGGGCGGGAGTTGTTCGATCGGGCGGCGGCGCTCAGTCGGGAGTGGGCCGCCGCGGAGCAGGCCGCGAGGGAGCAGCGCGCCAGGGAGCGGCGCGGCGGGGGACAGCGGGCCGGCGGGGGACAGCCGGACGGCGAGTCGGGGGCAGCAGAAGAGACCTTCGCCGTCTTACCCGACCCCGCCGTCACCGACCGCATGCTGCGTGAGCTCGCCGAGGCCGAGCAGCGGGGCGCGGGGGAGGAGGAGCGGCGGGCGCTGCGGATGGCGCGGGGGACGTTGCTGGGGGTGCGGTGTCTGGCGGGGGGCGGGGCGGATCCCGACGGGGAGCGGGCTGAGGCGATCCTGCTGCTGAGGGAGGCGCGGGCGGCGGTGCCCGTGACCGAGCGGGAGGTGCGGTCCCGGGAGGCCGTGCTCCGGTTGCTGATCCGACTGGTGATGCCGAGGCTTCCGGAGCTGGAGGGGCAGGGGCAGCAGGACTTCGCCGAGATGATGAAGGTCGGCACCGCCTATCTGGCGCCCGGCGGACCGGGGTCCTTGCAGGACTTCGCCGAGGTGGCCGCCCTGCTGGAGGAACTGGCCGAGACGGCCGCCCCGGGCGACCGCCCGGAACTGGAGCGCTGGATCGCCTCCATGCGGCTGCTCTCCGGCATGACGAACGACCGGGCCTCCCTCCTCGACATGGTCGCCCGGACCAACGCGCTGGGTACCATGCCGCCCCACCTCGAACTGGCCATGAACGCGGTCGCGGAACTGCTCAGGTCGATGCCCGACACCCCGGAGACCGGGCAGGGGCCGGCTGCTTCCTTCCCTCCCTCGCCCGAGGATCTCGCCCGTCTCATGCAGGAGTGGCTGCCCGCGATGGAACTGATGTCCCCCGGGCTGCTGAAGCCGGAGGAGTTCGAGCGGGCGGCCGAGGCGTTGCCGCTGGCCACCTGGCAGGATCAGATGACCGCCGGTCTGGTCCGGATGGCGCAGGCGCTGCGCGAGGGCAGGGCGGAGCGGCTGGTCGAGGCGGGCGAGCCGCTCCTGGAGGCCTCCCGCAGCCAGGACGCGCCCGCCGGGCTGGCGCCCGTCCTGCTGGCCGGCCTGCTGTCGAGCGCCTCCCTGCAGGGCGGCAACCTCCTCGACGCGGCGACCGCGCACCGGATGCTCACCGAGGCGTACGGCAGCACGGGCGCCGAAGGGGACGCACTGCCGGGAGCCGCCGGCAAGGAACTCTCGACCACCGCCCGCGCCCTGCTGCTGCACCAGCGCATCAGCGCCGCGGCCGACGACGACCTCGACGAGCTGGACGACATCGCCGAGGTCCTGCTGGACATGCGGCAGGACCTCGCCGACGACGACAGCGCAGCCTCCCTCGTCGTGTTCAACCTCGGCTTGCTGCAGCTGCGCCGGGCCATGGCCATCGGCAACGCGGGCGGCACCGTGGGCCCGCCGCTGCGACGGGCGCTGATGTATCTGCGCGAGGCCCAGGAGCACCCTGCCGTTCCGGTGGCGTTGCGCGGGGTGATGACCTCGATGGGGGCGGTCACCAGCGCGCTGGAGCAGTACGTCGACCCGTCTTCCCACAGTGTCCTGGAGGAGGTCGAACGGGCCCGCGCCGCGCTCGGCGGCACCCTGGTCCTCGCCGACCAGGACATCCGGGCCCGGCTCGGGATCGCCCTCGCCCTCAACGTCCAGCACGAGCGCCACGGTGATCCGGTCGTCCTCGACACCGCGCTGGGCGAACTGGAGGCCGCGCGCGGCGAGATCAACGAGAACACCGGGTGCGGGACCGCGCAGGAGGTGTACAAGGAGCTGGCCGGGCTGTACCGGCGGCGCGGCGACCCCGGGGACACCGCGCGGGCGCTGGAGGCGACGGAACGGCAGCTGGAGAAGGTCGCCGAGGACGTGCTGCTGCAGATCGGCGCCGAGCACGGGCTCGCCGCCGCCCGCGCGGCCGCCGACCGTGGGGTCACGGCGGCCGGCTGGGCGGCGGAGGCGGGTGACGCGGTCACCGCGCTGCGCGTCCTGGAGGCGGGCCGCGCCCTCGTCCTGAGGGCGGTCGCGGCCTCCACGAGCGTGCCGGAACAGCTGGATTCCCACGGCGAGCACGTCCTGGCCGCCCAGTGGCGGGAGGCGGCTCGCGCGGGCGACGGCACCGACAGCCCTCGTAGGCCTGCCGACACCCCCGACACGCCCGAGACCCTCATCCCCAGCACCCTGCGCCGCCGCGCGCTCGCCGCCCTGCGGGCCCACACCGCAGGGACCGGCGGGTCCGGCGGGTCCGACGGGGAGGCGCACTCCGGCCCCGGCTGGCAGGACGTGGCCGATGCCGCTCAGCGCGCCGGAGTGGACGCCGTCGTGCATCTGTTGGTGGGGCAGGGGGACGGGGCGGGGTGGGCGCTGGTCGTACGGCCCGGGGCGGCGCCGCTGTCGTTGAGGCTCGGCGGGCTGGGGCGGGCGGGGCGGCGGCCGTTGGAGCGGTATCTCGACGCCGCCCGCGACCGGTCGGTCTTCACCGCGCCCGGGGTGCCGTACGACGAGCCCGGGCGGGCTGAGGCCCTCGCGGAGTGGGAGGCGGCGCTGGAGGGGCTGTGCGACTGGGCGGGACCCGCCGTGATGGGGCCGGTCCTGGACGTCGTACGTCCCGGACGGCCCGCTCGGCCGGAGGACCCCGTGAGGCTGGTGCTGCTACCTGCCGGAAACCTCGGCTCCGTGCCCTGGCACGCGGCCCGGATCACCGCCGGGGTGGGGGAGGTGGCGGAGCACGCGCCCGGGATCGCCGTGGGGGTGGGGGAGTTGGCGGAGCACGCGCCCGGGATTGCCGTGGGGGTGGGGGAGTTGGCGGAGCACGCGCCCGGGATTGCCGTGGGGCCGGGGGAGTTGGTGGAGCACGCCCCCCGGATCACCGTGCGGGAGGGGGAGCGGGCGGTGTACGCGGTCCCGGGCGGCGCCGAGGAGGGGGAGCGGGCGGTGTACGCGGTCCCGGGCGGCGCCGAGGAGGGGGAGCGGCCGGAGCACGCGGTCCCGGGCGGCGCCGAGGACGGGGAGCGGGCGGTGTACGCGGCGCCGGGCGGCCCCGGGGACGGGGAGCGGCCGGAGCACGCGCCCCGGATCGGCGCCGGGGACGCGGACGGGGCAAGGGCACGGGCGGTGTACGCGCTCGATCTCGCCGTCATCAGTCATGCCGCGTCCGGCGCCGAGTTCCTGCGGTCCGTCGGGCGGGCCCGGCTGCCCGTGGGTGACGCGCCCGTGCTGGTGGCGGATCCGCGCGCCTCACTGCCGTACGCCGAGCACGAGGTCGACGCCCTGCGCGAGTCCTTCTATCCGCACGCCCGCTGCTACGGCTACTTCGTGCGCAACGGGTGGGACCGCGACGGCACCCCCGAGGAGTTGCTGCCGCTGCTGCCGGGCGGGACGGCCGAGCGGCCCGCCACGCTGGTGGAGCTCAGTGTGCACGGCCGGGTCGGGGACCGGCCCACCGTGTCACGGCTGCTGCTGCACCCGTCCCGGCCCAGCGCGGGCGACGGGGACGATCCGGGGGCGCTCACCGTACGGCAGCTGCTCGGGGCGCCCTCGGCGGACGGGCGGGCCGGGGCCGGGCCGCTGGTGGTGCTCAGCGCCTGCGAGACCGACCTCAGTTCCCGCGACCACGACGAGGCACTCACCCTCACCACCGCGTTCACCGCCCGGGGCGCCGCCGATGTGATCGGCTCCAAGTGGGGCCTGGACGACGCGAGTTCGGCCGTCCTGATGTACGTCGTCCATCACCACCTCGCCCAGGGACGGGACCCGGCGCTGGCGCTGCGGCTCACCCAGCAGTGGGCGCTCGATCCCGCCCGTGCACCGGTTCCGGGACTTCCCGGGCCACTGGCCGCCCGGATCAGGGGCCGGGCGGCGTTGCCCGTGGCCGCCTGGGCCCCGTTCATCCACCAAGGCAATCCCGCACCGGTCACCACGGCCCGACCCGGAGGGAACACGTTGGACACCAATGAGCTGCTGGCCCTGCTCGTGCGCCATCGCGAGGAGCTCGGACAGTGGCTGGACGACGAGCAGTACCAGCACTTCCTGGCCATGCTGGAACGGCTCCGCGAGGCAGGCGCGGACGCCGAGCGCGCCGCCATGGCCGTGATGGGGATCATCCGCTCGCTGTGGCCCGTCCCCGACGACGCCGGTGAACTCGCCCGGCTCCTGCACGTCTACGGCCGCAGCGCCGCCGGGACCGTCACCGTGCCGGAGGAGGACACACTCCTCGCGGCGCTGGAGGCGCTGTACGCGGCACCGCCTGCGGAACCCCCGACACCCCCGCCCCCTCCGGAACCTGAGGTTCCGTCCGTCGCCGACGTCATCGCCGCCGCCCGGCGCAGGCTGCTCGCGGCGCCCTCGCGGGAAGCCGCCCCGGCGGGCGCCCCGCCCGCCGACGTCATCGTGCTCGCCGATCCGGACGCGGGGCGGCGCAGTCCCGAGTTCCAGTTCGATCCGGACACCGGGCGGCCACGGGAGATCGTCGTACGGATCAACCGCATCCTGCTCGCCGACCGCGACCCCTGGGGGGCCGCCGACTGGTGGCTGGGCGGCAACTCCTGGCTGGGCGGCGCGCCCGCCGCGCTGCTCGGGCGGGTACCGGACGACCGGCTGGCCGACGCCGCGCTGGCCCTCGTCGAGGAGGGCGGCCGATGACCCGGCAGATCCCTCCCTCGGTCACGATGACACCCCGGACCACCGTGCTCCCGGCCGGCACCCGGCTGTGGCGCTGCCATCGCAGCGACTACCCGGCGACCGGCTTCAAGGAGGCCGCGGCGCACACCCTGTTCGGCGGCAGCCGCTTCGACAGCACCGCCGAGGACGAGTACCCGTATCTCTACGCCACCCGGGAGCCGGCCACCGCGCTGGCCGAGGTGCTGCTGCGGTCCATGGACTTCGACCCGGTCCTCGGCGCCAGGCTGGTGCCGTGGGCGCAGGCCGCCCGCTACACGCTGGCCGAGGTCGTCACCACCGTCGAGCTGACCCTCGTATCGCTGCGGGTGGAGGAGGATCTGGCGGCCGTCTGCCAGGACAGCTGGCTGCTGGACTCGGAGCCGGACGACTACCCGCGCACCCGCTACTGGGCGCAGGAGCTGCGGCGGCAGGCGGAGAAGGCGCAGGGGCTGGTGTGGCAGTCCCGGCGGCACCGGCCGCGGGAGGCGCTGGTGCTGTTCGGGGACCGCTGCGGGGTCGGCCCGCTCGCGCCCGAGCCATTGGTCAGCCATGACCTGGGCACCTTCGACGGGGCCGCCGCGGCGAACCACCTGCTCGCTCCGCTCCGCGCCGCGATCGTGCCGCCGACCGGCTGACCGGCTCACCGGCCGAGTGGCTGAGCGGCTGAGCGGCCGAGTGGCCGACCCGCTGAGCGGCGGTCACGCGTCGGGCTCGACCAGCAGCACCGTGAAGGCGCAGTTGCGGCCGAGCCCGATGACGTTCCCGTCGGTCACGGGGACGCGGGCGCCCGGGGCGATCCGCTCGTCGTCGACGTACGTGCCGTTCGTCGTGCCGTGGGCGCACTCCGTCAGCCACATCGTGCCGTCGGGCATCAGCTGGAGCTCCGCGTGGCGGCGCGAGACGCCCTTCCCCTTGTCGCCGGAGAGGGCCACCGCGACGGCGGTCGCCCACACGGGATGCCGGCCGAGCCGTAGCGGGGGGCCCTCTCCGTGCCGTAGGTCGATCGACGAACCGGGGCCGATCAGCCGTAGATGCCGGGTCGACTCCTGGCACTCCGGGCAGGAGGGGGAGCCGGCCGGCACGGCAGCGGCGCAGGACCAGCAGGGGTGGGAGCGGGGCGGTTCCGGATCCTGGGACGGGTGGGACTGGTGGGACTGGTGGGACGGATGGGGCGGGTGGGATGAATGGGGCAGGTGTGACGGGTCCTGCCAAGGGGGCGGTTCCCGCGGGTCTTCCTCCCCATCCCCCTCGTCGAAGTCCGGCAGGCAGTCGTCGTCCTGCGCCAGGCTCTTGTCCACATGGCGGCGCGGCCCCTCCGTCACCAGACCGCCGCCTTCCGCAGGGAGACGTGCTCGTCGGCCGACGCCTCCACCGTCAGGTCGACCCCGCCGTCCGGACGGCGTACGACCCGCGAGACGGTGACCACCGAGCCGGGCTCCAGGGTGCCGAGGTCGAACACCTCGCGGGCGAGCGGGTTGATGAGATGGGTCTCCAGCTTCATGCCGATGCCCCGGCCGCCGTTGTACAGGTCCTCGGTGCACAGGTCCGCCAGTTCCTCCTCGGCCTCCGGCAGGATCCGCAACCGCAGACCGCTCTGGCGTTCCATGTGGTCGGCGATGTTGCGCAGCTGTCCGGTGAAGATGCGCCGCGCGACGGCCGCCTCGATGTACTGGAAGACGACGATGTTGCCGCCGAGCCGGTTCAGCAGCTCCGGCCGCTTCAGGGTGTGCTCGAAGTGGTGGCGTACGTTGCCGAGGATCCGCTGCTCGAACTCCGCGCGTTCCTCCGGGGTCTCCGGGATGCGCTCCTGGCCGGAGGAGGAGACGAGCGGGCGGCCGTCCTCGCCCGAGGGGCCGTGCACGCCCAGGTTGGACGTGAAGATCAGGACGCATTCGCTGAAGTACGTCGTCACGCCCTGGCCGTCCGTCAGCCGGCCGTCCTCCAGCACCTGGAGGAACTTGTCGAGGACGCCCTTGTCGGCCTTGTCGATCTCGTCGAAGAGGACGACGCGGAACGGGTCCTCGCGCACCGCGCGGGTCAGCTCGCCGCCCGCCTCGTAGCCGACGTACCCGGGCGGGGCGCCCACCAGGCGGTCCGCCGAGTGGGGGGCGGAGAACTCGCTCATGTCGAAGCGCAGACAGGCGTCCTCCGAGCCGAACAGGGTGGTGGCGACCGCCTTCGCCAGCTCCGTCTTGCCGGTGCCGGTCGGTCCGGCGAAGAACAGCACACCCCGGGGCCGGTGCACGGCCGGTGAGGACGCCTGGGCGCCGGACAGGCCGAGCGCGGCGCGCTTCAGCACGTCCAGGGTCTGCGTCACCGCCTTCTCCTGGCCCTGCACCCGGCCGCCGATGTACGCCTCGCCGTCCCGGATGCTGTCGGCGACCGCGCCGCCGGTCCACGGGTTGCGGCTGACGCCCAGCTCGTAGATCCGTACGGCCTGTTCCATCCGGCCGAAGCCGATCTTCGAGGCGCGGGCCAGCCGCATGCTCTCCCGCATCGCGCGCAGGGAGAGCCCGCTGGCCGCCCGCGCGAACCGGTCGACGTCCTCCTCGGTCGGCTCCTCGCGGGTGTCCCGGTCCACGAGCGGGCCCACGTCCAGCTTGGTGGCGGTGCCGGGGACGCCGGCCTGCTGGGCGAGCAGGGCGGCCATACGGCGGCGCTGGCCGAGGTCGGGCGTCGGCACACCGATGCTGCGCACCCGTACGCCACTGGTCACCAGCCAGGCCGGGAGGTCCCGTTCGCCGTCCGCCAGCCAGATGACCGGGTTGAACAGGGCACGGCCCGACTTCGCGCGGACGAAGGGCCGCGCCTCCTCGGCGATCTTCAGACAGCGCAGGAAGAACGTGCGCTCCTCGTCGCTGAGCTGGTTGACCTGGGTGGGGATCCGAGAGGCGTAGTCGACGATCAGGGCGGCGTGCAGCGGCTGCTGGTAGTCCTCGTAGCGGGGGTCCTTCTGCGGCGGGCCGGGGCGCTCGCCGACCCAGCCGCGCGCGAAGGACTCCAGGACCCGCGCCACGTCGTCGGTGCCGGAGTCGTCCGGACGGCCCGGGAAGCGGCGGGTGTTGCGCTCCAGCAGCGTGGCCGTCTCCGTCTCCGCCGTGCTGTGCACGATCCGGAAGCCCGCCACCGGGTCGTAGCGCAGCAGGCTCTTGTAGCCCGCCCGCTGCAGCGGCTCCCACAGCATGTCCTCCAGGGACATCGCCCGGTAGACGCGCCGGCCGTCGGTGAGGTCGTCGGCGACCACGTAGTCGTCTCGGATGTTGCCGTGCAGGACGTACTGGGAGTGGACGCTGAGCGTGTGGACGAGTTCGGCGGCGAACGGCGGATGGACCGTCCGGGTCACGCGCGACGACTCCAGGGGGGTGGTGCCGGTGGCGCCGGTCGTGCCGGTGGTGCTGGTCAAGGGGCCTCCACAGGTGCGGGAAGGGCGGGGTCAGCGGTGGTCGTCGCGGCGGCGCTGCCGGGGCTGCTGCCGCGTGGGGCGGCGGACGGTCCTGGGCCGGACGGCGGCACCGTCCCGGAACGCGTCCGTGAGGCCCGGCGCCGGTTCGCCGGTGAGGACCTGGCTCTCGGTCCAGGTGAACTCCGCCCGGACGCCCTCCTGTTCGCTGAGCAGGCCGAGCTCGTCGACGTAGGCGGCGCTCTCGGCGCAGCGTTCGGCGTCCAGGGCCTGCCATCGTGTGACGGTGTGGGGGTCGGCGGCCTCGCGGGCGGTGAGCGGTCTGCGCATGGTGAGGACGCGGGCGTGGCCGGTGGCGGTGAGGCGGACCCGCAGCCAGTAGTGGCCGCCCCAGGCCGCCGGTGCGAAGTCCCAGTGCTCGGCGTCGGCGCGGGCGTGCACCGTACCGTCCCCCCACTGCTCGCTCGCCCGGCGCAGCGCCGCCACCAGGTACGCCCGGTGCAGGGCGGCGGAGCGGGCCGCGAGGGCCTGCTGGACGGTCCGCTCGTCCTCCTTCGACGCCGGGACGCCGCCGCGCAGCACCCGTTCCAGGACGTCGATCGCGGCGGGCGCATCCGGCAGCGGGTCGACGCCCTCGGGCGCGGGGGCCCGCAGCACCTGCAGCCGCAGCGCGGCGTCGCGGCGGGCGGTCTCGGCGCGCTCGGCCCGCTCGGACTCCTTGCGGGCGATGAGCCCGGCCTCGTCGAGATAGCGGCGTACGGCGGTGGGGCGTCGGCCGATCGCCCGGAGGGCCTCCAGCAGGCAGTCGTCGATCAGCTCCCGGCTCTCGGAGGTGAACGCCAGCGGCAGCCGGGCGAGCAGCTCGGCGCCCTCGCGCAGGACGTCCTCCGCGGTGAGCGCGGGGACCGTGCCGGAACGGGGCTCGGCCGCCGGTTCGTTCGTACGGGGCTCCGCCGCTGTCCCGTCCGTACGGGCCTTGGTCAAGCTCTCGTCCGTACGGGCCTTGGCCGCTGTCTCGCCCGTACGGGGTTCGGGCGCCGTCCGCGCCGGGAGTTCGCCGCCCTCCGCGTACGCCTTGAGGGCGCGGCGGCGCTGTGCGCGCAGCCGGTCGTACCAGTCGGCGCGTTCCGGGTCCTCGCGATGCTGGAAGGGCAGCCGGGCGGTGGCGCGGGCCGCGCGCTGGGCCTCCACCCGGCGCAGCGCCCGCTCGGTCTCGGCCAGCCGTCTCCACAGCTCGTCGAGCGGGACGCCGACGGGCTGCACGGGCGCGGGCAGCGGCGGGTCGCCCGGTCCGGCGGGGTCCAGGCCCAGCACGGTGATCCGGGCGTTGATCCCGGCCGCCGCCTCCGCCGCACGCCGCCAGCACTCGCTGCCGTCCTCCAGCGACATCTGCCGCCTCGCCATCGCCTCCTGCTCCACGGCGACCTTGTTGTTGAACGCGGCCAGCGCCATCGTGCCGCGCAGCGCCAGGCGGGTGACGATCAGCGCCCCGCTGAGGTCGGCGAGGCCGATCAGCGCGGGCACGATCATGTCGTGCAGCTGCTGGGCGGCCTCGTCGACCGCGTGGTCGAAGGCATGGTCGACGGCATGGTCGACGGCGTTGACGTGGTCGGTCGCGGCCCGGGTGAGGTCGCCGACGCCCGTGTCCGGCATGTGCAGGTTGAGGTCGGGGACGCTGCCCGTGTCCGGCATCTGCAGGCCGAGGTCGGGCTGGGCCGCCATGGGGTCGACACCGGACGCCGAGACGTCCGGCACGACGGTGAACAGATCGGTACCGGCGAACGCACTGCTCACGCCATTCCTCCAGTACGGGAACCAGGCGACGGGGACAGGGAGGGGGAGGTCGGTTCGGCGGGCCTGCGTGCTCCCGGCACTCCGGCGCGCGGATCGGCCGTCGGCGTGAGGGGGCTGTCGGCGCGGGCGTCCGCCTGGTAGCGGTGCCAGGCCCGGGCCCGCAGGACCGCCGAGACCAGCAGCGCCAGCACGGTTCCGGCCGGCCAGATCCACACCGCGAGGAGGAACGTCCCCGCGACCGTGCCCAGCAGAGCGGCCGCGCCCACGCCCGCCCACAGGTACCGCTTCCAGCCCCGTCGTCCGATCCGGCTGGTCAGCGGCAGCGCCCGGCGGGTCATCAGGCCCATCACCGAGAACCGGGGGTGGTACCAGGGGCCGACGTACCAGGCGGTCCAGCACTCGATGACGAGCAGCGCCGCCAGCGAGGGCACGCTCAGCAGCCAGGCGATCAGCACGGTGGACTGCGGTGCCCAGCCGTAGACGTCGGCCAGGCCCACCAGGAAGGCGTGCGGGAAGAACAGCAGCAGCGCCCCGCCCGCGGCCCGGCCCAGCACCACCGGCAGCTCCAGCCGCCGCCGCACAAGCCGGGTCTGCTCCGCGCGCCGCCCGATGGCCACCAGCTGCCGGCGCTCCTCCGCGGCCCGCCGGGCCTGACGGGCCTGCGCCTCGGCCAGTGGCCGCAGCCGCAGGGCCAGCAGCAGGGGTACGGGTTCGTCGGCCTCCTCGGCCAGCCGGGTGAACCAGGACACCCGCGAGGGCAGGGCGCGCAGTGCCTCCCGCAGCTCGGCGCGGAGCCGTCGGGTCACGGGGGCGGGGTCGGCGGCCAGCTGCAGCAACTCGGCGGTGAGGACCGGGCCGGTGGCGGTCGCGGCGCGCAGATCGTCCCGCTGGTCGCGCAGTTCGGGTATCTCCGACAGCCGGGCGGTGGCCTGCGTCCACTGGCGGTGATGGGCCTGCCAGCGCCGGGCGACATGCCTCAGCTCCTCGCCGCCGCGGCGCAGGGCCAGCCGTCTCAGCAGGTACTGGTCCCGTGTGTACAGCTCGGTCATGACGGCCACGCAACTCCGGTCGCCCTCGGCGGCGCGCCGGGCGAAGGCCGGGAGGTCGCCCATGCCGAGGGGGATGCCGCGGTAGGCGGGCTCCTGATGGGGCGCCATCCAGCCGATCAGGTCGATCAGGGTCGCCGCGTCCGGCCCGCGCCGCGCCCCTCGGAGCCGGTCCAGCAGTGTGTCGAGACTCTCGGCCCGGCCGGTGTCCTCGCTCGGGCGGAAGTGGGCGAGCCAGTCGGCCAGTTGCTCCCGCCCCTTGCCCCGGGACAGCCGGCGGTTCATGGCGGGCCAGTCCGCGTCGAACACCTCGCCCAGCTCGGCCGTCGTGCCGAACGACCGGCCCGCGTGCTCGAAGCGGGGCGTCTCGGGGTCGGCGGCCGGCCGGCCACCCGGCCGGGGCCTGGGCCCCTCGCGGACCACCTTCGGGGACTCGTGGCGCAGCCACCGCCCGACCTGGTCCGTACCCCAGCGCTGGTCGTTGTCCCAGGTCAACAGCCCCTCGCAGAGCAGCTGGACCCGCTTGTCACGGATGTCGCCGAGGTCGATGTCACCGCGGTGGACGGCGTCCATGACCGAGGCCGTCTCATGGTGCGGGATGGGATGCCGGCCGAGCGCGGCCTCGGCGACGACGATCCCGAGGGACCACCAGTCGTCGGCCGGCCGCACGATCGCCGCCATGAGCTGCGCCTGCGGCGACGCGTAGCCGGGGGTGCCGGCCCAGCCGCGGCGCACCTCGCGCGGGAAGGGCCCGGCGGTAGAGATGCCGTAGTCGATCAGGACCAGGCTGCCGGCCGGGTCGTCCCAGTCGCCGACGACCAGGTTGGACGGCTTGACGTCCCGGTGCACCACGCCCGCCGTGTGCAGGGCGGTCAGCGCCCCGTGCAGCCGCGCCACGATCCGCTCGATGTCGGCCGCGGGCAGCGGGCCGGGGTGGTCGCGCAGATGGGTGGCGAGATCGGTGTTGCCGTGCGAGGGCAGGACATGGAACGGCGCCCCCTGGTCGGCGCCCGCCTCCAGGACGTACGACAGCCCCTCGTGCAGCGGCCCCCGAGACAGCCGCGCGGTCACCTCGGCGTCGGGCGCGGCGTCCGGGTGGTACCACTTGACGATCCGTTCGCCGCCGCCCGTGTCGCCGCCGCCGTCCTGGCGGCGCACCCGGAACACGGCCGCCCGCAGCTCCGCCGAGCGCCCCTCCTCGGCGGCCCGGTGCACGGTCCGCTCCCCGCGCCGCGGCAGTCGCTCCCGGGGCTGGAACCGGCCCGTCAGGCAGGGCGGCAGCTCGATCGGGTCGCCCCGGGGGTCGGGCGCGGGTATGCCGCCGCCGTCCGGGGACTCGTGGAGCGTGGGCGGGACCAGGTCGTCGTCACCGACAGGAAACGTCATGGAATTCACCTGCGCGCGGAAAGGACCCGGCGGCGGCCGGAGGCGGCGTACGGAAGGGTGTGTGAAGGAGTGCGGAAAGTTCTGTGGAACCGTGTGCGGAAACGTGTGCGGAAGCTTGTACGGAATGGTGTGCCGGAAAAGGAATCCGGATGGACACGAGATACGGCTCCGCCGCGCCGCGCACCGAATTACGGGACCTCCGCCGGGAAGCGGGGACCGGCGCGCCGCCACAGGAAGACACCAGGGCCGGAAGAGTAGCGGGATCTTGGTGCCGAGCACCTGGAAACGGGGAAATCCATCGACGGTACCGGGCGGGTGCACCGATCCGGAACGGAGTACCGGAAGGCGGGGCGGTCGCGGTGGCGGCGCGGATATGTTGACCGCCATGAACCCTGATGGTCTGCCCGACCGTGCCGACCTGGTGCGGGAGCTGCGGCAACTGCGCCGCGGGGGACTGCCCGCGCTCCAGGCGCTGGTGCCCGAGGCACTGCGCGCGGCCACCCTGCACGCCGGGTACGCCCGGGGCGAGGAGGACCTGGCCGACGGCGCGGAGCGTCTTCTGCGCGCGGCGGCCGAGCGGCTCGGCACCGACGACCTGATAGGCCGCGCCGCCCAGTGCACCTTCGGTCTGCTGCCCGGCCGCCGCGGCGACCCGGCCGCGGACCGGCGCCGGGCGGCGGCCCTCGTCTACGGGGTGACCAGCGAGCGGTTCCGGCACAGCCAGGAGAGACAGGTCGTCGAGCAGCTCGCCGGAGCCGTGCTCGCCGAGGCCCGTGAGCCCGCCGGGCGCCCGCCGCGGGCGGCCCCGCCGGGTGCCGGGACCGCCCCTGCCGTCTCCCGTCCCGTCGTCGTACCGCGCACCGGGCTGCCCGGACGGGCCGGGAGCAGACCGGTCACCGTGCATCTCTCGCCCATCGAACTGCTGCGGGACATCGACATCCTGGTGTCCTCCGAGAACGTCCACCTGGAGATGTCGAAGTCGTTCCGGCCCACCGTCTCCGGGGCGCTGCGCCGCTCGGCCGCCGTGGGCTGCGCGGCGGACGGGCCGGTCGCCGACGTCCTCGCGGACGAACTCGCCGCCTGGGTGCGGGCCCGGCCCGGGGTGCTGCCGCTGCGGCCGGGCACGGTGGTGCCGACCGGTGCGGGCGCCCTCGCCGAGCGCGGGGTGCGGCGCGTCTACCACGCGGCCGTGGCCGTGCCGGACGGGCTCGCCTACCGCGTCGACCCTCAGCACATCGCCACCGCCGTCGCCGCCTGCTTCGCCCGCGCACGTCAGGAGCGGGCGGACGGCGAACGGGCGGACGGCGGGCCCGCGCTGCGCTCGATCTGCTTCCCGCTGCTGGGCGCCGGCCGGGGCGGTCTGGAGCGGAGGATCAGCGCGGAATGGCTGCGCTGGGCCATCGAGGACGCCCTCACCGCCGACCCCGACTGGTCCGTGCACATCGTGACGCGCTACCCGGACGTGGCCCGGCTGTTCGGGGTGAAGGCGGCGGAGACGGCAGGGCCGGCAGAAGTGGCGGAGTCGGCGGAGTCGGCGGAGTCGGCGGATTCGGCGGAGAAAACGGAAACGGAAACCTGAGCGAAGCCATAAGAGGGTGGACGCCCCGGTTCGGGGGGCGCTGACGGGGGCGCATGCGACGCACAGAGCGGTGCGCGAGGCATTCAAGAGGGCGCGCGAGGCGCACGACGGCGCAGGTGTCCCCGCGAGGCGCGCGCTCATGGCCGCCAGCTCGGGTCGGTCAGCCGCAGCCCGCTCGCGGCCAGGCCCCGCTCCAGCCGGCGCAGCTCGCCGCGCGCCGGGACGCCGTACACGCGCGTGCCGGTCCCGGCGCCGTCCGCCCGCAGGCTGACCCGTGGCCCCGGCGGATAGCCGCGGGCCAGATGGGGGCCGTAGCGGCGGATGCCGAGGGGGGTGCGCGGGACGAGCCGCTGGTTGGCGGAGCCGCGCCAGACCAGGTCGGTCGGCTCGGCGACCCGGAACCGGCCCGTCACGACCGCGTCCGCGCCCGCCAGCGCCTCCCACACCTCCCCCGGCGCCTCACCGGGCTCGTGACCTGTGTAGACGAGCAGGTCGGCGGTGCCGCCCGCGTGCTCGCGCAGTCGGCCGGCGCCCCGCAGCAGCGCGGCCAGCGCGGCGGGCTGGGCGAGCGGCTCGCCGCCGCTCACGGTCAGCCCCTCGGCCCCCCGCTCCAGGGCCGCCTCCCACAGTTCCAGCAGCTCACCGACGGTGGCTGCCCGGCCGCCCGCCGGATCCCAGGTGTGCCGGGACATGCATCCCGGGCAGGCCAGCGCGCAGCCCTGGAACCACAGCGCCAGCCGTCGGCCAGGGCCGAGCGTCTCCACCGGGAAGTACCCGTCGGCGACGCGCACCGCGATCTCCTCAGCCATATGAGTCCCCCGCCTCATCCCCGCTTCGGCATATGCCTACAGCCTTATGCCAAAAACTCCGCGCCCACTTCCCGCCCACTCCGTGCCCGCATTCGAAGATCTTTTCCCCGTCTCCGGACACACTCCCGCCCGAGCGGAACGGAGCCTATTCCGAGTCGTACCGGAACGGCCCCGGTTTTCGGAAGTTTTCCAGCAACCCTCCGGTAACAAAGCCGGTGCCCCGGTCGTTCGCCGGTCGATCTCCGGCTGATTTCCGGATGCCGTATATCCGGTGTCGTAAATCTCTCCCGCTCGCCTTGGTTTATCCCCTAGGCTGCGCGCGAATCCCCGTGGGTGGTCCGGGGAATCCGAAGAGGGGGATGGAATGAGCGAGGTGAAGTCCGTCCCGGCGGACTACGGCCGCGCCCGCCTCACCGCACGCACCCGCTGGCGGGCCACCCGCCGGGGGTGGCGGGACGGCAGGGCCGGCATAGGCACCGAGCACTACGCCCGGCAGCTGGAACGCGGGGCACGGATGGCGCTGGACGACCTGATGGCCCGGTTCCTGAAGGAACGCGCGGCGGTCGTCGGCCGCGTGCACGAGGAGTCCGAGCGGATCGTGACGGAGTACGACGCCCCGCGCGAGGACGACCGGCGGCGCGAGGACGTACCCGCGGCGCTGGCCCGCTTCGGCGGCTGGGTGTCGCAGTGGCGCACGGAGGTGACGGCCTGCCAGCAGCGCGGCAGGGCCCTCGCCGCCTGCGCCGACCAGGAACTCGCCCACTACGAGGCCGCGTACGCGCGCGTCGCCCGGCTGGAGGAGCTGCCGTCCGCCGGACACCCGGGCAGCGCGGCCCTCGACGAGACGTGGACGGGCCCGCCGGACTGGCTGCTCGACGGCGTGGTGGTGAGCAGGGCGCTGCGGATTCTGGAGCAGAGGACCGGGCCGGCGGCCGCCGCGGCCGGTCGAAGAGAGCGGGGGTACCGATGAAGCGAACCACCGGCGGAACGATCCGTCCCACACCGGTCGTCGCCGTCTTGGGCGCGACCGCGCTGCTGCTGACGGCGTGCGGCACGCTGGACGGGCCGGAACGGCTCAAGGCCGACTGCGCGGTCGTCGTGGACGGCTCCGGATCCGGGGCCGACAGCGACGACGGCTTCCGGGCGAAGGAGAAGCTGGAGACGACCCTGCCCCGCTTCCTCGCCGACAAGAAGTGCAGGTACGTCTCCTACGCGCCCATCACCTCCGCCTCCGAGGCCTCCTCCTGCCAGGTGCCGCGCATCGACATCGACCCGGACTCCGACAAGCGCTCCGAACGCGAGCCCCTGTGGACGCAGACCCGCGTCCTGGCCGAGGCCGGCGCCCAGAAGATGCTGGAGTGCGCCCGCGACCGCCAGCCCGGCTCCGACGTCCTCGGCGGCCTCACCCGCGCCGCCAAGGTGCCACGGGACGGCGACGGAACCTTCCAGATCCTCGTGATCAGCGACTTCGAGCAGGCCGACCCCGGCTTCAAGCTGTCCAAGTACAAGCTGGCGACGCCGGCGCAGCGGAACACCGCCGTCGACGCGATGGTCGACGGCCGCAATCTGCCCGACCTGCCCGACACCACCGTCTACCGCGTCGGCTTCGCCATGCGCGGCACCAAGACCACCCCCGAACACGTCGAACAGCTCGGCGAGTTCTGGAAGCAGCTGCTGGAGACGGAGGTGAAGGTCGATGTCGACGACGGATACGGCGCCTGACGAGCCCCGTCGGCTCCGGAACCCCTTCCGCTTCCGCCGCTCCGAGGGCCGGGCCCCCGGCCTCGGCCGCACCGCCCCCGGCGCGCCCCGCGGCCGGGTCCCGCTGTCCGAGACCCGCGACGGCCGGCGCCTGCTGGAGCAGGCCGAGAACGCCGGCCGCCGCGCCGCCACCGGCGGCACCCTCAACCCGTACGTCCTCGGCTCCAGCCGTCGGCTGCCCTACCTCGGGCGGCTCCAGGGCATGCGCGACCACACCCGGGGCCGGGTGCTCGCCGAGCACCACGAACGCGAGGAACGCGAACTGCGGGCCTCCGCCGAGCTGTACGCCGACACCGCGAGCCGGATGGCCGAGGCCCGCCGGGCCCGCGACACCCAGGAGGAGGAGACCCGGCGCCGGCACGCGGCCGCCGCCCGCCTGGACCGCGCGGCGACCCGGATGGCCGCCCGCGAGGACCGCCGCGACCGGCTGCTGCCCTGGATCGTGGCCCGCACCGGGCCGAGCCGCCGCCCGGACGACCCGGACCCCCATCCCTACCCCGAGCCGGGGACGGACGATCCCGAGTACGGCGCCCAGGGCGAGGACGCCGGCCTGTACGCGCCCGACGAACGGGACGGCGACCCCGTACGCGACCCGGCCGCCCGGCCCGCACCCGCGACCGAGGTGCCCTGGGAGGGACTGACCGAGACCTCGGCCATGGCCCGCTGGCCCCGGCGCGTCCTCACCCTGCTGCTGATCCTGGTCGAACTCCCCGTGTACCTCGGCGTGTTCCTGGCCATCCACGACGGCACACCGGAGGGCCGGGCCAGCGCGTTCCTGCTCACCGCAGCCGTCGGCGTCGCCATGACCCTCGGCCCCTTCCAGGCCGGCCGCCAGTGGCGCCGCCGGGGTGCCACCGCCGCCCTGTGGCTGGTCCTGCCGGTCGCGGCCGCGCTGGTCACCCTGTGGGGCTGGGCCGCCTGGTACCTGGGCGACCTGCGCGCCCGGATCGTCTTCCGGGACACCGACGACTCCGCCCTGGCGGAGACCGCCCGGCAGCTCGGCGTCGACCTGCCGCCCGCGCCCACCCTGCTCGACCAGCTCCACCTGGACGAGCACACCGTCAGCGTCACCTTCATCGCGCTGCTGCTCCTGTCCGGCGGCATCGCCTTCCTGCTGGCGGTGTCCGAGGAGCACCCCTTCGTCGCCGCCTACCGGCTGCACGGCAAGCGGCTGGCGAAGGCCGAGGAGGAGCTGGCGCGGGCGGAGGCGGCGGTCGCCGCGGCCCGGCGGGATCAGGGCACCCTGGAGGAGCGGCGCACCGAACGCGCCCAGGCCCTCGCCGCCGAACTCACCGCCGTGGACAACGTCTTCGAGGCCGCGGCCCACGCCTACCTGGACGGCGTCCAGGCAGCCTCCCGCGATCCCGCGGTCACCGAGGGCGCGATGCGGCTGTCGACCCGCTATCCACTGCTGCCGGAAATCCCGGCCCAGCGGTGAGCTCCGCTGGAGGGGCGCGATGTGCCGTCGTTCGGCTGCGGCATCCGTCGTGGCTGGTCGCGCCCACGCGGCGGAGCCGCATATCGATACAGCCCCGCGCCCCTTTGGGGCGATGCCGAGCCGTAGGCGACATGGCCCGCCCCGCTCAGGCCTTCGGTGGGCAGGGGGTGCAAGGCGTCAGGTGGACAGCCAGTCGTCGACGCCTGCCAGTAGTTTTGCCTTCACGCCCTCCGGGGCCGCCGAACCCCGTACCGACTGACGGGCCAGTTCCGCCAGCTCCTCGTCCGTGAAGTGGTGGTGGTGCCGGGCGATCTCGTACTGCGCGGCCAGCCGTGAGCCGAACAGCAGCGGGTCGTCGGCGCCCAGCGCCATCGGCACCCCCGCCTCGAACAGCGTCCGCAGCGGCACGTCCCCGGGCTTCTCGTACACCCCCAGCGCCACGTTCGACGCCGGGCACACCTCACACGTCACGCCCCGCTCCGCGAGCCGCTTCAGCAGCCTCGGGTCCTCCGCCGCCCGGACGCCGTGCCCGACCCGGGTGGCGTGCAGATCGTCCAGACAGTCCCGTACGGACGACGGACCGGTCAGCTCGCCGCCGTGCGGCGCGGACAGCAGACCGCCCTCGCGCGCGATGTGGAACGCCCGGTCGAAGTCGCGCGCCATGCCCCGCCGCTCGTCGTT
Source organism: Streptomyces sp. T028 (assembly GCF_048159505.1). NCBI lineage: Bacteria > Bacillati > Actinomycetota > Actinomycetes > Kitasatosporales > Streptomycetaceae > Streptomyces > Streptomyces sp. T028. The sequence continues at coordinate 59,702 of NZ_JBLRVZ010000007.1, forward strand.
CGACAGCCCGAAGCCGACCACACCCCGGTCCGCGTAGCGCACCGCCAGCCGGGCCAGCGTCCGGGCGTCCAGCGGATGCTTCATCCGGTTCGCCGCGACCAGCACCCGCATCCCGAGCCCGGTGTCCCGCGACGCCGTCTCCACCGCGTCCAGGATGATCTCCAGCGCCGGGATCAGACCCCCCAGCCGCGGCGCGTACGAGGTCGGGTCGACCTGGATCTCCAGCCACCCCGAGCCGTCCCTGAGGTCCTCCTCCGCCGCCTCCCGCACCAGCCGCTGTATGTCCTCGGGCCGGCGCAGACAGGACCGCGCCGCGTCGTACAGCCGCTGGAAGCGGAACCAGCCCCGCTCGTCCGTGGCGCGCAGTCTCGGCGGCTCCCCGCTGGTCAGCGCGTCGGTCAGCGCCTCGGGGAGGCGCACCCCGTACTTGTCGGCCAGCTCCAGCACGGTCCCGGGCCGCATCGACCCGGTGAAGTGCAGATGCAGATGGGCCTTGGGCAGCTCAGAGACATCACGTACATGCTCCATCCACCGATCCTGCCGTACGGCCGTGTCGTCCCGGTAGCCGATTCCCCGAACGTGGTCTTGCTCGCACAGAACAACGGGGTCCACCCACCGGGAACGGCGAGTGGACCCCGTGGAGGAGGCGGACGTCAGTCGCGCGCCTCCGCCAGCAGCTTCTGGAGGCGGCTCACGCCCTCGACGAGGTCCTCGTCGCCCAGCGCGTACGACAGCCGCAGATAGCCCGGCGTGCCGAAGGCCTCACCAGGGACGACCGCGACCTCGGCCTCCTCCAGGATCAGCTCGGCCAGCTCCACGCTGCTCTGCGGGCGCTTGCCGCGGATCTCCTTGCCGAGCAGCGCCTTCACCGACGGGTACGCGTAGAACGCGCCCTCGGGCTCCGGGCAGAGCACGCCGTCGATCTCGTTCAGCATCCGCACGATGGTCTTGCGGCGCCGGTCGAAGGCCTCCTTCATCTTCTCCACCGCCGACAGGTCACCGGAGACGGCGGCGATCGCGGCGACCTGGGCGACGTTCGAGACGTTCGAGGTGGCGTGCGACTGGAGGTTCGTCGCGGCCTTGACGACGTCCTTCGGGCCGATGATCCAGCCCACCCGCCAGCCGGTCATCGCGTACGTCTTGGCGACCCCGTTCACGACCACGCACTTGTCGCGCAGCTCGGGCAGGATCGCCGGCAGCGAGGTGAAGACGGCGTCGCCGTAGACGAGGTGCTCGTAGATCTCGTCCGTCAGCACCCACAGGCCGTGTTCCACGGCCCAGCGGCCGATCGCCTCGGCCTCGGCGGCGGTGTAGACCGCGCCGGTCGGGTTGGACGGGGAGACGAACAGCACGACCTTGGTCTTCTCGGTGCGCGCCGCCTCCAGCTGCTCGACCGAGACCCGGTAGCCGGTCGTCTCGTCGGCCACGACCTCCACCGGGACACCGCCGGCGAGACGGATCGACTCCGGGTACGTCGTCCAGTACGGCGCCGGGACGATGACCTCGTCGCCCGGGTCGAGGATCGCGGCGAACGCGTTGTAGATCGCCTGCTTGCCGCCGTTGGTGACCAGGATTTGCGAGGCCTCGACCTCGTAGCCGGAGTCGCGCAGCGTCTTCGCGGCGATCGCGGCCTTCAGCTCCGGCAGACCGCCGGCCGGCGTGTAGCGGTGGTACTTGGGGTTCTTGCAGGCCTCTACGGCGGCCTCGACGATGTAGTCCGGCGTCGGGAAGTCGGGCTCACCGGCGCCGAAGCCGATCACCGGACGCCCGGCGGCCTTCAGGGCCTTGGCCTTGGCGTCCACGGCGAGGGTGGCGGACTCGGAGATCGCGCCGACTCGGGCGGAGACCCGGCGCTCGGTGGGAGGGGTTGCAGCGCTCATACGGCCCATGTTTTCAGACCGGAAACGGCCCCGGCACACGGGTTTCACCCACTGGGCAACTGGCTGAACATCAGACGGATTTCCTCCGGGACCGCTTTCCGTTCGACGGCACGCTCAAGACCACGTACACTCATCCGTCGTTGGCCTCCAACAGCCGTGCCTGGGCCGGTGCACACCGAGCACCCGGTCGGATGCGGTACGTTGGGGACACGCAAAGGGTCGTAGCTCAATTGGTAGAGCACTGGTCTCCAAAACCAGCGGTTGGGGGTTCAAGTCCCTCCGGCCCTGCTTCACACTCCTTCATCAGGAAGTGTGCGCATGTACGTACAGCATTGCACCGCCGTGCGGCTCGGACCGGGCGCGGCACGGCCACGACCCGGGGAACAGGTGAGGACGAATGGCGGATGCCGTGGGCTCCATCGACACGCCTGATGCCCAGGATGAGCTGCCTGAGGCCAAGAAGAAGGGCCGCAAGGGTGGCAAGCGGGCCAAGAAGGGCCCCCTGAAGCGTCTCGCGATTTTCTACCGCCAGATCGTCGCGGAGCTCCGCAAGGTCGTCTGGCCCACACGCGGACAGCTGACGACGTACACGACCGTGGTGATCGTCTTCGTGGTCGTCATGATCGGCCTGGTGACCGTGATTGACTATGGACTCAGCCACGCCGCCAAGTACGTTTTTGGCTGAGCCGAGAGCGAAGGGCGCCGAGGTATCCGGCGCCCCTTTTCGCATGTTCCACCCCTCTGTATCCAGGAAGAAGCAGCCACCGTGTCTGACCAGAACCTGAACGACGCCATCGAGCCCGACGAGGTCGACGACGAGCTCGACATCGTCGAGGGCGCGGACGAGGTGGACGAGTTCGAGGCTGCCGACGCCGAGGCGGGCGAGGCCGCGGAGGAAGCAGCGCTCCACGTCGAGGAAGAGGACGCGGAGGACGGCGAGGACGCCGAGGACGAGCTCGACGAGGCCGAGGACGAGCTCGAGGCCGAGGAAGAAGAGCCGGCCGAGCCCGTCGACCCCGTCACGGCACTGCGCGAGGAACTGCGCACCCTCCCCGGCGAGTGGTACGTGATCCACACCTACGCCGGTTACGAGAACCGCGTGAAGACCAACCTGGAGCAGCGCGCCGTCTCGCTGAACGTCGAGGACTACATCTTCCAGGCCGAGGTGCCGCAGGAAGAGGTCGTCCAGATCAAGAACGGCGACCGCAAGACGATCCGCCAGAACAAGCTCCCGGGCTATGTCCTGGTGCGCATGGACCTGACGAACGAGTCCTGGGGCGTCGTCCGCAACACGCCCGGCGTCACCGGCTTCGTGGGCAACGCCTACGACCCGTACCCGCTGACCCTGGACGAGATCGTCAAGATGCTCGCCCCGGAGGCCGAGGAGAAGGCCGCCCGCGAGGCCGCCGAGGCCGAGGGCAAGCCGGCTCCGCAGCGCAAGGTCGAGGTCCAGGTGCTGGACTTCGAGGTGGGCGACTCGGTGACCGTCACCGACGGTCCGTTCGCCACGCTGCAGGCCACGATCAACGAGATCAACGCCGACTCGAAGAAGGTCAAGGGGCTCGTCGAGATCTTCGGTCGCGAGACCCCGGTCGAGCTTTCGTTCGATCAGATCCAGAAGAACTAGCTTCTTCGGGAAAAGCTTCCGACCAGGTCAGGCGGGCTGTCACAGCTTGCCTGACCTGCTCGGTTTTTGGCCGCGCTTCCATACCCGTTATCGTTGTGCGGTATGCCTGCGTGCGGGTAGCACCCGGATGCAGGCATGGACCCGAATGAAAGGACCCGGAGAGTAATGCCTCCCAAGAAGAAGAAGGTCACGGGGCTCATCAAGCTCCAGATCAACGCCGGTGCGGCGAACCCGGCCCCGCCGGTCGGCCCCGCGCTCGGTCAGCACGGTGTCAACATCATGGAGTTCTGCAAGGCCTACAACGCCGCGACCGAGTCGCAGCGTGGCTGGGTCATCCCGGTGGAGATCACGGTCTACGAGGACCGCTCCTTCACCTTCGTCACCAAGACCCCGCCGGCCGCGAAGATGATCCTCAAGGCCGCTGGTGTGGAGAAGGGCTCCGGCGAGCCGCACAAGACCAAGGTCGCCAAGATCACCGAGGCGCAGGTCCGCGAGATCGCCCAGACCAAGCTTCCCGACCTGAACGCCAACGACCTGGACGCCGCGTCGAAGATCATCGCCGGCACCGCCCGTTCCATGGGCATCACGGTCGAGGGCTGACCTTCTCCACCCCGTACTTCAGCAGTAGTGGCAGGGCCTGCTCGGCCCGTACCACGACTCCTCAGACACATCAGGAGCAGTAGTGAGCAAGCGCAGCAAGTCTCTCCGCGCTGCGGACGCCAAGATCGACCGGGAGAAGCTCTACGCCCCGCTCGAGGCCGTCCGTCTCGCCAAGGAGACCTCCACGTCCAAGTTCGACGGCACCGTCGAGGTCGCCTTCCGTCTGGGTGTCGACCCGCGCAAGGCCGACCAGATGGTCCGTGGCACCGTGAACCTGCCGCACGGCACCGGCAAGACCGCCCGGGTCCTGGTCTTCGCGACCGGTGACCGTGCTGCGGCCGCGGAGGCCGCGGGCGCCGACATCGTCGGCTCCGACGAACTGATCGACGAGGTCGCGAAGGGCCGTCTGGACTTCGACGCCGTCGTCGCCACCCCGGACCTCATGGGCAAGGTCGGCCGCCTCGGCCGCGTGCTCGGTCCCCGTGGTCTGATGCCGAACCCGAAGACCGGCACCGTCACCCCCGACGTGGCCAAGGCCGTCACCGACATCAAGGGCGGCAAGATCGAGTTCCGCGTCGACAAGCACTCGAACCTGCACTTCATCATCGGCAAGACGTCCTTCGACGACACCAAGCTGGTGGAGAACTACGCCGCGGCGCTCGAGGAGATCACCCGTCTCAAGCCGTCCGCCGCGAAGGGTCGCTACATCAAGAAGGCCGCGATCAGCACCACGATCGGCCCCGGCATCCAGATCGACCCGAACCGCACCCGCAACCTCCTCGTCGAGGAGGACCCGGCCGCGGTCTGAACCTGACGGTTCCCTTTCGGTCGGCGACGAGCCCCGCAACCTTTCGAGGTGCGGGGCTCGTCCCTTTTGGTCGAAGAGGCTTTTTTCGTACGACTGTCAGTGCTGTGCGTTAGCGTGCAGTGACGGGACTCTCATGGGGGTGGGACGGATGAAGCGCACGTTCGTGCGGACGGCGGGACTGTCCATCGCGGCGATGAGCCTGCTGGCGGGGGTGACGGCCTGCGGCTCCTCGGGGGACTCCGGGAGCTCGGGAGGCTCCTCCGGCGGCTCCAGCGGTGGCTCGGGGGGCGGAGGGTTCGATCCCATCGCCGCGCTGCGCACCGCCGAGAAGTCCACCGACGGCGCCGACTCCGCGAAGGTCGAGTCGACCACGACCATGGGCTCGGTGATGTCCATGACCGCCGACGGCGCCCTCGCCTGGGGCGACGGCCTCACCGGCAACCTCACCATCACGTACACCGGCGGCACGATGGCCGACACCATGCGCGAGATGGGCAGCGACTCGATGGAGGCCCGCTACCTCCCCGACGCCTACTACGCCCGGATGGGCGACACCTTCGCCGAGCAGTCCGGCGGCAAGCACTGGATCAAGTACGCCTACGACGACCTGGAGACCCTCGGCGGGAGCGGTGGGGCGTATCTGAAGGACCAGATGCAGAACACCACCCCGAACCAGTCGGTGAAGCTCCTGCTGGCCTCCGGGGACGTCCACAAGGTCGGCGAGGAGAGAGTGCGCGGACAGCAGACCACGCACTACTCGGGGACGGTCGACGTGGCCGACCTCGCCGAGAAGAACTCCAGCCTCAGCCAGAGCCAGCTCGACGACCTGAGGAAGACGCTGGAGCAGGCCGGCGTCACCACCGAGACCGTCGACATCTGGGTCGACGACCAGGACCTGCTGGTCAAGAAGGTCGAGAAGGGCGAGGCGTCGGCGGGCGCGTACAGCCAGACCGCGTACTACAGCGACTACGGCACCGAGGTCGCGGTCGAGGAGCCGCCGGCGAGTGACACGGCCGACTTCACCGAGCTGGTGCAGCAGCAGTCGGGGGGCTGAGCGGATTTGCTTGACGGCGTCCGTCTCCCGTACTCTCCTACCGAAGCCAAAGACCGCTGGTCGTTGCCGTGTCCTTGAGAAGGGGTGCGGCGGCCGAAGGATCCGCTAGAGATGCGGACGACCCGCGCAGGTGACTGTGGAAGTGCTCCCGGGCCGGATCCCGTCCGTAGACGGTTCTCGTTCGGTCGAGCTACGCCCCGTGCGCCTGCGCCGGGGCGTTTCGTCTGTTTCAGCCCCTTCCGAGCGGTCCTCATCACCCGGAAGGAGGCCGACGCTCTATGGCAAGGCCCGACAAGGCTGCCGCGGTGGCCGAGCTCACGGAGCAGTTCCGTAGCTCGAGCGCCGCCGTGCTGACCGAGTACCGGGGTCTCACCGTGGCGCAGCTCAAGACGCTGCGCCGCTCGCTCGGTGAGAACGCCCAGTACGCCGTGGTGAAGAACACGCTGACCAAGATTGCGGCCAACGAGGCCGGGATCACGACGCTCGACGACCTGTTCAACGGTCCGACGGCGGTCGCCTTCGTCACCGGTGACCCGGTGGAGTCGGCGAAGGGTCTTCGTGACTTCGCCAAGGACAACCCGAACCTCGTCATCAAGGGCGGTGTCCTTGACGGCAAGGCGCTGTCCGCCGACGAGATCAAGAAGCTTGCGGACCTCGAGTCCCGCGAGGTTCTGCTCGCCAAGCTGGCGGGCGCCATGAAGGGCAAGCAGACGCAGGCTGCTCAGGTCTTCCAGGCGCTCCCGTCGAAGTTCGTCCGCACCGCGGAGGCGCTTCGTGCCAAGCAGGCCGAGCAGGGCGGTGCCGAGTAACTCGGCTCGCGTAATGACCGCCGCCTCCAGGCAGCCCGCCTGAGGCAGGGGGTCGTAGCGGGCCGAACGTACGCCCGCCAGACATGTACATCCGGCACCAGCCGAAATTAGTGGAAGGAAAGCCATCGTGGCTCTCACCCAGGACGAACTGCTCGCCGAGTTCGAGAACATGACCCTCATCCAGCTCTCCGAGTTCGTGAAGGCGTTCGAGGAGAAGTTCGACGTCACCGCCGCCGCCGCGGTCGCCGTCGCGGGTCCGGCCGGCCCGGCCGCCCCCGCCGAGGCCGAGGAGGAGAAGGACGAGTTCGACGTCATCCTCACCGGTGCCGGCGACAAGAAGATCCAGGTCATCAAGGTCGTGCGTGAGCTCACCTCGCTGGGCCTGAAGGAGGCCAAGGACCTCGTGGACGGCGCCCCGAAGCCCGTTCTCGAGAAGGTCGCCAAGGAGGCCGCGGAGAAGGCCGCCGAGTCCCTCAAGGGCGCCGGCGCCTCCGTCGAGGTCAAGTAACACCCTCCGGGCCCACCAGGTCCGGAACCCGGGCTCAGCGAGCCTGTAACGCGTAAGCGCCGAAGAGCGATCATCCATCTGGGTGGTCGCTCTTCGGCGTTCCCGGGAGGTCGGCCACGGTTGCCCTGCACCCGTGACGGCGAGGGGTATGGTGATCTTCGTCGTGTCTCCCGCGGCCCGGGTTTACGCAGGGGGGCCTTGACGAACCGCACGTAGCGCGCAATTCTCAGGACGCGTCGTCACAAGGATCCGAATCCGAGGCATGGATCGACGACGAAGAGGGCAGTATCAACGCGTTGAAGGCAGGCATGTGACGCAGGCGTTGAGGGCAGCAAGGGTCTCTGAAAGACGGGACTGGACATCAGTGTGCCGACTGGCTACACTGACCCTTTGCGCTGCCTGTTAGCTGTCCCCTGTCCGTCACCAGGGGTCTGTCCTCACTTGAGCACCGACGACAAGATCATCCCTGACCTGGGGTTTTCCGTCTCTGTGCGCAGGAGAGGGGCCGGTACGCGCGTAGTGAGTCCGAGCCCTCGGAAGGACCCCCTCTTGGCCGCCTCGCGCAACGCCTCGACCGCGAATACGAACAACGCCGCCAGCACCGCCCCGCTGCGCATCTCCTTTGCAAAGATCAAGGAGCCTCTCGAGGTTCCGAACCTGCTCGCGCTGCAGACCGAGAGCTTTGACTGGCTGCTCGGCAACACCGCCTGGCAGAGTCGGGTCGAGGAGGCTCTGGAGTCCGGTCAGGACGTCCCCACCAAGTCCGGTCTGGAGGAGATCTTCGAGGAGATCTCCCCGATCGAGGACTTCTCCGGGTCGATGTCGCTGACGTTCCGCGACCACCGTTTCGAGCCGCCGAAGAACAGCATCGACGAGTGCAAGGAGCGCGACTTCACGTACGCGGCTCCGCTCTTCGTGACGGCCGAGTTCACCAACAACGAGACCGGTGAGATCAAGTCCCAGACGGTCTTCATGGGCGACTTCCCGCTCATGACCAACAAGGGCACGTTCGTCATCAACGGCACCGAGCGTGTCGTGGTGTCGCAGCTGGTCCGTTCGCCGGGCGTCTACTTCGACTCCTCGATCGACAAGACGTCCGACAAGGACATCTTCTCCGCCAAGATCATCCCCTCCCGGGGTGCCTGGCTGGAGATGGAGATCGACAAGCGCGACATGGTCGGCGTGCGTATCGACCGCAAGCGCAAGCAGTCCGTGACCGTCCTCCTGAAGGCGCTCGGCTGGACGACCGAGCAGATCCTCGAGGAGTTCGGCGAGTACGAGTCCATGCGCGCCACCCTGGAGAAGGACCACACCCAGGGCCAGGACGACGCGCTGCTCGACATCTACCGCAAGCTCCGTCCGGGCGAGCCCCCCACGCGTGAGGCCGCGCAGACGCTGCTCGAGAACCTCTACTTCAACCCCAAGCGCTACGACCTCGCCAAGGTCGGCCGCTACAAGGTCAACAAGAAGCTCGCCGCGGACGCGCCGCTCGACGCCGGTGTCCTGACCGTCGAGGACGTCATCGCGACGATCAAGTACCTGGTCAAGCTGCACGCCGGCGAGACCGAGACAGTCGGCGACAGCGGTCAGACGATCGTCGTCGAGACCGACGACATCGACCACTTCGGCAACCGTCGTCTGCGCAGCGTCGGCGAGCTCATCCAGAACCAGGTCCGCACGGGTCTGGCTCGTATGGAGCGCGTCGTCCGTGAGCGCATGACCACTCAGGACGTCGAGGCGATCACGCCGCAGACCCTGATCAACATCCGGCCGGTCGTCGCCTCCATCAAGGAGTTCTTCGGCACCAGCCAGCTGTCGCAGTTCATGGACCAGAACAACCCGCTGTCGGGTCTCACCCACAAGCGCCGTCTGTCGGCCCTTGGCCCGGGTGGTCTCTCCCGTGAGCGGGCCGGCTTCGAGGTCCGTGACGTGCACCCCTCGCACTACGGCCGTATGTGCCCGATCGAGACGCCCGAAGGCCCGAACATCGGTCTGATCGGCTCGCTCGCCTCCTACGGTCGCGTCAACGCGTTCGGTTTCGTCGAGACCCCGTACCGCAAGGTCGTCGAGGGTGTCGTCACCGACGAGGTCGACTACCTGACGGCCGACGAAGAGGACCGCTTCGTCATCGCGCAGGCCAACGCCACGCTCGACGACGACCTGCGCTTCACCGAGAACCGCGTCCTGGTCCGCCGCCGTGGCGGCGAGGTCGACTACGTCGCCGGTGACGACGTGGACTACATGGACGTCTCGCCGCGCCAGATGGTGTCGGTCGCGACCGCCATGATCCCGTTCCTCGAGCACGACGACGCCAACCGTGCCCTCATGGGCGCGAACATGATGCGCCAGGCCGTGCCGCTCATCAAGAGCGAGTCCCCTCTCGTCGGCACCGGCATGGAGTACCGCTCCGCCGTCGACGCCGGCGACGTGGTCAAGGCCGAGAAGGCGGGTGTGGTCCAGGAGGTCTCCGCCGACTACATCACCACCGCCAACGACGACGGCACCTACATCACCTACCGGCTGGCCAAGTTCGCCCGCTCCAACCAGGGCACCTCGGTCAACCAGAAGGTCATCGTCAACGAGGGCGACCGGATCATCGAGGGCCAGGTCCTCGCCGACGGTCCGGCCACCCAGCACGGCGAGATGGCCCTCGGCAAGAACCTGCTCGTGGCGTTCATGCCGTGGGAGGGTCACAACTACGAGGACGCGATCATCCTGTCGCAGCGCCTCGTGCAGGACGACGTCCTCTCCTCGATCCACATCGAGGAGCACGAGGTCGACGCCCGTGACACCAAGCTCGGCCCCGAGGAGATCACCCGGGACATCCCGAACGTCTCCGAGGAGGTCCTCGCCGACCTCGACGAGCGCGGCATCATCCGTATCGGCGCCGAGGTCATCGCCGGTGACATCCTCGTCGGCAAGGTCACGCCCAAGGGTGAGACCGAGCTGACCCCCGAGGAGCGTCTGCTGCGCGCGATCTTCGGCGAGAAGGCCCGTGAGGTCCGTGACACCTCGCTGAAGGTGCCGCACGGCGAGACCGGCAAGATCATCGGCGTGCGCGTCTTCGACCGCGAGGAGGGCGACGAGCTTCCCCCCGGTGTCAACCAGCTGGTGCGCGTGTACGTCGCGCAGAAGCGCAAGATCACCGACGGTGACAAGCTCGCCGGCCGCCACGGCAACAAGGGTGTCATCTCCAAGATCCTGCCCATCGAGGACATGCCGTTCCTCGAGGACGGGACCCCGGTCGACATCATCCTCAACCCGCTGGGTGTGCCGTCCCGAATGAACCCGGGACAGGTCCTGGAGATCCACCTCGGCTGGCTCGCCAGCCGCGGCTGGGACGTCTCGGGCCTCGCCGAGGACTGGGCGCAGCGCCTCCAGGCGATCGGCGCCGACCAGGTCGCCCCGGGCACGAACGTCGCGACCCCCGTCTTCGACGGTGCGCGCGAGGACGAGCTCGCGGGTCTGCTCCAGCACACCATCCCGAACCGGGACGGCGAGCGCATGGTGCAGCCGACCGGTAAGGCGAGGCTGTTCGACGGCCGCTCCGGTGAGCCGTTCCCGGACCCGATCTCCATCGGGTACATGTACATCCTGAAGCTGCACCACCTGGTCGACGACAAGCTGCACGCCCGCTCGACCGGCCCGTACTCGATGATCACCCAGCAGCCGCTGGGTGGTAAGGCGCAGTTCGGTGGCCAGCGCTTCGGTGAGATGGAGGTGTGGGCCCTCGAGGCCTACGGCGCCGCGTACGCCCTCCAGGAGCTGCTGACCATCAAGTCCGACGACGTCACCGGCCGCGTGAAGGTCTACGAGGCCATCGTCAAGGGCGAGAACATCCCCGAGCCCGGCATCCCCGAGTCCTTCAAGGTGCTCATCAAGGAGATGCAGTCGCTCTGCCTGAACGTGGAGGTGCTGTCCAGCGACGGTATGTCCATCGAGATGCGTGACACCGACGAGGACGTCTTCCGCGCTGCGGAGGAGCTCGGCATCGACCTGTCCCGGCGCGAGCCGAGCAGCGTCGAAGAGGTCTGACGGGAGTTCGGGGGCTTTCATCCAGAAGGCCCCCGGCCCCGGGACCCCCGTTTCAGACCCCAAGACTTACAACCCTGAGAGGGATTGACGCATAGTGCTCGACGTCAACTTCTTCGACGAGCTCCGGATCGGCCTGGCCACCGCGGACGACATCCGTCAGTGGAGCCACGGCGAGGTCAAGAAGCCCGAGACCATCAACTACCGCACCCTCAAGCCCGAAAAGGACGGACTCTTCTGCGAGAAGATCTTCGGTCCGACCCGGGACTGGGAGTGCTACTGCGGCAAGTACAAGCGCGTCCGCTTCAAGGGCATCATCTGTGAGCGCTGCGGCGTCGAGGTGACCCGCGCCAAGGTGCGCCGTGAGCGGATGGGCCACATCGAGCTGGCCGCGCCCGTCACGCACATCTGGTACTTCAAGGGCGTCCCCAGCCGGCTGGGCTACCTGCTCGACCTGGCTCCCAAGGACCTCGAGAAGGTCATCTACTTCGCGGCGTACATGATCACGTACGTCGACGAGGAGCGCCGTACGCGTGACCTGCCCTCCCTGGAGGCGCATGTCTCCGTCGAGCGGCAGCAGATCGAGAACCGCCGGGACGCCGACCTGGAGGCCCGCGCCAAGAAGCTCGAGACCGACCTGGCCGAGCTGGAGGCCGAGGGCGCCAAGGCCGACGTGCGCCGCAAGGTGCGCGAAGGCGCCGAGCGCGAGATGAAGCAGCTGCGCGACCGTTCGCAGCGCGAGATCGACCGTCTCGACGAGGTGTGGACCCGCTTCAAGAACCTCAAGGTCCAGGACCTCGAGGGCGACGAGCTGCTCTACCGCGAGCTGCGCGACCGCTTCGGCACGTACTTCGACGGTTCGATGGGTGCCGCGGCGCTGCAGAAGCGCCTGGAGTCCTTCGACCTCGACGAGGAGGCCGAGCGTCTCCGCGAGATCATCCGTACCGGCAAGGGCCAGAAGAAGACCCGTGCGCTCAAGCGCCTGAAGGTCGTCTCCGCGTTCCTGCAGACCAGCAACAGCCCCAAGGGCATGGTGCTCGACTGCGTGCCGGTCATCCCGCCGGACCTGCGTCCGATGGTGCAGCTGGACGGTGGCCGCTTCGCGACCTCCGACCTGAACGACCTGTACCGCCGTGTGATCAACCGCAACAACCGTCTGAAGAGGCTCCTCGACCTCGGCGCACCCGAGATCATCGTCAACAACGAGAAGCGCATGCTTCAGGAGGCTGTTGACGCCCTCTTCGACAACGGTCGTCGTGGTCGCCCGGTCACCGGTCCCGGTAACCGCCCGCTGAAGTCCCTCAGCGACATGCTGAAGGGCAAGCAGGGCCGTTTCCGTCAGAACCTGCTCGGCAAGCGTGTCGACTACTCGGCGCGTTCCGTGATCGTCGTCGGTCCGCAGCTGAAGCTGCACCAGTGCGGTCTGCCGAAGGCGATGGCGCTGGAGCTCTTCAAGCCGTTCGTGATGAAGCGCCTGGTCGACCTGAACCACGCGCAGAACATCAAGAGCGCCAAGCGGATGGTCGAGCGCGGCCGCACCGTGGTGTACGACGTCCTCGAAGAGGTCATCGCCGAGCACCCGGTGCTGCTGAACCGTGCGCCCACCCTGCACCGCCTCGGCATCCAGGCCTTCGAGCCGCAGCTGGTCGAGGGCAAGGCCATCCAGATCCACCCGCTCGTCTGCACCGCGTTCAACGCGGACTTCGACGGTGACCAGATGGCCGTGCACCTGCCGCTGTCCGCGGAGGCGCAGGCCGAGGCGCGCATCCTGATGCTGTCCTCGAACAACATCCTCAAGCCCGCCGACGGCCGTCCGGTGACGATGCCGACCCAGGACATGGTCCTCGGTCTGTTCTTCCTCACCACCGACGGCGAGCTGCGCGACACCAAGGGCGAGGGCCGGTCCTTCGGCTCCACGGCCGAGGCGATCATGGCGTTCGACGCCGGTGAGCTCGCGCTGCAGTCGGCGATCGACATCCGCTTCCCGGTGGGCACCATCCCGCCGCGCGGCTGGACCCCGCCGGCCGTCGAGGAGGGCGAGCCGGAGTACCAGACCGGTGACACCTTCCGGCTGCGCACCACCCTGGGCCGTGCGCTCTTCAACGAGCTGCTGCCCGAGGACTACCCGTTCGTCGACTACTCGGTGGGCAAGAAGCAGCTCTCCGAGATCGTCAACGACCTGGCCGAGCGCTACCCCAAGGTCATCGTGGCGGCGACGCTCGACAACCTGAAGGCGGCGGGCTTCTACTGGGCGACCCGTTCCGGTGTCACCGTGGCCATCTCCGACGTCGTCGTTCCCGAGGCGAAGAAGGAGATCGTCAAGGGCTACGAGGCGCAGGACGAGAAGGTCCAGAAGCAGTACGAGCGCGGTCTGATCACCAAGGAAGAGCGCACTCAGGAGCTCATCGCGATCTGGACCAAGGCGACCAACGAGGTCGCCGAGGCGATGAACGAGAACTTCCCCAAGACGAACCCCATCTTCATGATGGTTGACTCGGGTGCCCGAGGAAACATGATGCAGATGCGGCAGATCGCCGGTATGCGTGGTCTGGTGTCGAACGCGAAGAACGAGACCATCCCGCGTCCGATCAAGGCGTCCTTCCGTGAGGGCCTCTCCGTGCTGGAGTACTTCATCTCCACGCACGGTGCCCGTAAGGGTCTGGCGGACACCGCCCTGCGTACCGCCGACTCGGGTTACCTCACCCGTCGTCTGGTGGACGTCTCGCAGGACGTCATCATCCGCGAGGAGGACTGCGGCACCGAGCGCGGTCTCAAGCTGGCGATCGCCGAGCGCGAGGACGGTGTCCTGCGCAAGACGGGCAACGTCGAGACGTCCGTGTACGCGCGCTGCCTCGCCGAGGACATCGTGGTCGACGGCAAGGTGCTGGCCCCGGCCGGTACCGACCTCGGCGACGTGCTCATCGACGAGCTGGTGCGCCACGGCGTGGAGACGGTCAAGACCCGCTCGGTCCTGACCTGCGAGTCCGCCGTCGGCACCTGCGCCATGTGCTACGGCCGCTCGCTCGCCACCGGCAAGCTGGTCGACATCGGTGAGGCGGTCGGCATCATCGCCGCCCAGTCCATCGGTGAGCCCGGTACCCAGCTGACGATGCGTACCTTCCACACCGGTGGTGTGGCCGGTGACGACATCACCCAGGGTCTGCCGCGTGTCGTCGAGCTCTTCGAGGCCCGTACCCCGAAGGGTGTCGCCCCGATCTCCGAGGCCTCCGGCCGCGTGCGGATCGAGGAGACCGAGAAGACCAAGAAGCTCGTGGTCACCCCGGACGACGGCAGCGACGAGATGGCCTACCCCATCTCCAAGCGTGCCCGTCTGATGGTCAGCGAGGGCGAGCACGTCGAGGTGGGCCAGAAGCTCACCGTGGGTGCCACCAACCCGCACGACGTGCTGCGCATCCTGGGTCAGCGTGCCGTCCAGGTCCACCTGGTCGGCGAGGTCCAGAAGGTGTACAACTCGCAGGGTGTGTCGATCCACGACAAGCACATCGAGATCATCATCCGGCAGATGCTGCGCCGTGTGACGATCATCGAGTCCGGCGACGCCGAGCTGCTGCCCGGTGAGCTGGTCGAGCGCTCGAAGTTCGAGACCGAGAACCGTCGTGTGGTCCAGGAGGGCGGTCACCCGGCCTCCGGTCGCCCGCAGCTGATGGGTATCACCAAGGCCTCGCTGGCCACGGAGTCCTGGCTGTCGGCGGCGTCCTTCCAGGAGACGACGCGAGTCCTCACCGACGCGGCGATCAACGCCAAGTCCGACTCGCTCATCGGCCTCAAGGAGAACGTCATCATCGGTAAGCTCATCCCGGCCGGTACGGGTCTGTCCCGCTACCGCAACATCCGGGTCGAGCCGACCGAGGAGGCGAAGGCCGCGATGTACTCGGCCGTCGGCTACGACGACATCGACTACTCGCCGTTCGGCACCGGCTCCGGCCAGGCCGTCCCGCTGGAGGACTACGACTACGGTCCGTACAACCAGTGAGTAGCTGAAACAGGTTGAAGGGCGGGTCACCCACCGGTGACCCGCCCTTCGGCGTTCCTATCGGCCCGTCAGCTCCCACACGGTGACGGTCATGGTCGCGACCGCGGCCAGGGCGCCGATGCTGGCGAGGGGCCAGCGGGAGCGTTCCAGGGCGTCCAGCCGTTGCTCGTGGTCGGCGAGCTGCCGGTCGGTCTGGTCGCTGCGCTGGACCAGCAGGGCGAGCGAGCCGTCGACCCGGGCGAACCCGGCCTCGACGGTGCCGCGCAGCCGCTCCAGCTCCACGGCGACGGCGGTCGGGTCGGACAGCGGATGGGGTTCGTTCACGTATCCCTCCCTTCCGTGTCCTGAGCGGGAACGTCCGTGCGCAGCCACCCGGGCAGCAGCGCCTGTACGGCGGGCAGGGCCATGACCCTGGTGACGCCGGCGGCGACCGTCAGAGCGCCGGCGACCCAGGGCAGGGTGTCCGGGAGGCCGGCGGCGCCCGCGACCGTCGGCAGCAGGACGCACAGGCCGACAGCGGTTTGCAGAACGGTGCGGAGGGTCCGCTTGGCGGCCTCTGACATCGTGAGCCTCGATTCTGGAGCCGTCTTCAGGAGCTGTACGGGACCTTGAGGGCCGCCCAGGACCTGGCGCCCGGCCAGCCGTCGGCGGCGGAGCCGGTGTAGCCGAGCTTGCGCTGCCACTTGGCGTACGAGGTCCGGTCGGCCTCGGTCCACTGCGGGCCGGGGCCGGAGGCGTAGGCGGAGCACCCGACGGCGACCAGGCGTCTGCCCATCGCGGTGACGATCGCCGACCTCGGGTTCTTCCTGAACCATGCGGCGCCGGGGAACGGCTGGTATGCCGGCCTGGCCGGTGCCGAGGGTGTGCTGGTGCCGAGGCGGGCCGTGACCCGGGCCCGGAAGTCGGCCATCGTGAAGCCGCGCGGGTCGACCTTGGTGTTGGTCCACTCCTTGTGGCCGATGACGGAGCGCGCGGACCAGCCGTGCGCCCGGCACAGCGCGGCAGACGCCCGGACCATGGCCTCCAGCTGGACCGCGGGCCAGGGGTCCTTGCCGTCGCCGAGGTTGACGCACTCGAAGCCGTAGAAGTGGACGTTGCCGTCGGTGTCGTTCTGGTTCGGCGCGGGCAGGGACGCGCTCTCGGCGACGACGGCCCGCAGGACGTCGCCGTCGCCGCTGCCGGCGTGGTTGGCGCGGCCGTTGCCGACGAGGTGGACCGTGCCGTCTTTGGCGATCACGCCGTGGCACAGGGGGCCGGGCAGGGCGGAGTAGCCGTTGAAGCAGATGCTGACGGAGTTGCTGGTGCCGGAGGTGACGGTGTGATGGATGATCACGCCGTTGACCGGGCCCCAACTGCCCTTGTGGTTGCGGTTGTGGCTGCGCCAGCCGGAGTGCTCGACGACGGTGACGCCCTCGGCCTTCAGCGCGGCGACGAGGGCGTCGGCGGAGAGGGGGTTGGCCATGGGTGGTGCCTCCCTGGGGAGTTTCGGGAGTTTCGGGCATGAGAGAACCCCGGCCGGTGAAGCGGCTCGGGGTGGGGGATGTTTCGCGGGGCCTCAGACGGTGGCTTCCGGATCGGAAGCGTCCGAAGAACCTCCGTCGCTCTCGCCGTCCGTCGTCCACTGGGCGCACAGCGCCGCGTACGCCCCCGTGTTCGCCCGGAAGTCGGCGAGCGCCGCGGCGACCGCCCGCTGGACTGCCGTCGGGTCCGGGAGGACGGGGTCCGCGCCGGCGGGATCGATGGTGATCCGGCCGTAGCCACGCAGCACGGTGGCGTTCTCGCCGGTCTCGGTGAACTGGGCGGTGACGGTGACCGACGGATGGCGGCCGGTGATCGAGTCCGGCTGGATGACGGTGCTGAGGCTGCTGTCGCCGACGTTGACGTGGATCGTGTGGCCGTCCTCGATGACGGTGGCGCGGCCCGCGTAGTCGATCGCGGTGCCCCAGGGCTGGGTGGGGTCGATGTCCATGGGGTGCCTTCCTCAGGTCTGGCGGCCGTGCATGAGGACCGGGTTCGCGTAGACGGTGCCGCTGGTGGCGATGGCCTGGATCTCGAACTTGACCGTGGTGGCGTAGATCGAGGAGAAGTCGCTGCTGAGCAGCCCGGTGTAGTCGAAGTCGTTGCCGGCGGTGACGGTGTCGCCCCACTGGGAGCCGTTGACAAGTACACGCACTTGCCCCGCGCCGCCGGAGCTGACCCGGGTGTTCAGCAGCAGCCGCATCTTGGGCTGCCAGACCGGGTTGTACGACAGGGCGATCGTCGCCCAGGAGGTCGCGGCGGTCTGCGGCCAGCGGGTCTGGGTGGTGTCCTGCGGCGGCAGCATGTCCAGCCACGGTCGGGCCAGGCCGCCGGTGTTGACGTCGTCGGAGATGATCTCCCGGCTGCCGTTGTCGTAGATCCGCACCGGCTGGAGCGAGGTCGCGCTGCCGTCGCCGTTGAAGAGGGTCATGGCGAGGCTGCCGGTCTGGCGGTGCATCTCCATGCCGTACTCGTTGCCGCTCCAGCCGCCGACGCGGAACATCGGTGTGCCGGACGGCGTGCGCACCACGAGGGAGCCGCCGTCGGTGATCTCCACCGCGCCGCCCGAGATCCGGTTGAGCGCCGGGCGGCTGTTGACCGCGGTGGAGAGCTGCTGGATCCGGCGTTCCATCTGGGTCAGCCGGTCGATGATGTCTTCGGGAAGCTGGGGCATCAGGCCTCCTCCAGGTAGAGCTCGGCGGTGTCGGGGCGACCGCGCTGCGCCGGGCTGACCTTGACGCCGACGATCCGGTAGCGGGCGTCCAGGCCCTCGGTCCACCACTCGTCGGCGATGCGCAGCCGGATGGTGCGGCCCAGCAGCGCGGGCGGCACCAGGTCGTCGAGGCGGACGCTGATCTCAGGGATCACCACCGCGCCGGTGGCCTGCTTGAGTTCGGCGGTGGCCAGGGACTTCAGGACGGTCGTGCTGGTGGTCTCGTTGTGGTCCGAGGACAGATCGACACGGGGATAGCCCGCCGTGATCTGGGCGGTCGCCTCGTCCGCGTCGGCGTACACCGGGCGGGACTCCTCGGCCTGGTTGGTGTTGTTCGTGCCGCCCCGGGCCCGGGCTGTGGTGCCGCCGCGGGTGGCGTCGCGCGGGAAGGAGTACGACAGGACGGAGCCCGGCCGGTCCATCACCAGGTCGGTGGTCCCGATGGCGATCTGCGGGCTGCCCAGGCGCAGTTGGCGCACCCGCTTGCCGGAGACGGGGTCGCGGTAGACGGCTATGTGGTGCTCGAAGCCGTGCTCCAGGGCGGCTAGCGCCTCCAGCGCCTCCAGGTAGACGGTCTCGTCGCCGTTGCGGTACGTCGCCGAGCGGGTCTGCTCGGAGGTCTCGGTCCCGTAGGTGACGCCGATGTCGCCGCCGTCGACCGGCGGTTCCTCGCCCTCGTCGAGCGGGTCGACCGTCCCGGTCTGCAGGTGTCGCCACAGCCCGCGCGCCAGTTCCAGCTGGTCCATGTCCGTGAAGGTGAGGTCCTGGCGGATGCGCCGGCGGCCGGCGTACGACTCGAAGGTGGCCGCCTGGATGCCGAGGGTGAGGACGCCGCGGTCGTCGCTCTGCAGGGTGGACGTCCAGATGATGCCGCCCCACCACAGGTCGGTGCCCCGCTGGAGGTAGACCGAGGTGCGGCCCTCCTCGATACGGCGGACGCGGGCGGCCATCGCCGCGTCGGGCACCGGGATGGTGCCGGAGAGCGAGCCGGCCTTGCCGAGGTAGTCGTCGACGGTGACGTCGCGCAGCGGCAGGATGTCGATGGTGCGGTCGGAGAGCAGGTCGCAGAAGATCGCGCGGTACGGCGTGTTGGTGGTCGCCGTCATGACGCGGCCTCGTAGGTGGCGGTGCCCACGACGGTGTGGCCGCTCGCCCAGGTCCACGGGGTGAGGGAGTCCACGCCGCCGGTGTAGGTGAAGGCGGTGGCGGTGGGCTGGCCCGAGGAGGTGATCAGCTCGAAGGCCGTGGTGGCGGCGAGGTAGACGCGGGCCGTGGCGCGGTTGGCGGCGTTGCCGGCGGCCAGTTCGGCGAAGCCGATCGCCGGGCGGGTCGCGGCCGCGGTGACCGGCAGGGAGAAGCGCCAGTTCTCGCTCGTGGTGGCGCCGGTGCCGAAGGTGGTGGTGCTGCCGAACGTGATCGAGAAGTTCATGTGCACGGTCGTGCCGAACTTGATGTAGCGGCAGCTGAGCGAGGCGTTGCCGAAGGACGGGGTCGCCGACCCGGTGCTGGTGAACCACGTCGGCGTCCAGCTCTGCCAGGTGGGCAGGACCGGGTAGTCGGTCCAGGCGGTGCCGGACCAGCGCTGGAGCTGGCCGCCCACGTCCCGGTACTGGCCGGGGTACGCGCCGTTCGACGTGTCGGTGCTGACGGGGAGGATGCCGCCGACAGCGACCGTGGCGGTGCGGCGGCCGGTGAGCGCCGTGCTCCAGTCGATGGCGGTGGTGCCGGTGCTCGCGCCCTTGGGCACGGCGACCTCGTACAGCGGCAGGGACACGGCGGGTACCGCCGGGGCGACCGGGGTGGCGGCCGGGGTGCCCTTGACGATCTCGACGACGGCCTCGGTGCGGCCGGAGCTGTCGTAGAGGTCGTCGTAGACGCGCAGGACGACGAGGTCGATGCGGCCGTACTGGGCGTCGCCGGCGTCGAAGGTCAGCGACAGGTAGTCGGTCAGGGCGAGCGGGTAGGCGCCCCGGGCGTCGGTGCTCTGGATCACGGCGCGGCCGGGGCCGACCGTGGCGGTCATGGTGCCGGTGGCGCCGGTGAGCGTGAAGCCGGAGAGGCGGGACACCCCGTCGGAGGAGCCCGGCAGGACGCCGGAGCGGGTGGCGACGGGTGAGGTGGGGGTGAGGGGGCCGAGCGGGACGAGCCGGGTGTCCTCGCGGGTCTGGCCGTCCGGGGAGAGCCATCCGGAACGCACGGGCATGGTCGACTCCTTCGAGAGGAACGGACATGGGAGAGGAACGGACGTTCGAGAGGAACGACGTTCAGGCGATCGGGTCGACGCGCAGGAAGATCGTGTCGAACCAGCTGTTGACACTGGCGCTGGTCGACCTGTGCATCGCGGTGATCGTGTAGACCGAGCCGGCGGTGAGGGAACCGAGGCGCAGCTGTGCGACCGCGGACTTGCTCACCGCACCCGAGCCGGACGCGGCCCGCTCGTCGTCCGCCGCCCAGATCACCGTCGAACCCAGCGTGACCTGCGGGGACATATGCGCCTGCACGGTCTCGCTGCCCGAGGTGGAGATGCGTGCGCCCGCGCTGATGATCACCGCTCCGGACGGTGGGGCGGTGAAGTTGAGCGTGAGCGCCGAGACGGACGTGCCGACCAGCGCGGCGGTGTACGTCGTCGAGGCGGTGTACCCGGCGTCCAGCGAGGACGCGAACGCCGGCCCCGGCACGGCCGGCTGCCAGGCGCTGCCGTTCCAGCGCTGGAGCTGCCCGAGGGAGGAATCCCGGTACTGGCCGGTGTAGCCGCCGGTGCTGACCATGCCGGACGGGGCGACACCGCCGATCTCCCTCGGGTAGGCGGCCCACGCGGTGCCGTTCCAGCGCTGGAGGTAGCCGGCGTTGGAGTTGTCCTGGTACTGGCCGGGGTAGCTGCCGGCCACGCCGGCGTTGTTGTACACCGGCAGGATGCCGCCGACCGAGACCAGCGTCGTGCGCAGGTCGGTGGAGCGGATGGACCAGTCGATGCCTCCGGTGGCGGTGCTCGCTCCGGCCGGTACGGCGACCTGGAACAGCAGCAGGGCCAGGTTGGGCGTGGCGGGCGCGGCCGGGGTGGCGGCGGGGGTGCCCTTGATGATCTCGACGGCGGCCTCGTTGCGGCCGGAGCCGTCGTAGTCGTCGTCGTAGACACGCAGGACGACGAGGTCGACGCGGCCGTACTGGGCGTCGCCGTCGTCGAACGTCAGCGTGATGTCCTCGTCCAGGACGACCGGGTAGGCGCCCTGGGCGGCGGTGCCCTGGATGACGGCTCGGCCGTGGTACAGGGTGGCCTTCATCGTGCCCGCGGTGCCGCCCAGCCAGAAGCCGCCCACGCGGTACTGGCCGCCGTAGGTGCCCGGCAGGATGCCGGAGCGGGACTGGATGGGGTTGTCGGGGGTGGTGGCCCCCAGGGAGACGAGTCGGGTGATCCGGCGTGTCTGGCTGTCCGGGGAGAGCCATCCGGCGTTCAGGGACATGGCGGGTCCTTCGTCGGAGGGAGAGAGGGGGTCAGGTGGCGGACTCGTACGAGCCCGAGATCGACAGGACGTCGCCCGCCTGCCAGGTGTAGGGCACCGACTTGGTCCAGCTCGCCGCGGTCGTGCCCGAGGTGACCGTGAATCTCGCGGCCACGCCGCCGTTGTTCGTCCACAGCTGGGAGGTGCCCTGGAAGAAGCGGAAGCCGTTGCTGCTGTAGCCGACGACGTTCAGCAGGATGTCGGTCATCCAGCCCGCTGCCGGGAGGAACGGCATCGAGATGGACCAGGCGCCGGCGCTGTCCAGCGCGGAGAGGTTGGTCGTCGAACCGATGACCAGCCGCACGCGGACGTGCACGAGCGTGCCGAGCTTGACGTACCGGCCGTTGAGGCTGCCGTTGCCGACCACCGGCGCGGTGCCCGTGGAGGAGTACCAGACGGGCGTGTAGCTGCTCCAGGAGGGAACCCGCTGGTACGACACCCATGTCGAACCGTCCCAGCGCTGCAGGGTCCCGTCGGAGCTGTCGCGGTACTGCCCGGTGTAGCTGGCGGTGGCGACCGTGCCGGCCGGGGCGATGCCGCCCAGGGCGCTCGGGTAGCCGACCCAGGCGGAGCCGTCCCAGCGCTGCAGGGCACCGCCGGAGTCCCGGTACTGGCCCGGGTAGGCGCCGTTGCCGGTCTCGCCGTACACCGGCAGGATGCCGCCGACCGCGACGGTGGGCGTGCGCAGGTCGGTGACGTCGTCGTTCCAGTTGATGCCGCCCGTGCCGGCGCTGGTGCCGGCCCGGACCCTGACCTGGTAGACCGGCAGCCCGATGCCCGGGACGGCGGGTACGGCCGGGGTGGCGCCGGGGGTGCCCTTGATGATCTCGACGGCGGCCTTGGTGAAGCCGGAGTCGTCGTACAGGTCGTCGTAGATCCGCAGGACGACGAGGTCGATCCGGGGGTTGGAGGCGTCGCCGTCGGCGAAGGTGAGCGTCATCGGCTCGGCGAGCGTGACGGGGTAGGCGCCCTGGTTGCCGGCGCCCTGGATGACGGCCCGGCCCTCGTGGACGGTGGCGGTCATGGTGCCGGCGCCGCCCTCCATCCAGAAGCCCGAGAGCCGGTACTGCCCGTCGTAGGAGCCGGGCAGAATGCCGGAGCGGACCTCCAGCGGGTTGGCCGGGGTGGTGGCGCCCGTCTGGGTCAGCCGGGTGTCCTCGCGGGTCTGGCCGGTCTCGGCCACCCATGAGCTGCGCAGGTTCATCTGCGGGTCTCCTGTGATCTGCGGAGGGTGGGGGGTGGTGAGGGGGTGTCAGGACCTGAGCCACTCGGCGTTGAGGCTCGTGTAGTAGCCGGAGCCGCCGAGGGTGGTCATCGTGGAGCCCGAGCTCTGCATCCCGTAGAGGGCGAGCCTGTCGCCGGCCGCCAGCTTCAGCAGGGCGGTGCCGCCGACGGTGGTCGCGCCCGGTCCCGCGCCGATCTGCCAGGTGGCCCGCGGGACGCCGGTGCCGTTGACGTAGATCCGCGACCCCCGGGTGCCGGAGCTGGACTCGGTGAACCAGGTGACGGCGCCCGCCACCCGCCACCAGCCGGCCCGCGGCACGGTGTAGGCGTTGGTGGCCCAGCCGGCCGCGTCGTCGACGTCCGTGAGGTTCAGGGTCATCGGTGTCCAGGTGCCGCTGGGCACGGACTGCGCCGTGCTCTGCGAGACGCTGAGCAGCAGGGTGGTCCGGCCCGCCACGTACTCCCAGGCGCTGCCGTTCCAGCGCTGGAGCAGTCCGGCGGCGTCCTCCCGGTACTGGCCAACGTAACTGCCGTTGACCAGCAGCGGAGTGGACGGTGCGATCCCGCCGACGGACTTCGGGTACGGCACCCAGGTGGTGCCGTCCCAGCGCTGCAGGACCCCGGACTCCTCCCGGTACTGACCGGCGTACGCGCCGCTGAAGCCTCCGGCCGGGACGATCCCGCCGAGGGCCACCGTCGGGTAGCGCAGGCTGGTGACCGCGGTGTCCCAGGGCACGCCGCCGGTGCCGGCCGACGTCCCGGCGGGCACCTTGACCTGGTACAGCGGCAGGGCGCTGCCGTCGGGGGTGCTGGGCGCCACGGGCGTGGCCGCGGGGGTGCCCTCCACGAGGCGCACCTTGGCCTCCGTCCGGGCGGTGCCGTCGTAGACGCCGTCCTGTACGACGAGTTCGACGAGGTCGATACGGCCGTACTGGGCGTCGCCGTCGGGCACGGTCAGGGTCTCCGGCTCGGTCACCGCCACCGGGTAGGCACCCTGGTTGATCCGGCCGCCCTGGACGAAGGCGCGGCCGGTGCCGACGGTGCAGGTCATGCCCCCCGTGGCGCCGCTGAGCGCGAAGCCGCCGGGGACGATGCCGCCGCGCGCCTTGAGCGGGATGTTCTCGGCGGCGTTCGCGTTGACGGTG
This sequence comes from Streptomyces sp. T028, assembly GCF_048159505.1. NCBI lineage: Bacteria > Bacillati > Actinomycetota > Actinomycetes > Kitasatosporales > Streptomycetaceae > Streptomyces > Streptomyces sp. T028. The sequence continues at coordinate 83,614 of NZ_JBLRVZ010000007.1, forward strand.
AGCAGTCCGGAGAGGGTGAGGCGGGTGTCCTCGCGGGTCTGGCCGGTCTCGGTCAGCCACGCGGCTCGTACGGTCATGGGATCACCACTCCGCTGCTCGCCAGCGCACCGTCATCCGGGCGCCGGTGTCGTGGGTGTCGGGTCGGAAGGCCAGCTGGGCGCGGCCGGGCGCGAAGGCGAAGAGCTCCTCGGGGCTGCTGTCCGCGGCCGCGGTGTGCCTGCGGGAGGCGGTGCCGTTGAGGGTGACCGTGCCGGCGGCGGTGTCGACGACCAGCTCGTCACCGGTGGCGAGCCCGATCTCGTAGCGCAGTCGCAGAGCCGAGGTCCGGTCGGTCACGGTCGGGTTGGTGCACGGGCCGTTGAAGACGATCACCGGGTGGGTCGGCGCGGAGCCGTCGTTGTCCGCGTTGACATCGCCGGTGGCGGCGGCCTGGCCCCAGTACAGCGGCCAGGTCAGCGGCCAGGTCAGACCGCTCTCCGGCTGCGGGGCGCCGGTGACCGCGGCCTGCTCGGTGACCGAGTAGCGGCGCGGGTCGGTGGCGTACCACTGCACGGACGCCCGGGAGACGCCCTGCGTGGTGTACGTGCGGTCGGCGGCCAGCACCCGCTGGCTGACCCGGGCCCGTACGGCCAGTGTCTCGCCGTGCAGCCGCACCGCCAGCCAGCGCTCCTGGTCGCCGAGGAGCAACGCCTGCCGCAGGGCGCGCATCGCGCCGAGCGAGGAGGCCGTGTCGTCCTGCGGGGGAACGGTCCACACCGTGCCGCCGATCTTGCGGGGCTTGGCGTAGCGGGCGCCCGGCCAGGCGCCGTGCGCGGTGGGGCGGTCGGCGTCGGAGGAGTCGTACTCCGGCAGGTCCTCCCAGCCGCTGAGGCCTCCGCGGTCGATCTCGTACGGCGTTCCGGGCCCCATCAGCAGTCCGGCCCACTGCATCTGCCCGTCGCGGGTGATGAGTGAGCCGGGGGCCACGTCGTCGGTGTATGCGGTTGTCGTGATCTCGGCCATGCTGGCCGTCACCTCACTCTCATGTGCAGGCGTGGGCGGACGCGAGGAAGAGCAGATCTTCCGCCGTGCCGCGGGCGCCGGCGCTCCGGCTCTCGTGGAACTCCTTGACGTGGTACGGGAGTTGGGATGCGGTCCGGTGCCGTCGGGCCAGTGCCCGCTGCCGGTCCAGGTTGGTCAGCGGCAGCACTCGGCCGCCGCGGGACGCGCCGGGAACCGCGACACCGCCCTCGGCCAGCATCGGGATCTTGTCCAGGTGCACGCCGAACTTCTTGCCGAGGATGCTGAAGCTGAGGCTGTTGAGCTTGTCGATGACCCAGTTGGCGAAGGCGATCAGCCCCTGGATCGGCCCCTTCACGACCCCGGCGACGGTCTGCGCGCCGGTGGTGACGAACTGCCCCATCGCGCCGAGCGTGCGGGAGGTGGCCTCCTTGATCCGGGTGAACATCCGGGGGATGTCCTTGCTGACCCAGTCCAGCGCCGGCCTGACGGCGTCCTTGAACCCCCGCCAGACCGACGACACCTTGCCGCTGAGGGCCCGGGTGTCCCCGGTGGTCAGCGCCTTCAGCACGGCGAACCCGGTGCCGACGAGCGCGCCGATGACGGTGAGCGCGGTGGTGATCACGCCGAGATAGACGGTGACGTACGTGTTCACCGCGCTCGCGATGAACTTGAGCAGCGGCGTCATGACGATCAGATAGCCCTCGACGTACTTCAGTACGACGGTGGCGAGCTGCTCCATCAGCCGCTGCCCGGTCTCGGAGTTCAGCGCGAGATCGAGCAGCCAGCCGGCGACCGGGAGGAGGAGGCCGGTGACGAAGCCGATGGGGTTGGCGCGGGTGAGGGCGTTGATGACGAGCATGACCCCGGCGCCGATGGTCATGAGGGTGCCGAAGGTGCCCATGAGGTCGCCGAGGACGCCGGAGGCCTCGATGAGGGCGCCGACGACGGCGAAGACACCGCCGAGGGCGGACTTGAGGTTGCCGAGTGCCTTCGTGGCTGCCTTGGCCTTGCCGCCGACGGACCTCACGCCGGTCGCGGCGGCGGTGGCGGTCTGTCCGGTTCTGCCGACGGAACGGGCGGTCGCCTCGGCCCCCTGCTTGACCTGCCGAAGTGCCGTGCCGCCCTGATCGGCGGCCGTTCGGATGCGGTCAACGGTGACGGTTGTGTACTTGATCCGGCTGGTGACGGAACGCAGTGCGCTGCCGCCCTGTCCGGCCCGGCTCCGGAAGGAGCCCAGGGCGGATGCGACACCCGCGAGCGGGTTGGCCGCCGATATCGCCGCGGCACTCATCCGCGTGCCTTCGCCAGGAACATCAGGGCGTCGGCGGTGCGCTGCGGGCTGCTGGTCTCGGCCGCGTAGTAGTGCTCGATGTGCAGCGCGCCGCTCGCACCCGCCGCGCCGGCGTACGCCGAGCCCTGCGCGGCGGCCCGCCTGAGCAGCCGGTCGAGCTTGCTCAGCGGCAGGACGGCCTCCGCCTCACCGGCCTCGGCGAGGATCGCCGGGACACCGCCCGAGCGGGGCATGACGACACCGCCCGTGGCCAGCGTGGGGATCCTCGGCAGGCTGACGCCGAAGGTCTTGCCGCCGACGCCCGGCACCCAGCCCGGGATCGAGACCTTGATGCCGTTCAGGGCGCCGATCGCGCGGTTGATGATGCCGATGACCGCGTTGATCGGGCCCCGTACCGCGTTCTTGATGCCGTCGAAGGCGCGGCTCGCGATGCCCTTCAGGCCGCCCCAGATGCTGGACAGCTTGTCCTTGACGGCCTTGAAGGCGTTGGGGATCGCCGACTTGACCCAGTTGACGACCGGGGAGATGACGGCCTTGATGCCCTTCCACACGCCGGACACGACCGTCTTGATCGCGTTGAGGGCGGTGCTGATGACCTTCTTCCAGATGGCGACGTAGGTCTTGATGACGGTGGCGATCGCCTTGACGACGGTGGCGATCGCCTTCTTGATGCCGTCCCAGACCGACTTGATGAGCTTCGCGGCGCTCTTCATGATCGGCCCGATGGCCTTCATGACGGTGCTGATCACGGACTTGATGACGCCGAAGGCCGTCTTGAGGACCTTCTGCATGGTCTTCGACTTGGTCGCCATCTCGACGACCTTCTCGATGAGCGGCGCGAGCAGGTCCATGAGCATGCCGAAGAAGTTGCCCTTCATCGACTTGTTCATCTTGTCCTGGCCCTTGGCGGCCTTGCCGGCCCCGGACTCGTACTTGCCGAGGTTCTTGCCGGCGCTGGAGCCGGTCTTTCCGGCCTTGGATATGGACTTCTCGGCCTGGTCGGTGGCGATCTTGAGCTGCTTCAGCTCACTGCTGGAGTTCTGAGCGGACGACTTGAGGTTCCTGAGGCCGGAATCCGCGGTGCGAGCCTTGTCGCCGACTCCTTTCGCAGCGGTCTCCGCGCTCGAGGCCTTGGCCTTGAAGTCCTGCAGAGACCCAGACGCCTTCTTCAAGGAACTGACGAGTGACATCTCACGCCTCCTTCGGGCTGGTCACACAGGTCGTTCGAACAGCTCTTCCGGCGGCGGAATTCAAAGCCATTTCTCCTCCTCTTCGGTAGCCGGCCGATCATTTGCCGATGGCTTCTTCCAGGTCCTTCACCCGCTGTGCCAACTGCTGGACGTCCTGGCCGGCCCGGGCGACCGCGGGATCGTTCTTGATACGGTCCGAAATGGACTTCGCCGTCTTCAGTCGGTGATCGACCCACTGCCTCGTCGCCCATCGGGAGGCGTCGCCGACCTTCTTCCGCTTGTAGGCCTCTTGCGCCTGGTGAAGATCGGAGACCTCGTTGCCCACTCGGCCCACTGAACGACTGATCTCCTCGGTCTTCTCGCCCGCGCGGGTGAGCCCCTCATCGATCTTCGAGATCTCCGCCTTCAGGTTTTCCAGGTCCTTGGCGCTGGCCGAGGCCGTGCCGAACTTCTTCTCGATGGCGGACACCCAGGGGAACTCGTAGAGCTTTGCGCCCATGAAAGAGACGCCGGATTCATCCAACTTGAGGACGTCGGCGGAGGCCGTCACGGCACTGACGTCGAGCTTTCCGGCCTGCTGGCTCCAATAGAGGGACTGGCTCGTCGCGGCGATGGAAGAAGCGTTGGGGTCGGCACCCATGGCGACAGCCGGCGTGTCGAGGATGCTTCCGGTTGCTCCCCACGCGCTGCCGAAGCTACTGCCGAGCTCCTCCAGTTTCGCCTTCGCGTCGTTGATGAGTTCCGATATCCGGTCATTCAGGGGGCTCAAGTCGGTACCCGGGACGGGGGTGGTCATCCACTTCTCCTTTGCTCGGAATCGATGGTCCGAAGGGTGTGTGGGCGGGAATTTCCGCCAGCACGACAAAGGGGCCGCCAGTCATCTGGCGGCCCCTTCGAGGCTGGTTGGGTGTCAGTGCGGTGCGAGCTATTTCATTTCAGCGACCAGCCAATTTCCGTCGCTCTCGGAAAGCAGCAGCTCGGTGATGCCCAAGGGGTTGTCACGGACACCGACGTGCCCAAAGCTTCCTTCCCTCTCGAAGAACCTGGACTTGCAGGAGGACGCCAGTTCGTTTCGCTCCGTGTCGTCCAGCGGGCCGACGAGTGCCGCGACGGCCTGCGGGCAGCTGCCCTTGTGCTGTTCCGCGGCGAGTTGGGACTGGGCGATCCGGGTCATACGACCGCAGACGTCCTTGCCCTCGCCTGCGGCCAAGGCCTTCAGAAACGCCCTGCCGGCGTCTTCCACTGCTTCGAGGCGGCTGTTGTTGTCGCGGACGACGCCGAGGATTCCCAGCCCCACCGCCGCGACGAGCAGACCCGCCGCCATCAGGATCGGGATGCGCCGATTCGTCTGTCTGTCCGTGCCGCTCACTCTGCCTCATCCCCCTACCGAACGGGCGCGTTGTGGGACGCCGGAGGCGGCGCCGGAAGCCGACACCCTTGGAGAAGAGGCTAGGGGGTTACGGCGACGCCGGGGAGTGCCGGCCGCTTCAGCACCCGAGGAGTGGCCCGAGAGGGGTCATGGCCGACGGTGTCGTCGGGTCCGCCGCGCCTCCGTCAGTGCGTCCGACCACCCCGCCGCGTAGGCGCGTGACTCCCGGGCGAGCAGTTCTTCGTACACCCGGTCGAGCACCGCCTCGCGGTCGGGGGCCGTGGTGCGCAGGAGGTGGGAGAGGCGGGTGTAGGAGTCGATCGGCTGCTTCGGGGAGTCGCTCGTGCCAGTCGCCATGTCGGCCTGCTTTCCGGTCTGTTCGCTGGGCTGTGGTGCAGCTGACGCTCCTGGGGGTGCTCGAAGCGTCCGTTCGAACTAGTGTACGAGTTACTCTGCGGTGTCGTACCGTGTTTGGCGACAACTCTCCGTGGTTCCGTGGTCCGGACCTGCGGCGATACCGGGTGCGTCGAAAGTTGTGCAGGATTTCGTGGAGTAGGATCCGGCCGTTCTCCCGTTGGGCAGGAACTACTACGAACTGCCGTTCGTTGAAAGCGAATTGAAGGGCCGGTAGACGACGGTGGACGGCGACGGGCAGCCGTCCTCGCGCGGGGGCGCGAAGGGGCAGGGGACTAGAGCAAGGCGAACGGGGTGGACGGGGACGCGAGCAACGCGCGGAACGATCACATGATCGACTGGCTGGAACACTCTCCCGATCTGCCACACCTCATCGCCCGTGTCTCCGAGCTCGTCCTCCGACTCGGCTACGACCCGGAGGGCCTCGTGGTCCTGCCACGCGGCGAACTCGACCGCCGCGAAATGGCCGCCTACAGCGCCGGCTGGGCGGACATGGTCGCCGAACAGCTCCCCGCGATACGACGCGCCTACGAGGAGCGGATCACCGCCGCCTACCTCCAGGGCCAGGAGGACGCCCGCGCCGGCCGCCGCCCGCGCCGCGCCCGGCGTCCGGACGGCGAGTCCGGCGGCGAGGTCATCGCGCTGCCGTACGTCGAGCTGCTGCGGACGCCCTCCGAGGTGACTCGGGTGGAGGAGCGGGGGGAGCGCGAGCGGTCGGTGGCGGACGGCGGGCATCTGCCCGTACCCGCGCCCCCGCCCGCACCGGCGTCCGGCGGGACCAACGTCGTCGAATCCGCGCCCGCCGAACACGACCGCGCCGGGGACGAGTCCGATCAGCCGTCGCCGGGCAACTCCGCCGACGACAACGCGCTCTCCGCCCGTGAGGTGCGCGAGAAGCGCCCGGCGCCCTCGGACCGCCGGCAGGTGGTCCGGCGCAACGGCCGGCCCAGCGTGCCCCCGCTGATCCGGCCGGGTGCCGACACCGGGGCCGGGCGGGACAAGGAACGCAGGGCCGATACGGCGGAACAGCCGTCGGAGGAGCCCGCGGACCCGCCCGGGACCCGGGCCGAGGAGCGGCCCCGGCTCTCGGACAAGGCCCGTGCCCTTGCCGACGAGTTGGAGGGCCGGGCGAACAGCCGCCGCCGGGACGACCAGCCGGGGGCACCGGGGTCCCGGTGAGGCGGCACCCATCGGGTCAGCCGAAGAACCGGGCCAGCTGGACCGCGGAGGGCGCCGAGCCGCCGCCCGGCTCCTCAGGACCGAGCCGAGCAGACCGCGCGTCGTCCTCGTCCGCCCCGTCCTCCGTCTCGTCGTCCACGTCCGCCGTGTCACCCGGACGCGGCACCGGGACCGGAGGCTCCGGCTGGTCGCCCTCCTCCGAGTTGACGCACGCGAACATCCAGTTCGCCGCCGCCAGATGGTCCACCGCGGCGGCCAGCAGATGGTCCGTCACCGACCAGTCGGCGGCCTCGCCGTGCAGGTCGCGGTTGAGCGCACTGTCGCGCGGCAGGTGTTTGACCAGTACCGCGAGCCGCCGCGCCGAGAGGCGGTCGCGGTGCCAGTCGAGCAGATCGATGCCGTAGTAGCGGAGCAGGTCCGCTTCGAGGGCCTCGGCGTGTTCGTCGACGAACCCGACGAGGCTCAGCCTTCCCCCAGGCCGAGCCCGGTCTCCTTGCCGTAGGCCTCCAGGATGGCGGCGATGTCCTGCATGGTCACCTCGTGCCGCTCGAAGCGGGCGAACTGCTGCTCGCCCATGAGCAGCCCGAGCAGCCCGTCCACGTCGTTGTCGTCGAGCCCCCGCAGCGCCTTCGCGGTGGCGCGGGTCAGCTCCGTGGGCAGGGTGAAGCTCTCGCCGTCGAGCTCGAACGACCAGGTACGGCCGAGGGCTTCGAGGCGCTGGGCGCGGGCGGCGTTGACGTCGAAACGGGCCATGGTGATGCGTACTCCTTGGGTCCGTGAAGCCTGGGTGGTGAAGAGAGGGATGGAGCCCGGGGTGGGGTGGGCAGTGGGGTGCTCACCCCACCCCGGCGGGTCAGGACGCGGCGTACGCGGCGTCCTTCATCACGAAGCTGGCCAGCGCCGAACCGTCGGCCGACGCCATCGCCGTGAAGGTGATGCCGAGCTGGGCCGGAGACTTGCGGGCCAGCTTGATGTCGTCCGCCGCCGTGACCTGGCCGCGCGGGATGCCGAAGCGGTAGGTCACGGTGGAGCCGTCGCTGGCACGGACGTCGGTGAACTCCAGGCCGAGGGCGCGCACATCGGCGTACGGGCGGTCGGCGATGTCGTACTTGTAGACGCCCGTCGAGCCGGTCACCGCGTCGACCTGGCCGCCGCCCATGAAGAACGGCAGCGTGTCCTCGTTGAACTGCAGCAGCGAGAACTTCAGGGTCAGGTCGCGGTCCGAGTACACGAAGTGCACCGGGCTGACGGCCTGCCACACGTCGACCGGCTCCAGCTTGTCCTTCTTGCTGAAGGTGACGCCCTCGCCGTTGGTGAAGCCGAGGTTCTTCCAGCCGGTGGCCCAGTCGGTGGACGGGTCGGTGGAGAAGGTCGTCGGAACGTCGGTGTCGGCGGTGGCGACGTAGAGCCGGCCGACTCCGGCGATGCGGATCTCGGAGGAGTTGGTGCCTGCCATGGATGAGTCTCCTTAAAAAAAAGGGGGTGTGGTGGTGTTGCCGGTTGCCGTCGCCCGGCGGTGGTGCGTGGTCCGGGTACGGCGAAGGCCCCGCCGGTTCGCGATGCGAGGGGGCGGGGCCTTCGGTCTGTGGGCGACCCGAATCCGGGCCGCGTGAGGACGTGTCAGTAGACGTCCAGGAACACCTTGAGCACGATCACGTAGCGGTTGGCCGCGCGGTAGAGGTAGTCGGGCAGCCAGCGCGGGCCGTCCTGCTCCTCCACCTCGGTGATGAGGTTGGTGCCGTAGGTGTTGCCGGCCGCGGCCATCAGGGCGCGGCGGGCGGAGTTGGCCAGGACGTGCGCGGCCTGCTTGGTCGGGCCGTACACCTCCAGCTCGATCAGCGGCTGGTCGACGTGGAGTTCGCCGACCCAGGCGCCGCCGCGCCGGTTGACGAGCACGGCGGCGGTCGTGCCGTCGAAGTTCTCTGGCGGCTCGACGGTCACGAGCGCCGTGGAGAGCGCCGAGTCGGCCTCCAGGATGTCGACGACCAGGGCCTCGACGTCGGGGAAGGCGCTCGGTGGAGTGGGTGTGGTCATGCCGGGTCACCTCGCCGGAAGCGGGAAGATCAGGAAGCGGGATGAGCAGGAAGAAGGAGAAGGCCGCCGGGCGGGCGCCGCGCGGGGTGGCGGGGGGCGGCGGGGGAGGCGGCACGGCGCCTCGGCCCGGCGTACGGCGAGGGTGCGACCCCGGCTGCGAGGTGCGGGCACAGCTCCGCCGCTGCACCAACTGTGACAGACGAACGTGCGCGCACGCAACTAAAATGGCGAGAGGGTTGCGCCGGGCGGCGGCGGAGGAGCGAAAGTGCGAGGTGGGGGCGGTGGTGTGGAGGGGATCGGCGCGGTGTCGCCCACGAGGTGCACCCGTCGGCCCACGGGTGCCCGTGTCGTCAGTCGGTGCCGGGGGACGCCGCCGTCGCGGCCTCCACCAGTACCCGCCCGCCTTCCTTGCGGTCCTGTTCTACGGAGATCTCCGACCCGTTCGGCAGGAACTGTTCCACCACCCTGACGAACATCTCCCGCCGGTCGGCGGGGACGCCGAGGAGCTCGGCGACCTCCTCGAGGGTGGGTCGGCGGCCGATCTCGGTGCCGGGGGTGGGGGTGGCCGGATGGTCGTGCGGGTCGGCCAGTTCCTCCGCCGTCAGGCGGCCCGAGCGGATGAGCATGTCGCGGACCGGCACGCCGAGCACGCGGGCGAGTCGGCGCGTGGTTTCGAGGTCCGGCATGCTCTGCCGCTGCAACAGGCGGGTGACGGCGGCGCGGTGGACGCCCGCCTCGTCCGCGATCCGTGACTTTCCGCCGCCGCGTGGGCTGTCGATGTCGTAGCCGCGCTCGCGCATGAGGTCTTCGACCCATGCGGCGAACGCGTCCAGATCCTGGGTGGTCATCTCTTCTCGCTTTCTCCGGGGGTGGGCAAGAGTTTAGCTTGCTTGCGCGCACGGAATTACGTGCTCTCGTGCAAGCAATGAGGAAAGCTCGAGCTTTTCGTGGAGATTTGCGGGGCCCGAGAGAGGGGGGTGCCCGCTCTGGTGGTGCAGGAGTGGCAGGGCGAGCGAATCGGGAATCTCGTTGCGAGCGCGCACGCAACCTGTACTCTGAAGAGCGTTCACTTCGTACGGCTCGTTCACGAACCGACAGGGGGGTCCCATGTCCGTGCCCGCAACCAGTTCCTGTCCACCACCGGATCCCGTCGGCTGGCAGGCCGAGGCCGCCTGTGCCGGACTCCCGCCCCGGGTCGTCTTCTCCAAGAAACCCAAGGACGCCGCCCCCGCACTGCGGGCCTGCGCGGTCTGCCCCGTACGGCGTGCCTGCGAGGAGACGGTGGCGCCGGCGGAGAACTGGTTCGACGGCGTCTGCGGCGGTCGGCTCTGGCGCTCCGGCCGCCCGGTCTCCGTACCGGCCCACCTCCTGCCGTCGGCCCTCGCCGCGGTCGTGGCCCACCTCCCGAGCCGGGGAGGCGCCCGTGCCTGACCACCGCCCCACCGCTCCGCTCACCAGCCCCACCACCCCGCCCCACACCGGCCCCACGACACCAGCACCCCGCCTCGCACAGGCTGCGACCGGCGGCCGCCCCACGACACCGGCCTCAACCCGCGCCCGCGCCGCGGAGCCGGCCTCAACCCGCGCCCGCGCCGCGGAGCCGGCCGCGACCCACAGCCGCTCCCCGGAGCCGGCCGCGACCCACAGCCGCTCCCCGGAGCCGCCTCGGGGCAACCGCCGCTCCCCGGAGCCGCCCCCGGCCCACCACCGCCCCACCCCGGCACCGCCGGCAGGTGCCCGCCCCGCCCCGGCACCCCCGGCCGGCGTCCGCCCCACCCCCCTCGAATCCCGCCCCGTCGCCCAGGCCGCCCTCTGGATCGCCACCCTGCTCCAGCAGTTCCCGGAGTTGGCCGCGGAGTTGGTGCCGGGGCGGGCCACGCCCGCCGCCCGTCCCTCCGCTCCGCCCCCCGCCGCTCTCGCCGAGCGGTTGCGCGAGGAGCGTGAGGACGCGCTGCAGCTTCAGCAGCGGCACGGGCTCGTCGCCCCCGGACACAGTGCCGCCCCGCTGCGGCTGCACATCTCCGACACCATCCGGGACATCACGGACGGCGTGGTCGAGCTGGAGGAGGCCGTACGGGACCGGCTCGGGCTGCCCCGCGCGCGCCGCGCCCCCGTGCCCGACCGGCTGCGCCGGATCGCCGCGCTGCTCGACGGAGTCGCCGCCGACCCCGTACTCGCCGCGCACGTCCGCGACGAGACCCGCCGGATGGCCCGGCGCTGCGCCCGTGCGCTGGGGGACGCCGAGACGGTCGTACGGATCTCCGGCCGCTGCCCCTGGTGCGACTCGGTCTCCCTGCGCGCCTTCCCCGACCGCCACGCCGTCCTGTGCGTCAACCCGGCCTGCCGCTGCGCCGACCCCGACTGCGGCTGCCACGACGACCCGGCCTACCGGCACACCTGGGACGAGGGGGAGTGGAGGCGGGCATGAGCGGCAAGGGGAACATCCCGGAGAAGCCGACCCTCATCCCCGGCCCCCTCGCCGCCCAGGAGGTCGGTGTCGCCCCCGCCACCATCCGCAAGTGGGTCCAGCTCGGCCGGCTCAGACCGGCCGGCAAGGCGGGGCGGGCCCAGCTCTTCCGCCTGGAGGACGTCTTCGCGGCCGAGCGCGCGGCGCGCGGGCCGGACCGCGACCCGGACCGCGACCCGAACCGCGACCCGAACCGCGACCCGGACCGCGACCCGGACCGCGACCCGGACCGCGACCCGAACCGCGACCCGAACCGCGACCCGGACCGTCACCCGAACCGTGACCCGCGCTGACCGGGGGAACCGTGGGCGGCCCGGGCGCGTTGAGGGATGATGGAGGCAATTCAGCCGTCCGGGGGGAGGTGCCCGTGTCGTATCCGTCGCCATGGCAGCCGCAGGGACAGGTGCCGAACGGCGCTTCGATGCTCGCGTCGCACGCCGACCGCGAGCGTGCGGTGGACGTGCTCAGGGCGGGCTTCGGTGAAGGCCGTCTGCAGCAGGACGAGTTCGAGAAGCGGGTGCAGCGCGCCTACCAGGCCCGCACCGTCGGCGAGCTGCAACTCGTCATCTCCGACCTCCCGCAGGGGCCGATGGCCGTCCCGTCGGCCCTCGCCGCGCCGACCGCCTTCGGCCCGCCCGTCCCGCGGACGTTCCTGCCCGCCCCGCCGCCGCCCACCAACGGCAAGGCGGTCGGTTCCATGGTCTGCGGTGTCCTCACCACCATGACCGCGGGGCTCACCGGCATCCCCGCGGTGATCCTCGGCCACAAGGCCCGCGCCGAGATGCGCCGCACCGGCGAGGGCGGCGAGGGGTTCGCCCTGGCCGGCCTCATCCTGGGCTGGCTGTCGGTGGCGGGCTGGGCGTTCTTCCTGATGATCCTCATGCTGGCGGCGGTCTCGTCCCCCTGACGGCGACCCCCTTACGGCAACCCCCTGACGGCGACCGCCCCCGGGGCGCGTCCTACGGGATGCCCAGCTCGAAGATGACGTAGTGCGCGTACCAGCCGGACGCGATCGACGCCGTCGTGAAGAACACCGCCAGGCTCGGCCACTTCAGCCGGCTCAGCGCCGCGGCCGGGGCCAGCAGCAGCGGGAACACGGGCAGCAGATACCTGCCCGTGTTGCCGAACATCTGCTGCGTCCCCAGCACGGTCACGATCGACGCCAGCGCGTACGCCACCAGCACCAGCGGCGGCTTCTTCCGCAGCATCAGCGCGATGAGGAACGGCAGCGCCAGCACGATCTGGACACACAGCAGATCGGGCACCGAGAACGCGAACAGGTAGTTGTTGTGGCCGACCGCCGTGTTGCCGAGCACGTCCAGCGTGTACTTGCCGAAGTCGAAGTAGTGCGCCCACCCCTCGCGCTGGAGCGTGAAGTAGGCGGTCAGATCGCCCATGCTCAGCCCGACCCAGGCGACATAGGTGAGCAGCCCGAGCGGCGCGGCGACCATCGCGTACACCGGACCGGCGATCCCCTGCTCACGCCTGCTCTCCCGCCGGGCGAGCGTCACGATCGCGGCGAGGCCCACGGCCCCTATGAGCGCGGCGGACGTCGGCCGGTTCAGCCCGGCGAGGAAGGCCAGCAGCCCGGCCGCCACCCACCGCTTCCTCATCACGCAGTAGCAGCACCATGCGGCGATCGCGACGAACACCGACTCCGAGTAGACCGCCCACTCCACGCCCGCGCCCGGCACCACGGCCCACAGTCCGGCCGCGATCGTGCCCGCCCGCACCCCAGCGAGCGCCGCGACGACCGCGTAGATCCCGGCCGCGGCCACGAAGGACGCCACGACGGACACCAGGATCGCGGAACCGTACAGACCGAGGCCCGTGCCCTCGGAGACCCCCCTGATCAGGCCGGGGTAGAGGGGGAAGAACGCCACCGAGTTCTGCTGCACGGTGAACAGCCCGCCCGGCGCCAGCGGCTCCAGCGGCCGCGGATCATACCCCTTCTCGGCGACCTGGAGGTACCACCAGCCGTCCCAGGTGGCCAGCACGTCCCACCAGTGGGCGCCGCCGCCGAAGCGCGGGTCCTTCTTCCGGTAGTCGTCGGCCCACTCCAGCAGCCACGCGAAGACGGTCAGCCCGACCAGCTTCGTCACGCCGTACAGGAGCAGCGGCAAGAGGTACGGTCGTAGACCGTCCGGCAGCGACAGCCGGCGGCCCCGTGCGGGCCGCTCCCGTCCCTCTTCCGGTATGGCCGACTCGGTCGCCGCGTCGCTGCGCGCCGTGCTCATGACTGGGGTCCCCCTAGGACAGGCCCTGGCGATCACCGTACGGGCCGGGTCGGAGCCGTTGTCCGGACGATCGTGAAACGTGGTCATAAGATCGCACCAGAGTCGCACATGTGCGCCACAGGTTAGGGGAGGGCGCGTGGCGGAGATGCCGAATGCCGTGACGGGCGCGACCGTTCTGTCGGTCGTCATACCCATGTACAACGAGGAAGAGGTCCTCCCGGCGCTGGTCAGCAGAGTGCGCCCGGTCCTCGCCGGTCTCGGCACGCCGTACGAGGTCGTCGCCGTCGACGACGGGTCCACCGACCGCACCGCCGAACTCCTCGCCGCCTTCCGCCTCGGCTGGCCCGAACTGCGGATCATCGGCCTGCGCCGCAACTCCGGCCACCAGGCCGCCCTCACCGCCGGCCTGGACCGCGCCGTCGGCGCCTACGTCGTCAGCATCGACGCCGACCTCCAGGACCCGCCCGAGAAGATCCCCGAGATGCTCGCCCTCGCGCGGGGCGAAGGGCTCGACATCGTCTACGGCATCCGCGCCGACCGCGCCAGCGACACCGGCTTCAAGCGCTGGACGGCGGGGCTCTACTACCGGCTGGTGCGACGGCTCGCCGGGCCGGCCGTGCCCTCCCAGGCCGGTGACTTCCGGCTGCTCAGCCGGGCCGCCGTGGACGCCCTCAAGGCACTGCCCGACCAGCAGCGCGTCTACCGGCTCCTGGTGCCCTGGCTCGGCTTCCCCAGTGGACAGGTGACGTACGAGCGCGCCCCGCGCCCGGCCGGGCAGAGCAAGTACCCGCTGGGGCGGATGATCCGGCTCGCCGTCGACAGCGTCACCGGGTTCTCGGCGGCCCCGCTGCGCATCGCCACCTGGCTCGGCGGCTTCGCCTTCCTGGTGTGCCTCGGGCTGATGGCGTACACCCTGAGCGCCCACTTCCTCGACCACACGGTCCCCGGCTGGACCTCCCTGTTCACCGGGGTGCTGTTCATCGGCGCGGTCCAGCTGATCTGCGTCGGGCTGCTCGGCGAGTACGTGGGCCGCATCTATACGGCCGTCCAGAACCGCCCGACGTATTTCGTCGGCCACGACACGGCGACCCACGACACGGCAGCCCGGGAGGCGGCGACCCAGGACACGAAGGGCGCGGAAACTCCCGTACCACACCAGCGGTCGGGTTCGAGAACGTAACCGTCGTGTGTCGGGCGCACGGCTTCTGTTTTGACCGGAGTGATTGCGCTGGGTACGCTCAGACCTTGTGCCTGGGGTGTGCCCTGGCCCTCGTGCGTGCCATCACACCGCACCGGGGCCGCGAGCGGCCGCCGTAATCCGAGCTTTCCGCTGCCTCGCGGCGGAAGTCCGCAGGATTCGACACACCCGACCGCGTGGGTCGGAGAAGTTCCAGGTTAGCTGTACCCATCGGCACACAGAAACCGGAGAAGTAGTGCCTACGATCCAGCAGCTGGTCCGCAAGGGCCGGCAGGACAAGGTCGAGAAGAACAAGACGCCCGCACTCGAGGGTTCCCCTCAGCGTCGTGGCGTCTGCACGCGTGTGTTCACGACCACCCCGAAGAAGCCGAACTCGGCCCTGCGTAAGGTCGCGCGTGTGCGTCTGACCAGCGGGATCGAGGTCACCGCTTACATTCCGGGTGAGGGACACAACCTGCAGGAGCACTCCATCGTGCTCGTGCGCGGCGGCCGTGTGAAGGACCTGCCGGGTGTTCGCTACAAGATCATCCGCGGTTCCCTCGACACCCAGGGTGTCAAGAACCGCAAGCAGGCCCGCAGCCGCTACGGCGCCAAGAAGGAGAAGTAAGAATGCCTCGTAAGGGCCCCGCCCCGAAGCGCCCGGTCATCATCGACCCGGTTTACGGCTCCCCTCTGGTGACCTCCCTGATCAACAAGGTGCTGCTGAACGGCAAGCGCTCGACTGCCGAGCGCATCGTCTACGGCGCCATGGAGGGCCTGCGCGAGAAGACCGGCAACGACCCGGTCATCACGCTCAAGCGCGCTCTCGAGAACATCAAGCCGACCATCGAGGTCAAGTCCCGCCGTGTCGGTGGCGCGACCTACCAGGTCCCGGTCGAGGTCAAGCCCGGCCGCGCCAGCACGCTCGCGCTGCGCTGGCTCGTCGGTTACTCCCGCGCCCGTCGCGAGAAGACCATGACCGAGCGCCTGCTCAACGAGCTTCTCGACGCGTCCAACGGCCTCGGCGCCGCTGTGAAGAAGCGCGAGGACACGCACAAGATGGCCGAGTCCAACAAGGCCTTCGCGCACTACCGCTGGTAGTCGCAGTCCACATCGAGACCGAGAGAAGACTGAAGCCTTATGGCTACCACTTCGCTTGACCTGGCCAAGGTGCGCAACATCGGCATCATGGCCCACATCGACGCGGGCAAGACGACCACCACCGAGCGGATCCTGTTCTACACCGGCGTTTCGTACAAGATCGGTGAGGTCCACGACGGCGCTGCCACGATGGACTGGATGGAGCAGGAGCAGGAGCGTGGCATCACGATCACCTCTGCTGCCACCACCTGCCACTGGCCGCTGGAAGACGTCGACCACACCATCAACATCATCGACACGCCGGGCCACGTCGACTTCACCGTCGAGGTGGAGCGTTCCCTGCGCGTGCTCGACGGTGCCGTGACGGTGTTCGACGGCGTCGCCGGCGTCGAGCCCCAGTCCGAGACCGTGTGGCGTCAGGCGGACCGCTACGGCGTTCCGCGCATCTGCTTCGTCAACAAGCTCGACCGCACCGGTGCCGAGTTCCACCGCTGCGTCGACATGATCATCGACCGCCTGGGCGCGCAGCCGATCGTCATGCAGCTGCCGATCGGTGCCGAGGCCGACTTCAAGGGCGTCGTGGACCTGGTCCGCATGAAGGCGCTCGTGTGGTCCGCCGAGGCGACCAAGGGCGAGATGTACGACGTCGTCGACATCCCGGACACCCACACCGAGGCGGCCGAGGAGTGGCGCGGCAAGCTGCTCGAGGCCGTCGCGGAGAACGACGAGGAGCTCATGGAGCTGTACCTCGAGGGCACCGAGCCCACCGAGGAGCAGCTCTACGCGGCGATCCGTCGGATCACCATCGCCTCCGGCAAGGGCGGCGGCACCACCGTCACCCCCGTGTTCTGCGGCACCGCCTTCAAGAACAAGGGTGTTCAGCCCCTGCTCGACGCGGTCGTGCGCTACCTGCCGTCGCCGGTCGACATCGAGGCCATCGAGGGCCACGACGTCAAGGACCCGGAGACGGTCGTCAAGCGCCGTCCGTCCGACGACGAGCCGCTGTCGGCGCTGGCGTTCAAGATCATGAGCGACCCGCACCTCGGCAAGCTCACCTTCGTGCGTGTCTACTCCGGCCGCCTCGAGTCCGGCTCCGCCGTGCTCAACTCGGTCAAGGGCCGCAAGGAGCGCATCGGCAAGATCTACCGTATGCACGCCAACAAGCGTGAGGAGATCGAGTCGGTGGGCGCCGGCGACATCGTCGCCGTCATGGGCCTGAAGCAGACCACCACCGGTGAGACGCTCTGCGACGACAAGAACCCGGTCATCCTGGAGTCCATGGACTTCCCGGCGCCGGTCATCCAGGTCGCCATCGAGCCCAAGTCGAAGGGCGACCAGGAGAAGCTGGGCATCGCGATCCAGCGTCTCGCCGAGGAGGACCCGTCCTTCCAGGTCCACTCCGACGAGGAGACCGGCCAGACCATCATCGGCGGCATGGGCGAACTGCACCTCGAGGTGCTGGTCGACCGTATGCGCCGTGAGTTCAAGGTCGAGGCCAACGTCGGCAAGCCGCAGGTCGCGTACCGCGAGACGATCCGCAAGGCCGTCGAGAAGGTCGAGTACACCCACAAGAAGCAGACGGGTGGTACCGGCCAGTTCGCCCGCGTCATCATCGGCATCGAGCCGATCGAGGGCGGCGACACGTCGTACGAGTTCGTCAACAAGGTCACCGGTGGCCGTGTGCCGAAGGAGTACATCCCCTCGGTCGACGCCGGTGCGCAGGAGGCCATGCAGTTCGGCATCCTCGCCGGTTACGAGATGACCGGTGTCCGCGTGACGCTCATCGACGGCGCCTACCACGAGGTCGACTCCTCCGAGCTCGCCTTCAAGATCGCCGGTTCGCAGGCCTTCAAGGAGGCCGCGCGCAAGGCCAGCCCCGTGCTGCTCGAGCCGATGATGGCCGTCGAGGTCACCACGCCCGAGGACTACATGGGTGAGGTCATCGGCGACATCAACTCCCGCCGTGGTCAGATCCAGGCCATGGAGGAGCGTGCGGGTGCCCGCGTCGTGAAGGGCCTCGTGCCCCTGTCGGAGATGTTCGGCTACGTCGGCGACCTCCGCAGCAAGACGTCGGGTCGCGCAAGCTACTCGATGCAGTTCGACTCCTACGCCGAGGTTCCGCGGAACGTCGCCGAGGAGATCATCGCGAAGGCCAAGGGCGAGTAACGCACCGCGTTTAACGCACCGCGTGCACACGCTTTAGGCTTGACCTCGGAGCCTCACGGGTCGTACCTCCGCATTCGTGGCGGAATGACCCGGGGCCCGGGACTTAACAGCAAAGATCACCTGGCGCCGACGATCCAAGGCGTACAGCACACTCCACAGGAGGACCCCAGTGGCGAAGGCGAAGTTCGAGCGGACTAAGCCGCACGTCAACATCGGCACCATCGGTCACATCGACCACGGTAAGACGACCCTCACGGCCGCCATTACCAAGGTGCTGCACGACGCGTACCCGGACCTGAACGAGGCGACCGCGTTCGACAACATCGACAAGGCGCCCGAGGAGCGTCAGCGCGGTATCACCATCTCCATCGCGCACGTCGAGTACCAGACGGAGACCCGTCACTACGCGCACGTCGACTGCCCGGGTCACGCGGACTACATCAAGAACATGATCACCGGTGCCGCGCAGATGGACGGCGCGATCCTCGTGGTCGCCGCCACCGACGGCCCGATGCCGCAGACCAAGGAGCACGTGCTCCTGGCCCGCCAGGTCGGCGTGCCGTACATCGTGGTCGCCCTGAACAAGGCCGACATGGTGGACGACGAGGAGATCCTGGAGCTCGTCGAGCTCGAGGTCCGTGAGCTCCTCTCCGAGTACGAGTTCCCGGGCGACGACCTGCCGGTCGTCCGCGTCTCCGCGCTGAAGGCGCTGGAGGGCGAGGCCGAGTGGACCGAGTCCGTCCTCAACCTGATGAAGGCTGTCGACGAGTCGATCCCGCAGCCCGAGCGTGACGTCGACAAGCCGTTCCTCATGCCGATCGAGGACGTCTTCACGATCACCGGTCGTGGTACGGTCGTCACCGGCCGTATCGAGCGTGGTGTCCTGAAGGTCAACGAGACCGTCGACATCATCGGCATCAAGACCGAGAAGACCACCACCACGGTCACCGGTATCGAGATGTTCCGCAAGCTGCTCGACGAGGGCCAGGCCGGTGAGAACGTCGGTCTGCTGCTCCGTGGCATCAAGCGCGAGGACGTCGAGCGCGGCCAGGTCATCATCAAGCCGGGCTCGGTCACCCCGCACACCGAGTTCCAGGCCCAGGCCTACATCCTGTCGAAGGACGAGGGTGGCCGCCACACCCCGTTCTTCAACAACTACCGTCCGCAGTTCTACTTCCGTACGACGGACGTGACCGGCGTCGTGACCCTCCCCGAGGGCACCGAGATGGTCATGCCGGGTGACAACACCGAGATGAAGGTGGAGCTCATCCAGCCCGTCGCCATGGAAGAGGGCCTGAAGTTCGCCATCCGTGAGGGTGGCCGGACGGTCGGCGCCGGCCAGGTCACCAAGATCACGAAGTGATCTTGCGCCTGACTGGTGGCACAGCCTGAGCTGAGCTCCTGAAGGGGCCCGTACGACTCCGGTCGTACGGGCCCTTTCGCGTGGGGCGCCTGCTTTTCGGTGCGGGGAGTCGTACGGATGTGCGGTGGGTGAACCATGGGCGAACGTTGCCCTGTGTTGCCCATGAGATACCTGTGCCGGGCCTAGCCTGACGGACGATGCCTGGCCTCCCTCTCATACGCACCGCACAGCCGCTCCCCACGCCCCTCGTGGTGCAGCCACCCCCCAGCCGCGCGCGGCGCCCCCGCCTCTACGCCCTCGACGGCATCCGGCTCCTCGCCGCGCTCATGGTCGCGGTCCACCACTACGCCGGCACCCGCCGCGTGAACCAGCCGGGCAACCTGATCTGGGACCGCCCGACGTCGGACATCATGCCGACGGTCTTCCGCTTCGCCGCCTACGGCTGGATCGGCGTCGAGATCTTCTTCGTGATCAGCGGCTTCGTGATCTGCATGTCGTGCTGGGGACGGACGCCGCGCCAGTTCTTCGTGTCGCGGGTCATCCGGCTCTACCCCGCCTACTGGTTCGCGGCGCTGTTCACTACGGGTGTGCTGGTGGCGCTGCCGGGGGTGTGGGAGCGGCTGCGGCTGCGGGACGTCCTGCTGAACCTGACGATGCTTCAGTCGGGTTCGGGCGTGCAGAACGTGGACGGCGTCTACTGGACCCTGTGGTCGGAACTGCGCTTCTACCTGCTGTTCCTGGTCGTGGTGTGGATGGGCCTGACCTATCGCCGGGTGGTGCTGTTCTGCTGCGTGTGGGGCGCGGCGGCCATGCTCGCCCCGGTCGCGAAACTGCCCCTGCTGGAGCTGGTCGCCGACCCGGAGGCCTCCTGGTACTTCATCGCCGGCCTCGCCCTGTACCTCATGCACCGCTTCGGCCAGGACCTGCTCCTGTGGGGCATCCTCGCGATGGCCTGGCTGATGGGCCAGAAGGAGCTGGGCCAGCGGATCGACGAGGTCGAGCATGTGGGGAGCTGGCGGGGCGCGGTGGTCATCTTCACCGTGTTCCTGCTGGTCATGGTCGCCGTGGCACTCGGCTTCACGGACCGGATCCGGTGGCGGTGGCTGGTGACGGCAGGGAGCCTCACCTATCCGCTCTACCTGACGCACTACGCGGCGGGCACGGCCGTGATCAACCGCCTGCGGGACGCCATGGACCCACGGCTGCTGGTGGCGTCGGTGCTGGCCGGGTTCCTGCTGTTGAGCTGGCTGGTGCACCGGCTGGTGGAGCGGCCGGTGGCGGGGGCGGTGAAGCGGGGGCTGGACGCGGCGTTCACGCGGCTGCGGAACGCGGGGTAGGGCGGAGGCCTCGCGGAGGGCATCAGGCTGCCGTGCTGGTGTCCAGGCTCGCGTCGCGGCATTCACGGCAGTAGGAGCCGGGGGTGGGTGTTCGGATCGCGCGCTCGCAGCCCTCGCAGTTGTAGAAGGGGCGAGGGGGCGACGGTGGTGGGGGCGTGCGGCTGTCGCCGGACCGGGGTGCGGGAGGTGCCGGGGGCGGCAGGTGCTCGGTGAGGCGGTAGGCGATCAGGGACGCCGGATGGCGGGGGTTCTACGGGAGGTTCGACGTCAGGGCGTGGCGTACGGCCTCGGTATGTGCGCCGCGTTCGAGCCAGGCGGCTACGGCGGGGGCGAGGCGGCGGACGTCGCGTTCGGAGAGGAGGAGGCGGTGGTCGTGGTGGTGGAGTGCGGCGAGGAGGGTGGTGGCGATGCGGTGGCGGTCCAGGTCGGGGGTTTCGGGCTCGGGGAGTGGGGGTTTGGCGGTGGTGGTGCCACGTGTGGGGTCGGGGCCGGGCTTGGCTTCGGTGTCGGGGGCACTCTCCGTTTCGGGTTGGGGTTGGGGTTCGGGTTCGGCAGGTTGTGGCGGGGGTGTGTCCTGAGGGGGCTGCGGGGGAGCGGCAGGTGGTTGGGGCGAGCGGTCGGGGATCGGCTCGGGGCGGGCCGTCTCGCTGGTCAGAGGCTGGTTGTACGAGACCGTGTGAGTGACGATCCGGCCGCTGGGGAGGCGTACGCGGGCGCGGGTCAGGTAGCCGTGGGTCTCCAGTTCGCGCAGGGCGGCGGCGATACGGGTCTCGCCCTCGGAAAAGCGGTCGGTGAGGGTCTTGATGTCGACGCGGGCGCCGGAGGGCAGCGACTGGATATGGCAGGCCAGGCCGATCGCGGTGAGGGAGAGCCGGCGGTGCTGGGTGAGGTGGTTGCCGACGATCGTGAAGCGGGTCGTGTGCTTGATGTTGACGTGGGTGACACCGCGCGGATTCGGCGGCTGGGCGCAGGCGGGCGCGCTAAGGTTCTGGGTATCCACAGGGAAGCCCTTTACTTCCTCGGTGGTCAGGCCCTCGCACTGGGATTGCCGTCCCGGCGGGGGCCGTCGCATGTCTGCTGTTGTGGTCGCGGCGAGCATATGCCAGCGAACCGGGCCGAAATCCAGGAGAGTTGAGGATCGCCACTCTTCCGGGTGACGGAGATCCCCGGGGTCGAGGGGAGGTGGGGTGGGTTGGTTGGTTGGTACTCATCCCAGGTCATGGAAAAGCTTTGATCACGCGCCGGGCCGGGACGTCCGTCACCGGGGCGGGACGGAGCGCGATCCGGTGGGGCCGGTCCTCACCTCCGCCCAGACGGTCTTGAGTGGGGCGGGACCCTCGGCCACTCCCCAACGGTCGGCGAGGGCGTCCACGAGGACCAGGCCACGGCCCGATTCGTTGTCGGGGGCGGTGCGTTGGGCGCTGGGTAGGCGATCCCCTCGGGTGTCGGTGACCTCGATACGGAGGGTGTCGCCCACGACGTAGAGCTTGAGTCGGAAGTCCCGGCCGGGAACGCGGCCGTGGGAGATGGCGTTGGCCGCCAACTCGGCCACGATGTGCTCCACGCGGTCCAGGGGGAAGAGGCCCAAGGGACGGAGGTGCTCCGTCGCGAGCAGACGGGCGAGGCGGGCTCCGCGGGGCGTGGGGGACAACAGGACGCTGAAGTGGGGTGTGCTGCCGTCCCGTTGGGTTCGCGGCTCGGTGATTTCCTGATTCACGTCACTCAGCGTGGCGGGATGCGCTTACCGTGAACAGTGACGGCTCCGATACGTACGGTGACTGTCCGTCGGTTGTCCGGGGGAGTCCGGGCCTGTCGGGAAGGGTGCGCGCAGATGACGGTTGACGGGGAGGCCGGGCAGCTCAGGGACGAGACGAGTGAGCCCGGGTGGGAGGTGGATCCGGACGACGAGTGGGGGCTCGCTGTCGTCGGCACGGTGGGGCGGCAGTTGAAGCTGCGGCGGGAGGCGGCGGGGATGCGGGCCGGCGAGTTCGGCAAGGCCCTCGGGTACGGCGAGGACATGGTGTACAAGATCGAGAGTGGAAAGCGCATCCCCCGGCCCGAGTACCTGGACAAGGCCGACAAGGTGTTGGGGGCGGGTGGGCTGCTCTCGGCCATGAAGGTGGACGTGGAGAAGGTCCGGTATCCGAAGAAGGTGCGGGATCTGGCGGACATGGAGGCCAAGGCGGTCGAGATCGGGGTGTACGAGTCCAACATCATTGCTGGGCTGTTGCAGACGCCGGGACATGCCAGGGCCGCAATTGAGGCGGCACAGCCTCCGTACTCGAAGGATGATGTGGAGCGGATGGTGGCTGCTCGTGTGGCCCGGCAGTCCATCTTTGAACGTGACCCTGGTCCCTCTCTCGGCTTCGTGCTGGAAGAGGCGCCGTTGCGGCGCCCTCTCGGAGGCACAATGGTGTGGCGACAGCAGCTCGAACGCCTGTTGGAGGTAGGCCAGTTGCGGAATGTCATGCTTCAGGTGATGCCGACGCACCGCGAGGTCCATTCCGGCCTCGACGGCAGGATCGAGCTGCTGAAGTTCGCGGACGGTACGGCAGTTGCCCGCTCCGACGGTGCGTTCAATGGCCGCCCTATCTCCGACCTGAGGCAACTGCGCATCCTTGAGCTGCGGTATGGCACGATCCGCGCGCAGGCTCTCCCTCCAGGGGAGTCGCTGGCCTTCATCGATAAACTCCTGGGAGAGACATGATCCGCAAGGCCTCGGCCGGGCACGCCTCAGAATTGGCCTGGTTCAAGAGCAGCTACAGCGGCGGCAACGATGGCGAGTCTTGCGTCGAGATCGCGCTAGCGCCCCGCACGGTCCACGTCCGCGACTCCAAGTACCGCGACACCAGCCCCCGCCTCGCGCTGGCGCCGCAGGTCTGGGCGGACTTCGTGACGTACGCCTCGGGGAACTGACTCCCCGGTCACCGGCACCTCACGCGAGGTCGGAGCCTCGGACCTCACGGTGCGACGGCAGCGCCTGTGCTTCGCGGGGCGGGAATCGTCCCATCGGCGACGAGCTCACCCACCGCGTCGGCATGCTCGCGCACCAGGTAGTCCATGGCGTGCTGGGCCGAGGACTGGTACTCCAGCTGTTCGCCGTAGAAGCGCAGCCGCTCCTGGCAGTCCTCGATGATCTCACCCCAGGTCTTGACCCAGATCCGGAACCGTGGCTGGGAGAGGGCGCATCCGGGCATACGGTCGTGTTGGTGGGCGAGCTGGCGCAGCCCTTCGTCCATGCTGTTGCCGACCAGCCAGAAATCCCAGGTCACGGCCGTATCCCGGAATCTGTCGGCCGTCACGACAGCCTGGGCGTAGCTGTTGACCTGGCCGAACTCGGTCATGGTCAGGACCGTGCTCGGCCTCTTCAGCTCGACAACGAGGTGGTGCCGCTCGCCCTTTCCGCGCCGTGCCGCCTGGGAGAGCGTGAGGTCTACGCGGCCACGGCGGCCGTCCTCCATCAGCACCGTTTGGGCCGGTACGAGATCCTCGCGGCCGAGGAGTCGGCAGTGCTGCCGCAGAACCTCGTCCAGGCTGCGGTCGCTGGCGTGCAGACCGTACTCCTCGCCGAAGACCCAGCACTCCTTCTCCAGGATGCGGTGCAGTTCGCCGTGCTCCTTGACGCGCTGCTTGGCGCCGCCGTCGAAGACCAGATGTTCGAGGGCTGCCAGGAAGTCCAACCGGCCAGTGGCCGTCGCGGAAGCCTTGACCAGGGCGGACAGCGGAGTGCGGTCGAGCAGGCGGGCCAGTTCCTCCTGCTCCTGCTTCGAGAGCGTGAACAGTTCCTCGGCGATCCGCAGGACGTCTCCCGGTTCGTGTGCCAGGACGGACCTCAGGAGCGCGAAGGTGGTCTTGCGGGCGTGTGTGTACCTGGGCAGGTGGCGGACGACGGTCGTGGCGACGGCATCGAACGTCTCTCGCTCGGCCCGCTCCCGCTCGTCGGAGGGCTCTCCGGCGTACGGGTAGATGCCCTCCCTTTGCCACTCGCCGACCTGTTCCCGCCGACGCTCGTCCACTCGTGACCGGAAGTGACTCCTCAGATGTTCACGTGCCACCGCGACGACTTCGGCCGGGACGCCGCTGGGCGCCCACTCGGCGAAGGTGAGTTCATCCGCGTCGAGTTCGTCGAAACCAGGCCACTGGAGATGCGCCGTGAACTCGAATCCTGGGGCCTGAATGCCGGGCTTCAACTGGACCCGTGACATTCCCTCTCCGTCACAGAGGAAAAGCGCACGGGTGACAGGTTTTCGCCACTCGATGACCTTGAGCTGGGCCGGCCCGCTGTCCCGCTCTCCCTCCACGGGCAGCGCGTAGTTGCGAACGTGCAGCTGCTCTGAGGACGGGTCCAGTGCGCGGCCGTCGTACTCGATGCAGACGTCGGGATACTTCTCCAAGTACGTGGCGAAGGCCGCGGTCAGCGATGATCTGGTGCGCTCCTCCGCCAGTACGTCCAGTTGCACACTGCCGAACGCCTCGAAGAGGGTGCCTGCCGGAGCCGTGGTGGACTCCGGATCGCCGATGTCGAACTCGTCCATGGAGTGGCGGTCGGATTCGATCACCAGTCGCTGCCGCCCGGTGATCCCCTCGCTGACACTGGTCCAGCGCACCTGAACGCCGAGTGCGAAGGCGCGCACCCGACCGCGTCCGTTCTTGCCGTGCAGCGCACGCTTCTTGAGGGGCGTTCCCTGGGCGCACTTCTTCCAGGAGGCTCCGATGGGACGGAAGTACTCCTCGCACTGTTCGGCGGACATACCGCTGCCGTCGTCCTCGATACGGACTCGCTCGACCCCTCCCAGGTCGTTGCGCTCCAATTCGACGACGACACGGCCGGCGTCGGCGTCGAGCGCGTTCCAGACCAGCTCCTCGACGGCGCCGACGGGGTCCCGTAGCCGGGCCAGCTCGGCGATGTGCTCGCGGCTGGTCTCCAGCCGTACCTTTCCCATGACGGGGCCCTTCTGCTGCGCGTCTCCCGGATCGGGGAGGCCAGTCTGCCTTCCCCTGCCGCCTGACGTGCGGCAAGGCTGCGAAATCACCCGAGCGTGATCACGTGGCCGGACAGTCCGGCGATCTTCGTATCCGCACCCCCATGGAAGGTGTGAATGAGATCAGGCAGACGGATCCTCGCGGGGGCCACGCTCGCGGGGACGCTGGGGCTCTCGGCGCTCAGCGCGCCGGCGGCCCAGGCGGCTGACACCGGCATCACCGTGCCAGAGCCAGGAACACGTCGACTCCAACCGCGAGGCCACCACGTGGAAGGTTGCGGTGTCTCTTCGCCTGTTCAAGGCCAGTGGCGCTCTCAAGGCCGAGGAGTACGAGACGAGGTCCCTGACCGTCCCGCTCAGGAGGGTGGCGAAGCTCACCGTCGCCGACAAGAAGGTCACCTCCAGCAGCACCGGCGCCCTCAGGACCACGATCACCGCCTCCGCCGACGTGCGCTGACGGGCCCCAGCACCGTTCACACGGGAGTCGGTGTCTGCTCCGAGCGCGGGGCGGGGACGGCCGGCTCGGGGGCGACCGGGCGGCGGGCATCGTGTGCCGTGAGCGCCGCCCGTACCCGCCGCAGCACGGCGGCCCGCCCTGTGCCCAGTTCGGGAGCCTGCCCCCTGGGGGCGTCCGCGAGGGCGCCCTCGATGGCGAGGCGCGTCCTCTCCGAGGAGCGGCGGTAGCGGACGCCCGAGACGTTGGCGCGGTTGCTCACCCGCATCAGCGTGGTGTCCTCACCCAGGTGCTGGACATGCTCCACCTTCGAGAAGAGCCATTCGCGCCGGTTCCTGCCGCAGAACAGCACGCGCTGCGCGGTGATCACCAGTGTTCCGGAATCGCGTACGGCGACGCCCTGGCCGGTGGCGTCGGGCTGTACCAGGTCCGCATCGGTCACCCACCACACCGACTCGTCCCGCTTGCGCTTGCCCCACTCGGCGAGCCAGCGGTCGGAGGAGGCATCCTCTTCCCCCAACTCCGCGGCGAACTCGGCGAGTTCGACAAGCCTCGCCCGCTCCTGCTCCCAGTCGCGCAGCAGGCGTTCGTACGCCGCCGTCGCCTGAGCGGCCCGGCGCGCCTCGCGGGCCGGACGGCTGCGGCGGTGGATGTAGGCGACTCCTACGAGGAGCAGGATTACGAGGACGACCTTCAGCAGCAGCGTGAGCCACTCGCCGACCGTCCGCTCGTCGTCCACGGCGATGGTGAGCCGGCGGGTGGTGGTGTTGCCGTAGGCGTCCTCGGCGATGACCGTGACCGTGTAGCTGCCCGGGGCCAGGGCCCGGGTCACGGAGGCCCGCTTTCCGGTCGAGGTGAAGGCCTTGCGGGCGGCGGCCGAGCCGTAGGCCACCTTCACGTCGGCGTCCGCCTCGGCGGTCACGGCCAGGGTCAACTCGCCGTGGGACGCGCGGTCGCCGTCGGAGACGACCTTCAGCGCAGGGGCGACCGTGTCGACGGTCAGTTTCCTGCCCGTGCCGCGGCCGGTGCGCCTGTAGGTGTCGGTGACGGTGGCGACCGGTGCCGGGTAGTGTCCGTCCGCCATCCGCAGGTCCACCGTGGCCCGGCCCTCGCTGTCCGCGGTGAAGTCGTGGTCCGACCCGTCACCCGTCGCGAGCGTGCCCTTGGCGTGCGGCGGGGCGGTGATCGTGAACCGTACGTCGGCGGAGCCGCGCTTCCGTTCGGCGCTGACCCGGGGGACGAGGTAGTCGAGGTCCACATGGAGTTTCCGCTCGGCCCGGCCGATGTTGCCCGCCTCGTCCGTCACCGCCAGCCGGACCGTGTAGTCGCCGTTCGGGAGCGTGAGCGCCGCGTCCGGGAGCCCGCCGTCCGTGACCGTGCCGCTGAACTTCTCCTCGCGGCCGGAGACGGTCAGCTCGTACGCCGCTCCGTCCTCCGAGGTGAACGCCACCACCGAACTCGCGGTCGCCGCGTCGGCGTCACCCACGGTGAAGCCGCTGATAGCAGGGGCCTCGGCGTCCACGTCGAGCGTGAATGCGTCGACAGCGTCACTGGTGTTGTCGGCGGCGTCGGTGGCCGTGACGGTGTAGGTGTGCGAGCCGCTGTCGGCGGTGAAGGCGACGGTTTGGGCGCTGCCGGTCGCCGTGGCCTTCGCCACGACGTCGCCGGGATCGCCATACGAGTCGGTCTCGGCGACCTCGATGCGGGAGCCCTGCTCCGCGGTGACGGTCAGGGTGACCTTGCCGCCCCGGCCGGTGTGCGGACGTACGACCTTCGGCCTACGCGGTGCGGTGATGTCGACGGACTCGGACGCCGACGAACCGCTGTCGCCCGTTCCGCCGCAGTAGGTGTCGTAGCCGAGATCGCCGCAGACGTACGAATTCGAGTCCGACGGGCACGAATGCCAGCGGTGGCACCCGTTCCGGTGCGCCTGGGCCGGCACCGGCGCCAGGGAGAGCAGCAGTACTGCCGTACCGGCGACCACGGCGGCGCGTGCCGTCCGTCTGCGGGACCCGCGAAGTGGCAATGGCGATGTCATTGATTGATCCAGCCCCCACGAACCGGGCCGGGCGCAGGCCCGGCCCCAACCCCGAGCGCATCCCCATGCGCTCCCTGTGCCGAGAGTGGCACAACGTGCGACGTAAGGGGAGTGTAAGGACATGATCACCGGGGCGGTCATAGGGGTGTGTTTGACCTCTGTCACGTCCGGGGTATTCTCTCCGGCTCGATTGGCGGAGGTGCTGTCCCGTATGGCAGACTAGCGGGGTTGCTCGGTCGAGTGTTGATGCTGTGCGCCTCCCGCCGGGAGGACCGGAAGCGAGTCCCACAGTACTCGTCGCCCTAACTGCCTCACGGCAGCGCTGGGGCGGACGTACGGGAATCTTTCGGGAAGCGCGGTGCGGCAGCGGCCAGGCGCCCGGTGGGCATTCCGCCCTCGGCCTGCGGTACCGGAAGGGCCGTGTGCATTCCCGTAGGGATGTTCGAACAAGGGACATCTTTGTCAGCGGGAGCGCGACACGCCCGACCGCGTGGGTCGGAGGAAAGGGAAGCCGAAGGGCTCCGGAGCGAAGAAGACAAAGGACTACTGAGTAGCCATGGCGGGACAGAAGATCCGCATCCGGCTCAAGGCCTACGACCACGAGGTCATCGACTCCTCGGCGAAGAAGATCGTCGAGACGGTGACCCGCACTGGTGCGTCGGTCGCGGGCCCGGTGCCGCTGCCCACTGAGAAGAACGTGTACTGCGTCATCAAGTCGCCGCACAAGTACAAGGACTCGCGCGAGCACTTCGAGATGCGCACGCACAAGCGCCTGATCGACATCCTCGACCCGACGCCCAAGACCGTTGACTCTCTGATGCGACTCGACCTCCCGGCCGGTGTCGACATCGAGATCAAGCTCTGAGGGCCGGTGATCTGAGAGATGGCTAAGCAGATCAAGGGCATCCTGGGCGAGAAGCTCGGCATGACGCAGGTGTGGGACGAGAACAACCGTGTTGTTCCGGTCACCGTCGTCAAGGCCGGCCCCAACGTCGTCACCCAGGTCCGCACGAACGACGCCGACGGCTACGAGTCGGTCCAGATCGCCTTCGGCGAGATCGACCCGCGCAAGGTGAACAAGCCCCTCAAGGGCCACTTCGCCAAGGCCGACGTCACCCCCCGTCGCCACCTCGTCGAGATCCGCACCGCGGACGCCTCCGAGTACACGCTGGGCCAGGAGATCACCGCCGAGGTGTTCGAGGCCGGCGTGAAGGTCGACGTGACCGGCAAGAGCAAGGGCAAGGGCTTCGCCGGTGTCATGAAGCGCCACAACTTCCGTGGCCTCGGCGCCGGACACGGCACCCAGCGCAAGCACCGCTCCCCCGGTTCCATCGGCGGCTGCGCCACCCCGGGTCGTGTGTTCAAGGGCCTCCGCATGGCGGGTCGTATGGGCAACGAGCGGGTCACCACCCAGAACCTGACCGTCCACGCCGTTGACGCGGAGAAGGGTCTGCTGCTCATCAAGGGCGCTGTCCCCGGTCCGAACGGCGGCCTCGTCCTGGTCCGCACCGCGGCCAAGGGGGCCTGAGGTAACCGATGAGCACTGTTGACATCCTTTCGCCTGCCGGCGAGAAGACCGGTAGCGTCGAACTCCCCGCGGAGATCTTCGGCGTGGAGAAGGTCAGCATCCCGCTGATCCACCAGGTCGTCGTCGCGCAGAACGCGGCTGCCCGCCAGGGCACGCACAAGACCAAGACCCGCGGTGAAGTCCGTGGTGGCGGTAAGAAGCCTTACCGGCAGAAGGGCACCGGCCGCGCCCGTCAGGGCTCGACCCGCGCGCCGCAGTTCGCCGGCGGTGGCGTCGTCCACGGCCCGCAGCCGCGCGACTACTCGCAGCGGACCCCCAAGAAGATGAAGGCTGCCGCCCTGCGTCACGCCCTCACCGACCGGGCCCGCCACAACCGCATCCACGTCGTCACCGGCGTGGTCGACGGCGACATCTCCACCAAGGCCGCGAAGACGCTGTTCGGCAAGATCAGCGAGCGCAAGAACCTGCTGCTCGTCGCCGAGCGCAGCGACGAGGCCGCGTGGCTGTCCGCCCGCAACCTGCCCCAGGTGCACATCCTGGAGCCGGGCCAGCTGAACACGTACGACGTGATCGTCTCGGACGACGTGGTCTTCACCCAGGCCGCTCTCGAGTCCTTCGTCGCCGGCCCGAAGGCCAACGACACCGAAGGGACTGAGGTCTGATGGCCACCCGTCACCCCTCCATCGCCTCGAAGGCCGCCAAGGCCGCGAAGGCCGCGCGCGTCGCCAAGGCGAAGCGCCACGCCACCGAGGGCAAGAACACCGTCGTCACCGCGCCCAGCAAGGCGTACACGGACCCCCGTGACGTGCTGCTGAAGCCGGTCGTGTCGGAGAAGAGCTACGCGCTCCTCGACGAGAACAAGTACACGTTCATCGTCGACCCGAACGCCAACAAGACCCAGATCAAGCAGGCCGTCCAGGCGGTCTTCTCGGTCAAGGTCACCGGGGTCAACACGATCAACCGCCAGGGCAAGCGCAAGCGGACCCGCACCGGCTTCGGCCAGCGCGCCGCCACCAAGCGCGCGATCGTGACCCTCGCCGAGGGCGACCGTATCGACATCTTCGGCGGTCCGACCGCCTGAGGGCGGTCCGGATCGTCCGATATCGGACGAGGACTGAGAAATGGGAATCCGCAAGTACAAGCCGACTACGCCGGGCCGTCGTGGTTCCAGCGTCGCCGACTTCGTCGAGGTCACGCGGTCCACGCCGGAGAAGTCGTTGGTCCGCCCCCTGCACAGCAAGGGTGGCCGTAACAACTCCGGTCGTGTGACCGTCCGCCACCAGGGTGGTGGCCACAAGCGCGCCTACCGCGTGATCGACTTCCGTCGTCACGACAAGGACGGCGTGCCGGCGAAGGTCGCGCACATCGAGTACGACCCCAACCGCACCGCGCGCATCGCGCTGCTGCACTACGCCGACGGCGAGAAGCGCTACATCCTCGCCCCGCGCAACCTGCAGCAGGGTGACCGCGTCGAGAACGGTCCCGGGGCCGACATCAAGCCGGGCAACAACCTGGCCCTCCGCAACATCCCGGTCGGTACCACGATCCACGCGATCGAGCTCCGTCCCGGTGGCGGTGCCAAGTTCGCCCGCTCCGCCGGTGCCTCCGTGCAGCTGCTCGCGAAGGAGGGCTCGATGGCCCACCTCCGCATGCCTTCCGGTGAGATCCGCCTGGTCGACCAGCGCTGCCGCGCCACGGTCGGCGAGGTCGGCAACGCCGAGCAGAGCAACATCAACTGGGGCAAGGCCGGCCGCAAGCGCTGGCTGGGCGTTCGCCCGACCGTCCGTGGTGTCGCGATGAACCCGGTCGACCACCCGCACGGTGGTGGTGAGGGCAAGACCTCCGGTGGTCGCCACCCGGTCTCCCCGTGGGGTCAGAAGGAGGGTCGTACTCGTTCGCCGAAGAAGGCTTCGAACAAGTACATCGTCCGCCGCCGCAAGACGAACAAGAAGCGCTAGGAGCGGGTTTAGATGCCGCGCAGTCTCAAGAAGGGGCCCTTCGTCGACGACCACCTGATCAAGAAGGTGGACGCCCAGAACGAAGCAGGCACCAAGAACGTCATCAAGACCTGGTCCCGTCGCTCCATGATCGTGCCGGCCATGCTCGGCCACACGCTCGCGGTGCACAACGGCAAGACCCACATCCCGGTGTTCGTCACCGAGTCGATGGTCGGCCACAAGCTCGGCGAGTTCTCGCCGACGCGCACCTTCCGGGGTCACGTCAAGGAAGACCGGAAGTCGAAGCGCCGCTAGTAGCGGATCGCATTCAGACACGTAAGTAACTCTGAAGGGACAACCATGGAAGCCAGGGCCCAGGCGCGGTACATCCGCGTCACGCCCATGAAGGCCCGCCGTGTGGTGGACCTCATCCGTGGCATGGACGCCACGGAGGCTCAGGCTGTTCTGCGATTCGCTCCGCAGGCAGCCTCCGAGCCGGTCGGCAAGGTGCTCGACAGCGCCATCGCCAACGCCGCGCACAACTACGACCACACGGACGCCTCCTCGCTGTTCATCAGCGAGGCGTACGTCGACGAGGGCCCGACCCTGAAGCGGTTCCGTCCGCGCGCCCAGGGCCGTGCCTACCGGATCCGCAAGCGGACCAGCCACATCACCGTGGTCGTCGCCAGCAAGGAAGGAACCCGGTAATGGGCCAGAAGGTTAACCCGCATGGGTTCCGGCTCGGCATCACCACGGACTTCAAGTCCCGTTGGTACGCCGACAAGTCGTACAAGGACTACGTCAAGGAAGACGTCGCCATCCGTCGGATGATGACGTCCGGCATGGAGCGCGCCGGCATCTCGAAGGTGGAGATCGAGCGCACCCGTGACCGTGTCCGCGTGGACATCCACACCGCGCGTCCCGGCATCGTCATCGGCCGCCGCGGCGCCGAGGCCGACCGTATCCGCGGCGACCTGGAGAAGCTGACCAAGAAGCAGGTCCAGCTCAACATCCTCGAGGTCAAGAACCCGGAGACGGACGCTCAGCTGGTGGCCCAGGCCGTCGCCGAGCAGCTCTCCTCCCGCGTCTCCTTCCGTCGTGCCATGCGCAAGAGCATGCAGTCGGCGATGAAGGCGGGCGCCAAGGGCATCAAGATCCAGTGCGGTGGCCGCCTCGGCGGCGCCGAGATGTCCCGCTCGGAGTTCTACCGCGAGGGCCGTGTGCCCCTGCACACGCTCCGCGCGAACGTGGACTACGGCTTCTTCGAGGCCAAGACGACCTTCGGCCGCATCGGTGTGAAGGTCTGGATCTACAAGGGCGACGTCAAGAACATCGCCGAGGTCCGCGCCGAGAACGCCGCTGCCCGCGCCGGCAACCGCCCGGCCCGTGGCGGCGCCGACCGCCCGGCCCGCGGTGGCCGCGGTGGCGAGCGTGGCGGTCGCGGTCGTAAGCCGCAGCAGGCTGCTGCCGAGGCCCCCAAGGCCGAGGCTCCCGCCGCTCCGGCTGAGAGCACCGGAACGGAGGCCTGACCGACATGCTGATCCCCCGTAGGGTCAAGCACCGCAAGCAGCACCACCCGAGGCGTCGCGGTGAGGCCAAGGGCGGTACGACGGTCGCGTTCGGCGAGTACGGCATCCAGGCCCTCACGCCGGCGTACGTGACCAACCGCCAGATCGAGGCGGCCCGTATCGCGATGACCCGCCACATCAAG
Organism: Streptomyces sp. T028; assembly: GCF_048159505.1. Lineage (NCBI taxonomy): Bacteria > Bacillati > Actinomycetota > Actinomycetes > Kitasatosporales > Streptomycetaceae > Streptomyces > Streptomyces sp. T028. The sequence goes on from NZ_JBLRVZ010000007.1 coordinate 116,591, forward strand.
CGTGGCGGCAAGGTCTGGATCAACATCTACCCGGACCGCCCGCTCACGAAGAAGCCGGCCGAGACCCGCATGGGTTCCGGTAAGGGTTCCCCCGAGTGGTGGATCGCGAACGTGCACCCGGGCCGGGTCATGTTCGAGCTGTCCTACCCGAACGAGAAGATCGCCCGTGAGGCCCTGACTCGCGCCGCCCACAAGCTGCCGATGAAGTGCCGGATCGTCAAGCGCGAGGCAGGTGAAGCGTGATGTCGGTCGGCACCAAGGCGTCCGAGCTGCGCGAGCTGGGCAACGAGGAGCTTCTGGCGAAGCTCCGCGAGGCCAAGGAAGAGCTGTTCAACCTCCGCTTCCAGGCGGCGACGGGTCAGCTCGAGAACCACGGCCGTCTGAAGGCGGTCCGCAAGGACATCGCGCGGATCTACACCCTGATGCGCGAGCGTGAGCTGGGCATCGAAACGGTGGAGAGCGCCTGATGAGTGAGAACAACGTGACTGAGCAGACCGCAGAGGCGCGCGGCTTCCGCAAGACCCGTGAGGGTCTCGTCGTCAGCGACAAGATGGACAAGACCGTCGTCGTCGCCGTCGAGGACCGCGTCAAGCACGCGCTGTACGGCAAGGTCATCCGCCGTACGAACAAGCTCAAGGCGCACGACGAGCAGAACGCCGCGGGTGTCGGCGACCGCGTCCTCCTCATGGAGACCCGGCCGCTGTCCGCGACGAAGCGCTGGCGCGTCGTCGAGATCCTCGAGAAGGCCAAGTAGGTAATTCCCGCAAGGGAATTCCAAAAAGTACGTTCCTGCGGGGCATCCCTCGCAGGACAGTTCCGCCAGGCTCGGCAGGGGTTCGCCTCGTAAAGAAGCGGCCCCTGCCGGGAACCGGCAGACAAACAGGAGATAGACGTGATCCAGCAGGAGTCGCGACTGCGTGTCGCCGACAACACTGGTGCGAAGGAGATCCTTTGCATCCGTGTGCTCGGTGGCTCCGGTCGCCGCTACGCGGGCATCGGTGACGTCATCGTCGCCACCGTCAAGGACGCGATCCCCGGTGGCAACGTGAAGAAGGGTGACGTCGTCAAGGCGGTCATCGTTCGCACCGTCAAGGAGCGCCGTCGTCCGGACGGCTCGTACATCCGCTTCGACGAGAACGCCGCCGTCATTCTGAAGAACGACGGCGACCCTCGCGGCACCCGCATCTTCGGCCCGGTCGGCCGTGAGCTGCGCGAGAAGAAGTTCATGAAGATCATCTCGCTCGCGCCGGAGGTGCTGTAAGCATGAAGATCAAGAAGGGCGACCTGGTCCAGGTCATCACCGGTAAGGACAAGGGCAAGCAGGGCAAGGTCATCGCGGCCTTCCCCCGCGAGGACCGTGTCCTGGTCGAGGGTGTCAACCGGGTCAAGAAGCACACCAAGGCCGGCCCGACCGCCAAGGGCTCGCAGGCCGGTGGCATCGTCACGACCGAGGCGCCGATCCACGTCTCCAACGTCCAGCTGGTCGTGGAGAAGGACGGCAACAAGGTCGTCACGCGTGTCGGTTACCGCTTCGACGACGAGGGCAACAAGATCCGCGTTGCCAAGCGGACGGGTGAGGACATCTGATGGCTACCACCACCACTCCGCGTCTCAAGACGAAGTACCGCGAGGAGATCGCGGGCAAGCTGCGTGACGAGTTCAAGTACGAGAACGTCATGCAGATCCCCGGCCTCGTCAAGATCGTGGTCAACATGGGTGTCGGCGACGCCGCCCGTGACTCGAAGCTGATCGAGGGCGCGATCCGCGACCTGACCACCATCACCGGTCAGAAGCCGGCCGTCACCAAGGCCCGCAAGTCCATCGCGCAGTTCAAGCTGCGTGAGGGCCAGCCGATCGGTGCCCACGTCACGCTCCGTGGCGACCGCATGTGGGAGTTCCTGGACCGCACCCTGTCGCTCGCGCTGCCGCGCATCCGCGACTTCCGTGGTCTGTCCCCCAAGCAGTTCGACGGCCGTGGCAACTACACCTTCGGTCTCACGGAGCAGGTCATGTTCCACGAGATCGACCAGGACAAGATCGACCGCACCCGGGGTATGGACATCACCGTGGTGACCACGGCGACCAACGACGCTGAGGGCCGCGCGCTCCTTCGTCACCTCGGCTTCCCCTTCAAGGAGGCGTGAGCGAGATGGCGAAGAAGGCTCTGATCGCTAAGGCTGCTCGCAAGCCCAAGTTCGGTGTGCGCGCGTACACCCGCTGCCAGCGCTGCGGCCGTCCGCACTCCGTGTACCGCAAGTTCGGCCTCTGCCGCGTGTGCCTTCGTGAGATGGCTCACCGTGGCGAGCTGCCGGGCGTGACCAAGAGCTCCTGGTAATCCCCCTATTTAGGGGTTCCGGAGGCTCTCGGTAAGCAATGGGCGTGTCAGGCGCCCACCTCCCCATGGCTTAGGCTTGGGGGGTTGGGCGCCTGACGGTCGCCCGTACGCACGCGGACAGCTGTCCGCTGATGACTGCTTACTACGCCGTAGGTCCACCGCGCCGCACCCGTCCCGTCTCGGATCGGGGAGAGGGATGGCGCACCAGGAAACCCCGGCGAGAGAGGCCACAGGCCAATTCATGACCATGACTGATCCGATCGCAGACATGCTGACTCGTCTGCGGAACGCGAACTCGGCGTACCACGACTCCGTGACGATGCCGGCGTCCAAGATCAAGTCTCACATCGCGGAGATCCTCCAGCAGGAGGGCTTCATCACCGGCTGGCGCGTCGAGGACGCCGAGGTCGGCAAGAACCTCACCCTCGAGCTGAAGTTCGGCCCGAACCGTGAGCGCTCCATCGCGGGCATCAAGCGGATCTCCAAGCCCGGTCTCCGGGTGTACGCGAAGTCCACCTCCCTGCCGAAGGTGCTCGGCGGCCTCGGCGTGGCGATCATCTCCACGTCGCACGGGCTCCTCACCGACAAGCAGGCCGGCAAGAAGGGCGTGGGTGGGGAAGTCCTCGCCTACGTCTGGTAGCAGAAGGGAACGGAGGAAACAGCTATGTCGCGCATCGGCAAGCTCCCCATCGCGGTTCCCGCCGGCGTGGACGTCACCATCGACGGCCGGACCGTGTCGGTCAAGGGCCCCAAGGGCACGCTGACCCACACCGTCGTGGCACCGATCGACATCGCCAAGGGCGAGGACGGCACTCTCCAGGTGACCCGCCCCAACGACGAGCGTCAGAGCAAGGCCCTGCACGGCCTGTCCCGCACGCTGGTGGCGAACATGATCACCGGCGTGACCCAGGGTTACGTGAAGAAGCTCGAGATCAGCGGTGTCGGTTACCGCGTGACCGCAAAGGGCTCGAACCTCGAGTTCGCGCTCGGTTACAGCCACCCGATCCTGGTCGAGGCCCCCGAGGGCATCACCTTCAAGGTCGAGGCTCCGACCCGTTTCTCGGTCGAGGGCATCGACAAGCAGAAGGTCGGCGAGGTCGCGGCCAACATCCGCAAGCTGCGCAAGCCCGACCCGTACAAGGCCAAGGGCGTCAAGTACGAGGGCGAAGTCATCCGCCGCAAGGTCGGAAAGGCGGGTAAGTAAGCCATGGCATACGGACAGAAGATCCTGAAGGGCGACGCCTACAAGCGCGCCGCGATCAAGCGCCGCCACATCCGGATCCGCAAGCGGATCTCCGGTACGGCGGAGCGTCCCCGTCTGGTCGTTACCCGCTCGAACCGCCACATCGTGGCCCAGGTGATCGACGACATCAAGGGTCACACCCTGGCGTCGGCGTCCACCCTGGACACCTCGGTACGTGGTGGCGAGGGCGACAAGTCCGCGCAGGCCAAGCAGGTCGGCGCCCTGGTCGCCGAGCGTGCCAAGGCCGCCGGCGTCGAGGCTGTCGTGTTCGACCGTGGTGGTAACCAGTACGCCGGGCGCATCGCCGCCCTGGCGGACGCCGCCCGCGAGGCCGGGCTCAAGTTCTGAGCCGCTTGTAGCTAGCGGAAAGAGAGAGGTAATCCAATGGCTGGACCCCAGCGCCGCGGTGGCGGTGCCGGTGGCGGCGAGCGGCGGGACCGGAAGGGCCGTGACGGCGGCGCTGCTGCCGCCGAGAAGACCGCGTACGTTGAGCGCGTTGTCGCGATCAACCGCGTCGCCAAGGTTGTGAAGGGTGGTCGTCGCTTCAGCTTCACCGCGCTGGTCGTGGTGGGCGACGGTGACGGCACCGTGGGTGTCGGTTACGGCAAGGCCAAGGAGGTGCCGGCCGCCATCGCCAAGGGCGTTGAGGAGGCCAAGAAGCACTTCTTCAAGGTCCCCCGTATCCAGGGCACCATCCCCCACCCCATCCAGGGTGAGAAGGCTGCCGGCGTCGTGCTGCTCAAGCCCGCGTCCCCCGGTACCGGCGTTATCGCCGGTGGCCCGGTGCGTGCCGTGCTCGAGTGCGCCGGTATCCACGACGTGCTGTCGAAGTCGCTCGGCTCCGACAACGCGATCAACATCGTGCACGCGACCGTGGAGGCCCTGAAGGGCCTGCAGCGTCCCGAGGAGATCGCGGCCCGCCGCGGTCTGCCGCTCGAGGACGTCGCCCCCGCGGCTCTGCTTCGTGCGCGTGCGGGAGCGGGTGCGTAATGGCTCGCCTCAAGATCACGCAGACGAAGTCGTACATCGGCAGCAAGCAGAACCACCGTGAGACCCTGCGCTCGCTCGGGCTGAAGCGCCTGAACGACGTGGTCGTCAAGGAGGACCGCCCCGAGTTCCGCGGCATGGTGCACACCGTCCGCCACCTCGTGACGGTCGAGGAGGTCGACTGATCATGGCGGAAAGCAACCCGCTCAAGATCCACAACCTCCGTCCCGCCCCGGGCGCCAAGACCGCCAAGACCCGTGTCGGTCGTGGTGAGGCGTCGAAGGGTAAGACGGCCGGTCGTGGTACGAAGGGCACGAAGGCCCGTTACCAGGTTCCGGAGCGCTTCGAGGGTGGCCAGATGCCGCTCCACATGCGCCTCCCGAAGCTGAAGGGCTTCAAGAACCCGTTCAAGACCGAGTTCCAGGTCGTGAACCTCGACAAGCTGGCCGCGCTGTACCCCGAGGGTGGCGAGGTCACCGTCGAGGGTCTCGTCGCCAAGGGTGCCGTTCGCAAGAACGCGCTCGTCAAGGTGCTCGGCCAGGGCGAGATCTCCGTGGCGCTGCAGGTGACGGTCGACGCCGTCTCCGGCTCCGCCAAGGAGAAGATCACCGCCGCCGGCGGTACCGTCACCGAGCTCGTCTGACCACATCAGGCGTCTCGATGACTTGAGCGATCCCGACCGGGGATACCCCACAAATGGGGTATCCCCGGTTGGTCGTTCCTAGGGCGGCGGTGTCGCGGGTAAGGTGACCTGCACTGCCCACTTTTCACAAGGTTCTCTCATGGGGGCACCTTGAGCGGCAGTCGGCCGTTACTCATGTCGTTGTCGTTTGTCGTTGTTCTTATTCGACCTTCAAGACCGTCACCCTTGACGCAGATGCGCGGGGGTCGCAGGAGGCACCGTGCTCACCGCGTTCGCCCGGGCGTTCAGGACGCCCGACCTGCGCAAGAAGCTGCTCTTCACGCTCGCCATCATCGTGGTCTACCGGGTCGGTACGCATGTCCCGATCCCCGGCGTCGACTACACGTCCGTCCAGCGCTGCGTCGACGAGGCGTCCGGCAACCAGGGCCTCTTCGGTCTGGTGAACATGTTCAGCGGCGGCGCGCTGCTGCAGATCACGGTCTTCGCGCTGGGCATCATGCCGTACATCACGGCGAGCATCATCCTTCAGCTGCTGACCGTGGTCATCCCGCGTCTGGAAGCCCTCAAGAAGGAGGGCTCGGCCGGCACCACGAAGATCACGCAGTACACCCGTTACCTCACGGTGGCGCTGGCCATCCTGCAGGGCACCGGCCTGGTGGCCACCGCCCGCAGTGGCGCCCTGTTCTCCGGCTGCACCGTCGCCAGCCAGATCGTCCCGGACCGCGCGATCTTCACCACCATCGTGATGGTCGTCTGCATGACCGCCGGTACGGCCGTCGTCATGTGGCTCGGTGAGCTCATCACCGACCGCGGCATCGGCAACGGCATGTCGATCCTGATGTTCATCTCGATCGCCGCGACCTTCCCCTCCGCGCTGTGGGCCATCAAGAAGCAGGGCACCCTGGCGGACGGCTGGATCGAGTTCGGCACGGTCGTCGCGGTCGGCCTGGTGATGGTCGCCCTGGTCGTCTTCGTCGAGCAGGCCCAGCGCCGGATCCCCGTGCAGTACGCCAAGCGCATGATCGGCCGCCGGTCCTACGGCGGTACGTCGACGTACATCCCGCTCAAGGTGAACCAGGCCGGTGTGATTCCGGTCATCTTCGCCTCGTCGCTGCTCTACATCCCGGCCCTCGTGGCGCAGTTCTCCAGCGGCAACTCCAGCTGGAAGACCTGGATCGAGGCCAACCTGACCAAGGGTGACCACCCGATCTACATCAGCATCTACTTCCTGCTGATCGTGTTCTTCGCCTTCTTCTACGTCGCGATCTCCTTCAACCCCGAGGAAGTCGCCGACAACATGAAGAAGTATGGTGGCTTCATCCCGGGCATCCGGGCTGGCCGACCGACCGCTGAGTACCTCTCCTACGTGCTCAACCGGATCACCTGGCCGGGTTCGCTGTACTTGGGCCTGATCGCTCTCGTCCCGACGATGGCGTTGGTCGGTTTCGATGCAAACCAGAACTTCCCGTTCGGCGGGACCAGCATCCTGATCATCGTGGGTGTCGGTCTTGAGACGGTGAAGCAGATCGAGAGCCAGCTCCAGCAGCGCAATTACGAAGGGTTCCTCCGCTGATGCGAATCGTGCTCGTCGGGCCGCCGGGTGCCGGAAAGGGGACGCAGGCCGCGTTCCTGGCCAAGAACTTGTCGATCCCGCACATCTCCACGGGCGACCTGTTCCGCGCCAACATCAGCCGGCAGACGGAGCTCGGGAAGCTCGCCAAGTCCTACATGGACGCGGGCAATCTCGTCCCGGACGAGGTCACCATCGGGATGGCCAAGGACCGCATGGAGCAGCCCGACGCCGAGGGCGGTTTCCTGCTGGACGGCTTCCCGCGCAACGTCTCCCAGGCCGAGGCGCTCGACGAGGTGCTCCAGTCCGAGGACATGAAGCTCGACGCGGTCCTGGACCTGGAGGTCCCCGAGGAAGAGGTCGTCAAGCGGATCGCCGGGCGCCGGATCTGCCGCAAGGACTCCAGCCACGTCTTCCACGTCACCTACAGCCCGCCGAAGCAGGAGGGCGTCTGCGACGTCTGTGGCGGCGAGCTGTACCAGCGGGACGACGACACCGAGGACACCGTCCGCACGCGGCTCGAGGTCTACCACACCCAGACCGAACCGATCATCGACTACTACAAGGCGCAGGGGCTGGTCGTCACCATCTCCGCGCTGGGCAAGGTCGAGGAGGTCACGGCTCGCGCCATGGGCGCGCTGCAGCGTGACGAGGCCGGCCGGTAGCGGCGTTCGCGTCTCCGTTCTGCGTGAAGAAGCCCCCGTCGTCCCCTCAGGGACGACGGGGGCTTCTTTCTTCCTGGGCATGACACCTTTGCCGTTTCGGCGTACGTCTGTGCGTACGCGTATCCTGGAGCGCCGCGAATACCAGTGGCCAGGAGGCGCAACCGATCATGGTGCAGATCAAGACCCCCGAGCAGATCGCGAAGATGCGGGCGGCGGGGCTGGTCGTCGCCGCCATCCACGCGGCGACGCGGGAAGCGGCGGTGCCGGGGGCGACGACGAAGGACCTGGACGAGGTCGCGCGCAAGGTGCTCGCCGAGCACGGGGCGAAGTCGAACTTCCTCGGTTACGGCGGTTTCCCGGCGACGATCTGCACCTCGGCGAACGACGTGGTCGTCCATGGCATCCCGTCCGACGAGGTGGTCCTCAAGGACGGCGACATCATCTCCATCGACTGTGGCGCGATCGTGGACGGCTGGCACGGGGACGCGGCGTACACGGCGTTCGTGGGCTCCGGTCACGCCCCGGAGCTGATCGAGCTCTCCCGGGTGACGGAGGAGTCGATGTGGGCCGGCATCGCCGCGATGAAGCCCGGCAACCGGCTCGTCGACGTCTCGCGGGCGATCGAGACGTACATCCGCCGTCAGCCCAAGCCGGGCGGCGGCCGCTACGGGATCATCGAGGACTACGGCGGCCACGGCATCGGCACCGAGATGCACATGGACCCGCATCTGCTGAACTACGTCGACCGACGCCGGGGCAAGGGCCCCAAGCTGGTCCCCGGCTTCTGCCTGGCGATCGAGCCGATGGTGTCCCTGGGCACCCCGAAGACGGAGGTCCTGGAGGACGACTGGACCGTCATCACGACGGACGGCACGTGGTCCTCGCACTGGGAGCACTCCGTCGCCCTGACGGCGGACGGGCCGCTGGTTCTGACGGCGCCCGACTGCGGCAAGGCGAAGCTGGCGGAGCATGGTGTGACCGCGGCGCCGGATCCGCTGGCATAAGGATCACCCCCGTGGGGCACACTTCCTCGATTCGTGTTTCTCGGGGCGCTGACGTAGACTGACTCGTCGGCTCTCGTGTACCCGCATGTCCGCATGCGGCCCGCAAGGGGACGAGAGAGTCGATCAAGGTAGTCGATTCGAAGGGCGAAGCGTGGCCAAGAAGCAAGGTGCCATCGAGATCGAGGGCACTGTCGTCGAGTCTCTGCCGAACGCCATGTTCAAGGTCGAGCTCCAGAACGGCCACCAGGTCCTGGCACACATCAGCGGCAAGATGCGCATGCACTACATCCGCATCCTCCCTGACGACCGGGTCGTGGTGGAGCTGTCTCCGTACGACCTGACGCGTGGCCGGATCGTCTACCGCTACAAGTAGATCTTGCCCACGCCCCGCGTGAGCGGGGCCGCCGGCAACTGACCCGGAGAACCTCACATCCCATGAAGGTCAAGCCGAGCGTCAAGAAGATCTGCGACAAGTGCAGGGTGATCCGCCGTCACGGTCGGGTCATGATCATCTGCGACAACCCGCGCCACAAGCAGCGCCAGGGCTGATCGCAGCCGATCACACCCTCTGCATCGATATCGCAGAGACTTCGCGCGACGCGAGCTGAATATGTTCATACGCAGGACCCAGGCGGGGGTTTCTTCTTGCCTGACACCCCCGGTTCGGAGGCCGGGGACCCAGCCGTACCAAGTCTTCGAAGGGAAGAGGCCGGCGGCTGGGATCCGGTTCTGTGGAAGACCTCCGAAGATCACCAGGAGCCATTGAATGGCACGCGTTTCCGGTGTTGACATCCCGCGCGACAAGCGCGTGGAGGTCGCCCTCACCTACGTGTTCGGCATCGGCCGGACCCTCTCGCAGGAGACGCTGGCTGCGACCGGCGTCGACCCGAACACCCGTGTTCGCGACCTGTCCGAAGAGCAGCTGGTCGCCATCCGCGAGTACGTGGACAACAACATCAAGACCGAGGGTGACCTCCGTCGCGAGATCCAGGCCGACATCCGCCGCAAGGTCGAGATCGGCTGCTACCAGGGTCTCCGTCACCGTCGTGGTCTGCCCGTCCGCGGTCAGCGCACCAGCACCAACGCCCGCACCCGCAAGGGCCCGCGTCGCGCCATCGCCGGCAAGAAGAAGCCGGGCAAGAAGTAGTCCACAGCGGACTTCGCCGTCCAGCGGTCTTCGCTGTAGGACCGACCACCTCCCGTAGGAGTTTGTAGATGCCCCCCAAGGGACGTCAGGGCGCTGCCAAGAAGGTGCGCCGCAAGGAAAAGAAGAACGTCGCGCACGGCCAGGCGCACATCAAGAGCACGTTCAACAACACGATCGTGTCCATCACGGACCCGGCCGGAAACGTGATCTCCTGGGCCTCCGCCGGCCACGTCGGCTTCAAGGGCTCGCGCAAGTCCACGCCGTTCGCCGCGCAGATGGCCGCCGAGTCGGCTGCCCGTCGCGCGCAGGAGCACGGCATGCGCAAGGTCGACGTCTTCGTCAAGGGCCCGGGCGCCGGTCGTGAGACCGCGATCCGTTCCCTGCAGGCCACGGGCCTCGAGGTCGGCTCCATCCAGGACGTCACCCCGACCCCGCACAACGGCTGCCGTCCGCCGAAGCGTCGCCGCGTCTGACGCACGGTTGTCTTGAGGCTACGGGCGGTACGGCTCCATAAAGGGTCGTATCGCCCGTACCCTTGCAGTACAGAGTCGGGCGTCAAATAGCGGGCGCCCCTGACTGAAGGAACACAACATGCTGATCGCTCAGCGTCCCTCGTTGACCGAAGAGGTCGTCGACGAGTTCCGCTCCCGGTTCGTGATCGAGCCGCTGGAGCCGGGCTTCGGCTACACCCTCGGCAACTCCCTGCGCCGTACGCTCCTGTCGTCGATCCCGGGTGCGGCGGTCACGTCGATCCGTATCGACGGTGTCCTGCACGAGTTCACCACCGTGCCGGGCGTCAAGGAGGACGTCACCGACCTGATCCTCAACATCAAGCAGCTGGTCGTGTCGTCCGAGCACGACGAGCCCGTTGTGATGTACCTGCGCAAGCAGGGTCCGGGTCTGGTCACCGCCGCCGACATCGCGCCCCCGGCCGGTGTCGAGGTGCACAACCCCGACCTCGTCCTCGCCACGCTCAACGGCAAGGGCAAGCTGGAGATGGAGCTGACGGTCGAGCGCGGCCGCGGTTACGTCTCCGCCGTGCAGAACAAGCAGGTGGGCCAGGAGATCGGCCGTATCCCGGTCGACTCCATCTACTCGCCGGTTCTGAAGGTCACGTACAAGGTCGAGGCCACGCGTGTCGAGCAGCGCACCGACTTCGACAAGCTGATCGTCGACGTCGAGACCAAGCAGGCGATGCGTCCGCGTGACGCCATGGCCTCCGCCGGTAAGACCCTGGTCGAGCTGTTCGGTCTCGCCCGCGAGCTGAACATCGACGCCGAGGGCATCGACATGGGTCCGTCCCCGACGGACGCCGCCCTCGCCGCCGACCTGGCGCTGCCGATCGAGGAGCTGGAGCTCACCGTTCGGTCGTACAACTGCCTCAAGCGTGAGGGCATCCACTCCGTGGGTGAGCTCGTCGCCCGCTCCGAGGCCGACCTCCTCGACATTCGTAACTTCGGTGCGAAGTCCATCGACGAGGTCAAGGCGAAGCTGGCCGGTATGGGCCTGGCCCTGAAGGACAGCCCGCCCGGGTTCGACCCGACCGCTGCGGCGGACGCGTTCGGCGCCGATGACGATGCGGACGCCGGGTTCGTGGAGACCGAGCAGTACTGATCGGTTTCGTCTGCGGGTGCGCTGTGGCTGGTCGCGCCCACGCGGCGGTAGCCGCAAATTGACAGGGCCCCGCGCCCCTTCCAGGCCCCCTTCGGGGGGCCTGGATCTCCGACGGGCGCCCGCCCGCTCGGATACTGACCCCGGTACCTAGTACGGCCGGGGCAGACACACAGGAGAAGAACCATGCCGAAGCCCACCAAGGGTGCCCGTCTGGGCGGCAGTGCCGCGCACGAGAAGCTGCTGCTCGCGAACCTCGCGAAGAGCCTTTTCGAGCACGGCCGTATCACCACCACCGAGGCGAAGGCCCGCCGTCTGCGGCCGTACGCCGAGCGTCTGGTGACCAAGGCGAAGAAGGGCGACCTTCACAACCGCCGTCAGGTGCTCCAGGTCATCACGGACAAGAGCGTCGTCCACACGCTCTTCACCGAGATCGGCCCGCGCTACGAGAACCGTCCGGGTGGCTACACCCGTATCACCAAGATCGGTAACCGCCGTGGCGACAACGCGCCCATGGCTGTCATCGAGCTGGTCGAGGCGCTGACCGTGGCGCAGCAGGCGACCGGTGAGGCCGAGGCCGCCACCAAGCGTGCGGTCAAGGAGGCCGAGGAGGCCAAGGTCGAGGAGACCCAGGCCGACGAGGCTCCCGCCGAGGAGTCCAAGGACGTGTAAGCGTTCCGCCGGGGGCTGTTTCGTTGGCGGGTGCGGCTTCGTCGTGGCTTGTCGCGCAGTTCCCCGCGCCCCTGAGGGGGCGCGTCAGTGGGCCCGTTCCTTTCGAGGGGCGGGCCCGCTTTTGTGTTCCTGAGAGGATCTCTGTGTGAGTGACGAAGTACAGCCCGGGTTCGTGCGGGTACGTCTCGACCTGTCCTACGACGGGAGCGAGTTCTCCGGGTGGGCCAAGCAGGCCGGGGGGCGGCGGACCGTGCAGGGGGAGATCGAGGACGCTCTGCGGACCGTCACGCGGTCCAGGGAGACCTACGAGCTGACCGTGGCGGGGCGGACCGATGCCGGGGTGCACGCTCGGGGGCAGGTCGCCCATGTCGATCTGCCGGAGGGTGTCTGGCGTGAGCATCACGAGAAGCTGCTGAAGCGGCTTGCCGGGCGGTTGCCGCGGGATGTGCGGGTGTGGGCGCTCAGGGAGGCTCCCCGTGGCTTCAACGCCCGCTTCTCGGCCGTCTGGCGGCGGTATGCCTATCGGGTGACGGACAACCCGGGGGGTGTGGATCCGCTGCTGCGCAACCATGTGCTGTGGCACGACTGGCCGCTCGATGTCGATGCCATGAACGAGGCCGCTCAGCGGTTGCTCGGGGAGCATGACTTCGCCGCCTACTGCAAGCGGCGGGAGGGGGCCACCACCATTCGGACCCTTCAGGAGCTGACGCTGGTCAAGGGTGGTGACGGGATCATCACCGCCACCGTGCGGGCCGATGCCTTCTGTCACAACATGGTGCGGTCGTTGATCGGGGCGTTGTTGTTCGTGGGGGACGGGCATCGGGGGGCCGAGTGGCCGGGGAAGGTGCTGGCCGCGGGGGTGCGGGACTCCGCCGTGCATGTCGTACGGCCGCACGGGCTGACGCTGGAGGAGGTCGGCTATCCGGCCGACGAGCTCCTGGCCGCCCGGAGCAGGGAGGCCCGGAACAAGCGGACGCTGCCCGGTGCCGCCGGATGCTGCTGACCTGCCCTTAGGCCGGGTCCACGATCAGCCAGGCGACCGTTGAGGTGTCGCCGGCCATGCCCTTCACCGTGAAGGACGTGCCGGGGGTGCGGGAGGCGACGTAGGCCACGCCGGAGGGGGTGCCGGCGGGGGACTGGACCGTCAGGAAGATGCGGCTGGTGGCGGTGACGGCGGTCGTGGGGACGGTGACCGGCGTGGTGCCGTTGAGGGCTACGGTGCCCATCTTCGCGTTGGTGCCCTCCTTGACCTTGATGCCCTTCCCGGCCAGTCCTACGACGATGTCGGCGTCGGCGCTGCCGATCTGGGCGGTGCCGAGGCGGCCCCAGCTGGTGTCCCGGCCGGTGCTGCCGCCCGGGCCGAAGGTCTGGGTGCCGTTGATCTCCATCGCGAAGCGGTTGACGGTGTCGCCGGTGATCCGGGACTGGAAGGCGCGGGAGGCCGTGTCGGCGCCGGTGATCGCGTAGCCCTGGCCGGAGGGGCGGTTCTGGATGACGTTGACGCCGGGGTCGGCGCTCGCGTTGACCGTGACGCCGGGGGTGGTGAGGGCGACGCGGCCGCTGGTGCGGCTGACGGTGAGGGGGGTGTCGAGGACCGTGCCGTCGTCGGAGTGGCGGACGAGGGCGAAGTCGGAGCCGTCGCCGGAGCCGGACTCGGCGGCGTCGGTGGTGCGCAGGGTCCAGCGGCGGCTCTTGCCGCGGGTCCAGAACTCCAGGTCACGGGGGGTGCCGGCGGCTCCGGAGATCATGTGGACGTCGTGTTTGTCCCACTCGATGCCCGATGCCTTGTGGGTGCCGGAGATCACGCCGCTGTGGCGGACGACGACCGCTCCGAGGTCCTGGAAGGGGGCGGTCGTACCGACGTACTCGCCGCCGACCACCGAGACGTTGCTCACGGAGTTCAGCGCGGAGGTGGTGATGCCGTAGGCGGGGGAGTGGGCGCCGGTGTTGTCGTCGTCGCGGCCGGTGGAGGTGGAGCAGCCGGTGAGGACGACGCCCTCGGCGGACTCGCCGGTGACGGTGAAGCCGGAGTAGGGGACGAGGGAGGTCGCGGTCTCCTTGCCGTCGCGCTTGGCGAGGCAGCCGAGGAGCTGGAGGAAACGGCCGCCGGGGGAGCTGGCGAGGTGGAAACCGTCGCGGCCGTTGCGGTCGGTGTTGCAGCCGATCATCACCATCGAGTAGTTGATCCCGGTGATGTGGTAGCCGTGCTGGGCGTTCCACTCGGAGCGGCAGTCGACCATGGTGACGGCGTTGGGGTTGAGGATGTCGTAGCCGTGGCCGTTGTTGCCCTGGGAGTAGCACTGGAACAGGTCGGCGTCGACCAGGCCGCCGCCGGTGCCCGTGGAGTCGCCCCAGGTGAAGCCGTGGCCGTCGTTGTCGACGGTGTGGACCTGGTTGAGCTGGAAGGCGGCGGCGTTCTGGGCGTTCAGACCGTGGCCGGTGAAGCGCCAGATCGTCACCTTGTCCATGCCGACGTCCTTGACGCCGGGGGTGATCCGGATGCCGTCGACGGCGGTGCCGGTGGAGTCCTTCTGGCCGCGGCCGTCGAGGGCGAGGCCGTGGAGGCGGGGGCCGCCGCCGTATGCCGAGTTCTCGTACGTCCCCTGCGCCGGGGCCGGGTCGACGACGATCAGGGCCTCGCCGGTGAAGTTGCCGATGCCGGGGCGCAGGTAGGAGGCGGTCATGTTGGTGCGGACGGGGAAGTGCGGGTTCCAGTCGCCGCGCAGGGTGACGCCCAGCCGCAGGCGGAGCGGGGAGGCGAGCCGGTACGTGCCGGGCGGGAGGTAGACCGTGCCGCCCTGGCCGGCCGTGTCGATCGCCTTCTGGATGGCGGGCGCGTCGTCGGCCTTGTCGTCGCCGAGGGCCCCGTACGCCGTGTCCCTCACGTTCAGCCAGCCCGCGCCGGTGTCGGCGGCCGTGGCCCTCTGCGCGGTGACGATCGACGTGGCGAGGGCGGCGCCGGTGAGACCGGAGGCGCCGGCGAGGAGGCTGCGTCGGGTCGTGGCGCTCATGGCGTGGTCCCCCCAGGGATCCGTGACCGGATGATCAGATGATCACTTGGGGGGAGTGTCGCACGTCCCGTTTGGCCCGGTTGACGCCCGGCCGGGTCAGCCCTCGGCCGCCGCCGACGCCTGGGCCTGGCCGCGGCGGTTGATCTGCTGGAAGGCGAACTCGGCGAGGTCGTCGCCCATCCGGAAGACGGCCGTGTCCTTGGTGGTCACGTCCTTGCCGTTGGTGAAGCCGGTGATCGTGAAGTAGGCGTAACGGCCGTAGGAGTTGGTCGTCGAGCGGCAGATCGCGCCACTGCAGAAGGCCTTCACACCCTTGCCCTTGAGCGCCTGGATAATGCTCTTGCTGTCGGCCTGGCTCTTGACCTTCAGGGCCTGGGCCTCGGTGTCGAAGACGGCCACGCCGACCGTCACCGCCGTGTCGCCCTTGGTGTACGTCACCCGCATCAGCCGGGTGCAGTCACCCGCGGCGAGGACCTTGGTCAGGGTGCCCTGGACGCCCGTGGCGCAGTCGGTGCTGTCTGCCGTCGGGCCCTTCTTGTACACGTTGGAGCCCATGGTCAGCTGGGTTCCGGGGAACATCAGCTCCGGGCTGTTGGCCGCCGTGTCCTTGGCCTTGCTGGAGACGAACTCCTTCGGGTCCAGCGCCGGCGGCGCGCTGGTCGGAGCGAAGGACGGGGTGCCGGACGCGCTCGGCAGATCGGTCGCCGGCTGCGAGGACGTCGGCCGGTTGGCCTCGTCACCGCCGTCCGTGTTCACGACCGCCATGGTCACGGCGGCGCCCACGCCGACCGTGGCCAGCGCGCCCCCGACTATGAAGAACAGCCGACGGCGCCTGTTGCGCTTCTCGGACGCGTCCGCGAGTGCGGCCCAGTCCGGGGACGGGCCGTCACTGCCGCCGGTCCACGGCTGCTGGGAGTTCGGTTTCCACGGATCCCACTGGGACTGAGGTCCCCCCTGCCCATAGCTCATGGGCCGCATCTTAGACGCCGGGACACGCCGTCGTTCCGCCCCAACTGCCTTTGAAACCTTCTCACCCGGAGATGTCGTGTTTGCCGTGCGGCCCTGCCGCTCCGGCCTCGTTTTGACCCCACCCTTGGGACGCGGGTATCCTGCATCTTCGTTGTGTATTGGCTTGCTCTTCTCACGGGACGGGCCCTTACACCGGTCCACCGGGCCGATGACCAGCGACCAGCACGCGGTTTGCGTCACCGCAGTGCGGTCAGGGCTGTCGTGATCGTCTTCGGTGACCTTGTCAGGACCATTCACTGAAGAAGCGAAGGCTACGAACCGTGCGTACGTACAGCCCCAAGCCCGGCGATGTGACGCGCCAGTGGCACGTCATCGACGCTCAGGACGTTGTCCTGGGCCGTCTCGCCAGCACCGCCGCCTCCATCCTGCGCGGCAAGCACAAGCCGATCTACGCGCCCCACGTCGACACCGGTGACTTCGTCATCATCATCAACGCCGACAAGGTGCACCTGTCCGGCAACAAGCGGACCCAGAAGATGGCGTACCGCCACTCCGGCTACCCGGGTGGTCTGCGCTCCGTCCGCTACGACGAGCTGCTGGACAAGAACCCGGAGAAGGCCATCGAGAAGGCCGTCAAGGGCATGCTCCCGAAGAACACGCTGGGCCGTCAGATGCTCACGAAGCTGAAGGTCTACAAGGGTGACCAGCACCCGCACGGCGCGCAGCAGCCGCAGCCGTTCGAGATCACCCAGGTCGCGCAGTAACACCGGCCTAGACCAAACCAAGCCAAAGAGAATCTGAGGAATCACCGTGGCCGAGACCACTGCCGAGCAGCCGCTCGAAGAGCTTGACATCGACAGCTACACCACCGAGTCCGAGGTGCCCGTCGAGGGCGAGTACACCTCGGAGTCGCTGGCGTCCCGCTTCGGCGAGCCCCAGCCGGCCGCCGGCCTGGGCCGTCGCAAGAACGCCATCGCCCGCGTCCGGATCGTCCCGGGCTCCGGCAAGTGGAAGATCAACGGTCGCACCCTCGAGGACTACTTCCCGAACAAGGTGCACCAGCAGGAAGTCAACGAGCCGTTCAAGGTTCTCGAGCTCGAGGGCCGCTACGACGTCGTCGCCCGCATCGCCGGTGGCGGTGTCTCCGGTCAGGCCGGTGCGCTCCGTCTCGGTGTCGCCCGCGCGCTGAACGAGGCGGACGTCGACAACAACCGCGGCCCGCTGAAGAAGGCCGGCTTCCTGACCCGCGACGACCGCGCGGTCGAGCGGAAGAAGGCCGGTCTGAAGAAGGCCCGCAAGGCTCCGCAGTACAGCAAGCGTTAATCGCTCGCTGCGGGCCTGTCCGGCGGGTCAGGCCGCAGAGAAGCCACGTTGCCTGTTCGACGCACGTGAGCGAGGGCTGGTGCGTCCAGCTGCAAGGCGGAGGAGGGAGTCGACGCGGAGCGTCGGCGACCGACGACAACGCGGCAGATGGGGCGTGCCAGCCCTCGCGTCTGCGGCATGATCCGTCGGACAGGCCCTGGGCACCGAACGCCCCGGCGGCACGCCACAGTGTGCTGTCGGGGCGTTCGTTTTATCACTGCCAAAGGCGTATAACGGCACAAGATGCTCAGATACTCAAAATCTTGTGTGACCGGATGCCGCTGTCCGGTGTAATCGCCCCTTCGGTAATTGACGCTTCCTCAGGAGGACAAGTGGGACGACTCTTCGGCACGGACGGCGTGCGCGGTGTCGCCAACGCGGATCTGACGGCCGAGATGGCGCTCGGCCTGTCCGTCGCGGCGGCGCATGTGCTGGCCGAGGCGGGCACCTTCGAGGGCCACCGGCCGGTGGCTGTCGTGGGACGCGACCCGCGTGCGTCCGGGGAGTTCCTGGAGGCCGCCGTGGTGGCGGGTCTCGCGAGCGCCGGCGTGGACGTGCTGAAGGTCGGCGTGCTGCCGACGCCCGCCGTCGCCTACCTCACCGGCGTACTCGGCGCCGACCTGGGCGTGATGCTCTCCGCCAGCCACAACGCCATGCCCGACAACGGCGTCAAGTTCTTCGCCCGCGGCGGCCACAAGCTCGCCGACGACCTCGAGGACAAGATCGAGGCCGTGTACGAGTCCCACACGCACGGTGAGCCGTGGGAGCGGCCCACCGGCTCGGGTGTCGGACGCGTACGGTCCTACGACGAGGGCTTCGACCGGTACGTCGCCCACCTCATCGCCGTACTCCCGAACCGGCTCGACGGGCTGACGATCGTCCTCGACGAGGCGCACGGCGCGGCGGCGCGGGTGTCGCCGGAGGCGTTCACCCGGGCCGGGGCCGAGATCGTCACGATCGGGGCCGAGCCGGACGGGCTCAACATCAACGACGGGTGCGGGTCGACGCATCTCGACAAGCTGAAGGCCGCGGTCGTCGAGCACGGGGCCGACTTCGGCATCGCGCACGACGGGGACGCCGACCGGTGCCTCGCCGTGGACCACACCGGCGACGAGGTCGACGGCGACCAGATCCTCTCCGTGCTGGCGCTCGCCATGCGCGAGCGGGGCGTGCTGCGGTCGGACACCGTCGTCGCGACCGTCATGTCCAACCTCGGGTTCAAGCTCGCCATGGAGCGGGAGGGAATCCAGCTCGTCCAGGCGGCGGTCGGGGACCGGTACGTCCTGGAGGAGATGAAGGAGCACGGGTACGCGCTCGGCGGCGAGCAGTCCGGGCATGTGATCATCCTCGACCACGCGACGACCGGCGACGGCACGCTGACCGGGCTGATGCTGGCGGCGCGGGTCGCGCAGAGCGGCAAGTCGCTGCGGGAACTGGCCTCCGTGATGGAGCGGCTGCCGCAGGTGCTCATCAATGTGCCGGACGTGGACCGGTCCCGGGTCTCCTCCTCGACCGAGCTGTCGAGTGCCGTCGCCGAGGCGGAGCGGGAGCTGGGGTCCACCGGGCGTGTGCTGCTGCGGCCGTCCGGGACCGAGCCGCTGGTGCGGGTGATGGTCGAGGCGGCGGACATCGAGCAGGCTCGGTCGGTGGCCGGTCGGCTGGCCGATGTGGTGAAGTCCGCGCTCGGTTAGGACAAGCCCTGAGGGCGGTTCGGGGTGGGGGGTTCTGTGTGGTTCGGGCTGCGGCCGGGTTCTGGCTGGTCGCGCCCACGCGGCGGAGCCGCAGGATGTAGCGCCCCGCGCCCCTTCGAGCGGTGGTCGCGCAGGGCCCCGGGTCTCTTCGGGCGGCGGTCGCGCAGGGCCCACAGCGCCACGGGCGCTCCCGCTCCCACCAGTGCGGCGGCCAGACACAGGCCGGCCTGGTAACCGGTGAGGAAGGCGTCCGGGGCGTCGGCCCCGGCGTCGGCCGCCGTGTGCTCCACGAACGACACCATCGCACCCACCAGAGCGATCCCGACGACTCCGGACGCCTCGCGGACAGCGCTGAACAATCCGGCGGCGATTCCTGAAAGGTGATCGGGAGAGGATTCCAGGGCGCGGGTGGTCAGTGGAATGGCCAGAGCCGAGCCGAGGCCGATCGCCGAAAGGCCGGGCAGAATATGGACGAGACTGCGTCCGATGCTGCCCAGTGCGACCATCAGCAATCCCAGGCCGATCACGAGCAGACCGGCGGCGGAGATCCGGCCGTCTCCCCAGCGGCGCGCCATGCCCGCGATGAAGGGGGCCATGACGATCAGTGAAAGCGCCACGGGAATGAAGGTCAGCCCGGCCGATGTCGGGGTGAGACCGAGGCCGTTCTGCAGAAACTGGGACGTGAAGAAATACACCCCGGTCACGCCCAGGCCGCCCAGGAGCTGAGTGACGATCCCGCCGACGAAGGGGCGTTGCCGAAAGAGGAGCCGCAACGCGGCATTCCGGCGCAGCCTCAGCTCGTACGACAGCGCCACCGCCGAGCCGAGGGCGATGACTTCGGACGTGACCACGGGAAAGCTGCCGAAACCCTGTTCGGGGCCCTCGATCAGACAGTTGGCCAGGGCGGCCAGGGAACAGCAGGCCAGCGCGACGCCTCTGAGGGAGACGGTCGTGGACGGTGCGCGGGAGGAGCGGGCGGCAGCGCTCGGCCGGGGGAGGGTGAAACCGACGAGGAGACTCGCGCACCCGAGCGGCACGTTCATGGCGAACACCGACTGCCAGCCCAGGTGCTGTGTCATGACACCGGAGACCACGGGTCCGCAGGCCAGTGCCAGGGCCAGCGTGGCGGTGGTGGCGCTGAAGGCGGCGTTGCGGGCGCGCGGCGGAAGATCGTGGGACAGGATGGCCAGCGTGGCCGGCAGGATCAGTGCCGCGCCACTGCCCTGCAGCCCCCGGAACGAGATCAGCACCGCCCCTGAGGTCGCCACGCTGCATCCGACCGAGGACATCGTGAAGACGGCGACCCCCAGCAGCAGCGTCGCACGCCGTCCGACGGTGTCGGTCAGACGCCCGCCCAGCAGAAGAAGGCTCGCGAGGATGAGCGGGTAGACGGCCGCCACCCACTTCAATGAGGCGTCGCCCATTCCGAGTTCGGCTCGGATTTGAGGGAGCGCCACATTGACGATGGTGTTGTCCAGGGCCGTCATGAATGACGGAAAAAGGACCGCCACAAGGATGGCGATGACACGCGGTCGACTCACGATACCTGCCTCGGGCAGCGGGGAGGAGATGGTTGGGCAGCCACGTTCTTCACGCGCCTGCTGCATACGCTGCCCTTCGCACCGGGTGAGCGCGACTCGCAAAGAGCCTGATTGCGTTGTTCGGCTTTCCCGTCGGCGTGTCATGGGGATGCCGGATCCTGTCCGTGTTTGGCTGCATTCTCACGCTCTCCATTCCCCGCCCAGCACGAAGGTTCGGTGACTCAGTGCCGGAAACCGTGAGAGACACGATCAGTAGCTGTCTCACAGAGGCCGCAGCGCGAACGCCCGATGAAACAGCGTTCACTTTCGTGGACTTCCACAACGATCGTGACGGGGCGGCCTCCTGTCTCACCTGGCGTCGACTGGAGACCCGAGTACGCACCCTCGCGCGGGCCCTGCGCCGGGCCGGCGCGGTCGGCGAGCGCGTGGCCGTCGTGGCACCCCAGAACCTGGACTACGTCGTCGGATTCCTCGCGGCCACCTGCGCCGGCGCGATCGCCGTTCCCCTCTTCCCCCCGGACCTGCCCGGCCACGGCGAGAAGCTCACCGCCGTGCTGGCCGACGCCGACCCGGTACTCGCCCTCACCAGCCCCGACTCGCTCCAGACGGCGGAGAAGTTCTGCGCCGACCAGAGCGGCCTGAGGGTGCGCGTGGTCACCGAACAGGACCTGACCGCGGAGACGGTGCCGGACGACGGACCGGCGGACGGCGAGACGCCGCACCCGCGGGCCGGGGACTGCGCCTACCTGCAGTACACCTCCGGCTCCACCCGCGTGCCGTCCGGCGTCGAGATCACCCACGCCAACGTCTGCGCCAACGCCCGACAGGCCCTGCGCGCCTACGACATCCGCAGCGGGCGCAACTGCACGGTCGGCTGGCTTCCGCTGTACCACGACATGGGGCTCGTGCTGGCGATCGTGCTGCCCGTCGTCGGTCACGTCCACTCCGTGCTCATGGACCCGCTCGCCTTCGTCCAACAGCCCGTCAGATGGCTGCGCCTGCTCTCCCGGTACCCGGGAGCGCTCACCGCCGCTCCCAACTTCGCCTACGACTACTGCGTGCGCCGGGTCACCGACGAGGAGCGCGGCGAACTCTCGCTGGGACCGGTCACCGCCATGGTCAACGGCAGCGAACCCATCGCCGGGCGGACACTCGACCGGTTCCAGCAGGCCTTCGCCCCGGCGGGCGCGCTGCGCACCGCCATGCGCCCGTCCTACGGGCTGGCCGAGGCGACCGTGTTCGTCTCGGCCTCACCGGCCGGGGAGGAACCGACCGTCACCTCGTTCGACCGTGACGCGCTGGCGGCGGGTACGGCCCGGGTGGCCGACGGCTCCGCGGCCCGGGCCGTGACCCGTCTGGTCGGCTGCGGGCGGCCCACCGACCAGGAGGCGGCGATCGTCGACCCGGCCACCCACGTCCGCCTGGAGAACGGGCGAGTCGGTGAGATCTGGCTTCGGGGACCCAACGTCGGGCGCGGCTACTGGGGACGCCCGGAACACAGCCGGGCCACCTTCCACGCCACCCCGCACGGCGACGATCCGGACGACCCGGCGTGTCACTGGCTGCGCACGGGCGACCTGGGCCTGTGGCACGACCGGCACCTCTACATCACCGGACGCATCAAGGACCTGGTGATCATCGACGGCACCAACCACTATCCGCAGGACATCGAGCAGACGGTCGAGAACGCCCACCCCGCGATCCGCCGCCACCACACCGCCGCGTTCTCCGTCCTCACCGATGACGGAGAACGTCTGGTCGTCGTCGCCGAGCACGTCCGGGAACTCACCGAACCCGACGGCGTGCTGGACGAGGTGACACGCGCCGTGCGCGCGGCCGTGTCCACCGGTCACGGCGTCGCCGTCCACGACTTCGTCCTCGCCCAGCCCGGCACCGTACCCCACACCACCAGCGGGAAGGTCGCCCGCGGCGCCTGCCGTGAGCGCTACCTCCAGGGTGCCTCGAGCTCCGACGTGCAAGCAGAGAGGGAGACCGGCAACGCATGAGGGAGACAGGCGGACACCAGAATCTGCGGAACGCGCTGGTGCGACTGGTCTCGGACATCAGTGGCATCTCCCCGGAACAGCTCGACGACGCCCGCCCGCTGGCGGAGTACGGTCTCACCTCCCGCGACGCCGTCGGGCTGACCGGTGAACTGGAGAAAATGCTCAACCGGCCGCTGTCCGCCACGCTGTTGTGGGAGCACCCCACGATCGGACAGCTCGTCAGCACCCTGACGGCCGCGGACCGGGCCGCCGGCGCGGAACGGGACGAGCAGCCCCGTACACCCGCCGACGCCGCCGAACGGGAAGGCGCCGCAGACACCGCCCGCACCGCCGACACCGACGGCGCGGCAGGCGAGGACGACGGTGCCGTCGCCGTCGTCGGTATCGGCTGCCGACTGCCCGGCGGCGCGCACGGGCCGGACGCGTTCTGGCAGCAGCTCCTGGCGGGAAGGGACGCGGTCGCCCAGGTGCCCGACGGACGCTGGCCGGACTTCGCCGGTACGGGGGCCGACGTGACCGCCCTGATGGAAGCCACCACCCGCTGGGGGGCGTTCCTCGACGACATCCAGGGATTCGACGCCAAGTACTTCGGCATCACCCCCCGCGAGGCCGAGGTCATGGACCCCCAGCAGCGGCTGCTGCTGGAGGTCAGTTGTGAGGCCCTGGACCACGCGGGAACACCCGCCCACACCCTGCGCTCCACCGCCACCGGCGTCTTCGTCGGCCTGAGCGCGCTCGAGTACGGGCAGCTGACCACCTCGGATCCGGGGCGCCTGACGCCGTGGACCAGCACCGGAGCCGCGGGCAGCATCGTCGCCAACCGTGTTTCCTACCAGCTCGACCTGCGCGGCCCCAGCATCACCACCGACACGGCCTGTTCCTCCTCCCTCGTGGCGGTGCACCTCGCCTGCCGCAGCCTGCGCGCCGGGGAGTGCGACACGGCACTCGCGGCCGGGGTCAACGTGCTCCTGTCCCCGGCGGTCACGGCGTCGTTCGAACAGGCCGGCGCGCTCGCCGAGGACGGCCGGTGCAAGCCCTTCGACGCCGCGGCGGACGGCATCACCCGCGGCGAGGGCTGCGGCGTCGTCGTGCTCAGGCGACTCGCCGACGCCCGGCGGGACGGCGACCGGGTGATCGCCGTCATCCGGGGTACCGCGGTGAACCAGGACGGGCGGTCGGCGGGCCTCATGGCGCCCAACCCGGCGGCGCAGGAGGCACTGCTGCGCGACGCGCTGCGCGACGCGCGGATCGACGCGGCCGACATCGACTACGTCGAAGCGCACGGGACGGGCACCCTGCTCGGCGACCCCATCGAGGCGGCGGCCCTCGCAGCGGTCGTCGGCCGCGGCAGACAGCCGGACCGGCCGCTGCTGATCGGATCGGTCAAGAGCAACCTGGGCCACCTCGAAGGCGCGGCCGGCATCGTGGGCCTCATCAAGACGGCGCTGGCCCTGCAGCACGGGCACATCCCCGCCAGCCTGCACTTCCACGATCCCAACCCGCACATCGACTTCACCGGGTCCGGGCTGCGCGTGGTCACCGAACCGACCGACTGGCCCGCCCCGTCCGCCCCCGGCGACCGTCCCGGCCGCGCCGGTGTGTCCGCCTTCGGATTCGGCGGTACCAACGCCCACGCCGTCCTCGAACAGGCGCCGCCCGTCGCCGCCGGGCCCGGCAGGCCCCCGGAGGCGGACGACGAGGAGGCCGACCACCCGCACATCCTGGTCGTGTCCGCCCGTTCCGCGGGTCGGATCCCCGAGGCGGCCGGGAGCCTGGCACGGTGGGTGACGGCCGAGGACGCGCCCTCCCTCACCGACCTCGCCCACACACTGGCGACGGGCCGCCGCGGCCCGTCCTGCGCCGCCGTCGTGGCGCGGACCCGCTCCGAGGCGGCGGACCGGCTCGCCGCGCTGGCCCGCCGGGAGACGGTGCCCGGGGTCGTCGCCCCCTGCGCCGACGCCACAGCGGCGCACGCGTTCACCGCGCGCCGGCCGGTCTTCGTCTTCTCCGGTTACGGCTCGCAGTGGGAGGGCATGGGGCGGCGTCTGCTGTCCGACGACGCCGTCTTCGCGGCGCAGGTGTCCGCGCTCGATCCGGTCTTCCGCGCGGAAACGGGCTCGACCCTGACCGACATGCTCGGGTCCGACTCCGGATGGACGGTGGACCAGACCCAGCCGCTGCTCTTCGGCATCCAGCTGGCCCTGGCGCGCACCCTGCAGGCCGGCGGTGTGCAACCCGCCGCCGTCATCGGCCACTCGATGGGCGAGATCACGGCCGCCGTGGTCGCCGGTGCCCTGGACCCCGAGGACGGAGTGCGCGTCGTCGCCCGCCGATCGGCCCACCTCGCCACCATCGACGCCGAACAGGCCGGTGCGATGGCCGCCGTCGAACTGGACGTACGGTCCCGGGCGGACGTCCTGGGCCGTTTCCCCGGTGTCGAGGTCGCCGTCCATTCCTCACCCCGGCGCTGCACGGTGGCCGGACCGGCCGCGGCGGTGCGCGACCTGGTGGAGGAACTGACCGGACAGGGCCACCTCGCACGGTTGCTGGAGGTCGGCGGGGCCGGACACTCGGCCGCGGTCGATCCCGTCCTCGCGCCCCTGCGCGAGGACCTGGCCGGCCTGCGCCCGCGCACACCGGCCACGCCCTGGTACAGCACCGTCGACGACGATCCCCGCGCGGTCACGACAGCCGACGCGGACCACTGGTGCGCCAACGTCCGCCGCCCGGTGCGCATGCAGCAGGCGGTGACCGCGGCAGCCGAGGACGGGCACACCCTTTTCCTGGAGATCTCGCCCCACCCCATCGCCGTCGTCCCGCTCACCGAGACCCTGGAGGCGACTTCGGCGAGCGACGAGGCTCTGGTCGTCCCCACGCTGTACAGGAACGTCGAGGACACCGTCCAGGTACGCGCCGCACTGGCCAGGCTGCACTTCGCGGGCGTCACGACGGACCCGGGGCTGTGGCCCGTCGGCCGGCGCACCGCGCTGCCCACGCCCGCCTGGCGCCACGAACGGTTCTGGTTCCCCCGCCCCGCCTCCCCGGCCGAAGCGGGCGGCCATCCCCTGCTGGGCGTGCGCACCGACGACCCGAGGACGGGCGCCGCGCTGTGGCAGGGCGACGTCGGCACGCGACGGCACGGTACGCGGAGCACGGTCCACGACAGGGCGGTGCTGACCCTCGTCGAGGCCGCCGAGCTGATGATCGAAGCCGGCCTGGACCTGTGGGGCCGCGACGAGGGCCTCACCCGACTCGGCATCGAGGACCTGCGCGTCCACGAGTGGCTCGCCCTCTCCGGCAGCACTCCGCTGACCACGGTGTGGGAACCGGACTCCGCCACCCGGGGAACCGTCACACTCCACGCCCGTGCCGGCTCCGCCTGGCGCTGCTACGCCTCGGCGCGCATCACCCGCGAACCCGACCACGCGGACGAGCACGGGGACGAGGCGGAACCGGCGTTCGTCCGGCGCTTCCTTCCCGAGGACCCGCACCATCCGCGCCGACCGTCCTACGGACAGCTGCTGACCGCGATGCTGGAGGCCACGGGCGCCACGGGCGCCACGGGAGCCGTGGTCGCCACCGCCACGCCGCACGGCGGAGACCGCTTCGCCGACGCGATCGCACAACGCGCCGCGGTCGGTGTGCGGTCCCTGCGCATCACGGCACCGGGGGTTCTCGACGCCGGTTACGACATCCACCGCACGCCCGCCGACGGGGCCGGCCCGGCGGACACCGGGGTCGAGGAGTGGCATGTCCGTGCCCGGGGCGCCACGAGCGAGATCGTCGCCCGGTCCGTCCGACTGCGGTCCGTCGAGCGCTCGGAAGTGCCCCGGTCCCTGGAGACCTGCACCTATGACATCCACTGGGAGAAGGCCGCCGCTTTGCTGCCCCCGGGCCGCCTGAGGCGCGCCCTGCTCGTCAGCGACGAACCGGACGCCGCGGACGCAGCGGGTGCCGCGGGCACCGCGGGCGCCGCCACGGCCTCGCTGCTGTCGGCGTTGGAGACGGCCGGCGTCGACGTCACACGGGCCGACGCCCGGGACGACGACGCCTGCGACGCCGTATTCGACGACTGGCTGGACACCGGCACCTCGCGGGACGACGGCCCGAGCGCCGTGGTCCTCTTCCTGCCGCAGCGCGAGCGCGACGACGAGACGGGTCCGCTGCGCACGGCCGCGCGACTCGCCCGCCGCCTGGCCGACGCGACACACCGCCGACCGCCCCGGCTGTGGATGGTCACCGTGCTGGCCAGGGCGACCGTGCCCGGGGAGCCCGGGACGCCGTATCTGGCCTGTCTGCGCGGACTCGTACGGGTGCTGGCACTCGAACACCCCCCGCTGCGGGCCTCGCTGGTGGACATCGACCGACAGCCCGGCGCGATCGACGACCTGGTCCGGGAACTCCTCGCGGGCGGCGACGCCGACGAGATCGCCTGGCGGGGCGGCACCCGCCTCACCGCCCGGCTCGCCCGGGCCGACCTCAGCCCCCAGCGCGGCGCCGAGGCGGCCTTCACCCGTCCCGGCGGCGCCTACGTCATCACCGGTGGCCTGACCGGACTGGGCCTGGCCACCGCGGGCCGGCTCGCCGAGCAGGGCGCCGGCCGCATCGTCCTCAACGGACGGCGTGCGCCCGGACCCGAGGCCCTGGCCGTACTGGCCGAACTGCGGGAGCGGGGAGCCTCGGTCGCCGTGGTCCAGGGAGACATCGCGGAACCGGACGTGGCCGCCGCGCTGGTGGCGGCCGCCCTCGCGGAAGGCCACACGCTGCGCGGCGTCGCGCACTGCGCCGGTGTCCTGCACGACCGCATGATCACCGACCTGGAGGCGGCGGACATCGACACCGTGCTGCGGCCGAAGACCGTCGGAGCCCTGAACCTGGAGAGGGCCATCGCCGGCCACGAGCTGGACTGGTGGGTGATTTACAGCTCCGCCGCGGCACTCCTCGGCTCCCCGGGACAGTCCGCCTACGCCGCCGCCAACGCCTGGCTCGACGCCCTGGCCCACCGCCGCAGGGCCGCCGGTCTGCCCGCGGCCTCGATCGCCTGGGGCCCGTGGGAGAACGTCGGCGCGGCGCCCGGGAACCCGGTGCTGGCCCTGGAGCCCATCCGGCTGGGCGAGGGAATGGACGCCCTCCAGGCACTCGTCACCCTCAACCGCCCGCATGTCGGCGTCGTCCACCTCGACACCGACCGGGTGCTGGCGGCGTTCCCCGGCCTCGCGGCCATCCCCTTCTTCGCCGACCTTCTCGGGGACGGCGCGCCCGACGACGACTGGGGCGGTCCCGGTGCTATCGCGGCGCTCGGCGGTTCCGCCCCGGACCTGGTGTACGCACGTCTGGTCCGCAGAACGGCGGCCATCATGGGGTTCGGCGTCGACGACCTCGGCGAGACGACCCCGCTGACGGAACTGGGCCTGGACTCGCTGATGGCGGTACGGATCCGCAACGCGGTCCGCCAGGACTTCGGCGTCGACCTGACGGGCCCACGCCTGCTGCGCGGAGCCTCCCTGCGCGAGGTCGGGCGCGAGGTGC
This sequence comes from Streptomyces sp. T028, assembly GCF_048159505.1. Classification (NCBI taxonomy): domain Bacteria; kingdom Bacillati; phylum Actinomycetota; class Actinomycetes; order Kitasatosporales; family Streptomycetaceae; genus Streptomyces; species Streptomyces sp. T028. The sequence goes on from NZ_JBLRVZ010000007.1 coordinate 144,577, forward strand.
TGGAGGAACTCGGTCTGGACTCACCGGCACCGGCCGCCGACGCCGGACCGGCGGCTCCCGACCGGACGGGGCCGGACCGGACGGGGCCGGACCGGCAGAGCGCACCCTCGCTGCCGAACTTCCTCGGCCCCCGGGACGCCGCGGAACGGCTGGTGGCCAGTTCCTGGGCCGAAGTGCTGGGCCGGGGGCCGAAGGACGTCCGCGAGGACTTCACCACCGTCGGCGGGGACCGGTCCGCCGCCGCGGCCATGGCGGACGTCATCCGCCGGCGCCTCGGCGACGACGCCGAGCTGAGCCTGACCGCCGACGCCGTCCTCGCCCAGCGCACCGTCGCGGCCGTCGCCGACCTGATCCGGCCGGTGGTCAACCGGACCGGCCCGTCCGCCGTCACCACCCTGCGCCCGCCGAGCCCCGGGTCGTCGCGGCCCCCGCTGTTCACCTTCCACCCCGCGGGCGGCCCGACCTCCGTCTACCTGCCCCTGACGGGCCTGTTGCCGGCCGGGCAACCCGTGTACGGATTCGAACGCGCCGATGAGCTGGGCACCATGGAGGAGAAGGCGGCCCACTACCTGACGCTCATCCGCGAGATCCAGCCGGAAGGGCCGTACCACCTGCTCGGCTGGTCCTTCGGAGGCTGCCTCGCCTACGAGGCGGCCGGCCAGCTGACGGCGGGAGGAGAGGGCGTCGGGTACCTCGGGCTGATCGACACGATCCTCCCCGCAGCCCTGCAGCAACGGGAGTCACCGGAGTTCCTGCTCGAGCGTTTCAGCCGGTTCGCCGAGTACATCGAGAAGACGTACGGTCACCGCCTCGAACTGCCCCACGAGGAGCTGGCGGCCACCCCGGACGACCGGCAGATCGAGGTGATCATGCGGCTGGTGGCCGAAGCGGGCCTCGACATGAGCCCGTCCATCATGGAGCACCAGCGGACCTCGTACGTCGACGCACGGGTCGGTGAACGCTACGCGCCCCGTCCCTACGACGGCCCCGTCGTGCTCTACCGTGCCCAGCAGCCCACGCCGCTCACCACCGCTCTGGACCCGCGCTATCTGAGGGACGACGCCGATCTCGGCTGGGCGCCCCTGTGCCGGTCCCTGGAGATCGTCCCGGTCGGCGGCGACCACCTGTCCGTCATCGACCCGCCGAACGTCCGGGCCATCGCCCAGCACCTCACCCGTGCCCTGGGGTGGTCCACCGGGTGAGAGCGGCGCACCGCGCCGGCTTCGCGCGGTCACCTCGCTCACCTGCGGAACAGGCGCAACCGCTCCTCGCCCACCCGGGCGCGCGCCTGCGGGTCGGTGACGCCGAGCCCCGGCCGCGGTGCCATGCACAGCACGCCGACCTTGCCGGTGTGCTCGTTGCGCTGGACGGTCCGGGTGGCCGCGCCGACCTCCGCCAGCGGATACGTCGCCGACAGGGCGGGAACCACGCTGCCCATCGCGATGAGCCGGTTGACCTCGCACTGCTCGTGCAGGTTCGCGCCATGACTGCCGATGATCCGCTTCAGCCGCATCCACAGGTACCGGTTGTCGTAGGTGTGCTGGTAGCCGGTGCTGGACCCGCAGGTGACGACCGTCCCGCCCCGTCTGGCCAGGAACACCGACGCCGCGAAGGTCTTCCTGCCGACGTGTTCGAACACGATGTGCGGGTCCTCGCCGACCGCCGCGCGGATCGCCTTCCCCATCCTCTTCCACCCCTCGGGGCGCTCCAGGAGCGTGTCGTCCCCGTCCTGCACCTCGCTGCGGTTGATGACCGCCTCGCACCCCAGTGACCTGAGCAGCCGCGCCTTCTCCTCGGAGTTCACCACGCCGACCGGGACACCGCCCCCGTTGCGCACCAGTTGGACGGCGTACGAGCCCAGCCCCCCGGTCGCACCCCAGATCAGCACGATGTCGCCCTGCTTCATCCGCGCGCCCCGGTCGCTGACCAGCATGCGGTACGCCGTACTGGCACACAGGGGGTTGACCGCCGCCTCCTCCCAGGTCAGCGCGGGAGGCTTCGGCATCAGCTGGCTCGCCCGGACGACGGCGTAGTGGGCCAGACCGCCGAAGTTCGTCTCGAACCCCCAGGCCTTCTGGCCGAGGCCGAGCATGCCGTCGTGGTGCGTGTCGGGATCCTGTTCGTCGACGTAGGCCGGCGAGATCGAGACGTGGTCACCGATCTTCCACCTGCGCACGGACGATCCCGTCCGGACGACGACGCCCGCTGCGTCGGACCCCACGATGTGGTACGGCAGGTCGTGCCGCGCCTCCCATTTCCCCGCCTTCGCCATCTCCTTGAGGAACTGGAAGGTCGGCAGCGGCTCGAACATGGCCGTCCAGACCGTGTTGTAGTTGATCGCACTCGCCATCACGGCGATCAGGGCCTCGTCCGGGGCGAGTTCGGGCATCGGAACGTCCCCCACGTTGAGGGACTTGCGTACGTCCTTGTCCTCGACGCCCTCGAACATGGTGACGTCGGAGGCGCGCACACAGGCCGCCGGGAAATGGTCCGGGAGAGGGAGGGATGCGAGGGCCGCTGCATCCGCACCCGCGATGACCGCTTCGGACAGGGGCGATGTCATTTCGGCTCCGATCTGGCTTACGTCTCACGGCTGATTCCCACGAGAACCGCTGACCTGCTGCCCTGCAACCGGGGCTCTGCTGTACGGGCTACCGGCCCTGCGTCGAACGGAGTGTCTCCTGGTGATAATCAGCGCATTTCGTCATGCTCGCGGCCGTGTGGGACTCCTTTCTGAAGTGCGCGAGAACAAATCTGGTGTGCCTGGGGCTCGTTGCCGCTCTCGTCTCGACCGAGGCGCATGCGGCTGAACGGAATCCGGACGGTACACCTGGGCCTCACCGCGCAGAGGCTCGTGTCACCGCCGTGAAAACGATCGACGAGAGAACGCGCGATCTCACGGTCAGTTCGCCGACGATGGGAATGTCCATCCCGGTCCGTGTCATTCTTCCCGCGAGCTGGAGCAAAAAGCCGAAAGCCACCTTTCCCGTTCTTTACATGCTCCACGGCGGCGTCGACGACTACACGTCATGGACGCGCGAGACGGACGTGGAGGCACTGGCGGAGAACTCCGACGTGCTCGTCGTCATGCCGGACGCCAGCCAGACCCCCTACTACAGTGACTGGCTCGCCGGCGGCCCCCGCTGGGAAACCTTTCACACCGTCGAACTCGTGCGGCTCATGGAGAAGCAGTACCGTGCCGGCCCCTCGCGAGCCATCATGGGACTGTCCATGGGAGGCTTCGGCGCACTCGTCTACGCGGCCCGGCACCCGCGGATGTTCCGCTACGTGGCGTCGATGAGTTCCTACGTGGACCTGAACGAGCCCAGTGTGCGCCTGTCCCTCGCGGCCGGAGCCAAGAAGTACGGCACCGACACCAACAAGGTGTGGGGCGACCCGGTGAAGAACGCCGACGTCTGGCAGGCCCACAACCCGGCCGCCATGCCGCGTTCCTTCCGCGGAACGCACGTCCATCTGTCCTCGGGCAACGGCATTCCCGGGCCGTGGGACATGGGACGCACCGCCAATGACGTACTGCTGAGCATGCTGGGCGAGGCACCGCTGCCGAAGCAGATCGAGAAATTCGCGCGGTCGCTCAGTTCGGAGGGCGTCGACGTCACGACGCATCTGTACACGCCGGGGACGCACTCCTGGGCGTACTGGCGGAACGAACTGCACCGCATCTGGCCCGAGGTGATGGGCTCGCTCGGGCGGAAGGCTCCCGGTGCCGGGGACGGGCGTCACTCTTCTTCGCGCGCGAGGATCCGGTAGGCCTGCCCGCCCCGCGCAAGGGCACGGGGCCGGGTCGGGGGCGTTCGGGACCACGGGTACCGGGGGCTCGGCGTCCAGGAGCGGAAGCGCTCCACCACGGCGCCGCAGAAGTCCCCGCCCCGCGGTCATCGCCCAGGTGCTGGGCCCGCGCGAAACGGTGAGGCTAGAGCTCCCGCCGGGCGAGGATGCGATAGGCGTTGGACACCTTTGGGCGCCCTCCGCACAGCGCGATGGTGTGGTCGAGTACGGAGGCCATCGCCATGGCAGGAGCTCCGCCCATGTACAGGGCGTAGCGAAGCGCCATGCTCACCCGGTCGGGGGCTTTCGGCAGCCATGGCATGTCCGCGGGCGGTGCCAGCGAGCTGATGATCAGCCAGCTGGCGGCAAGCAGGTCGATGGGGAGGTGGGCCTCCCCGTGCTGTTCGGCCAGCACGGTGAAGCCCGTCTCGGTGAGATACCGGCCGAGGTTTCCGGCCGGGATCATGTGAAGGTGCTGAGGCTGGAACCACGGCAGCCACCAGCGGCCCAGCAGGCGACCGAAGACGGAGTCCGGGTCGGGCACCTCGACCAGTAGCAGGCCGCCAGGGCGAAGCACCTGGTGCGCTGCGCTGAGTTCGTGCTGAGGTTCTCCGGTGTGCTCCAAGTAGTGGAACATGCTCACGACGTCGTAGCGGCCTGCCAGCCCGGGGGCGAGTTCGGGGAAGGCACCCTGGTATCCGTGGGTGACGTTGCCCTGGCGTTCGGCGCGTTCCACGCTGTCGCTGAGGTCCAGTCCGTCGAAGATCGTTTCGGGCAGCAGCGCCCGGGCCGCCGCGCAGAACTCCCCGTCGCTGGTCCCCACGTCAAGCCACCGCTGGGGTTCCGGCGCGAACGGCAGTACTTGGCGGGCGCGTCGGCGGTGATTGCTGTCGGTGATCATGCGGACTGTCTTGTTCAAAGTCGTCAGGACACCGGCGAGTCGGCCTTCGCCCAGGCCGTCGTAGAAATCGCGGTAGTAGAAGTCCAGACCGTCCGGGCTCAGCCGGGGGTTCTGAAAGGTGTGTCCGCAGTCCTGGCACCGGTCCAGGACGAATTCTCCTGGCTTTCGCTGGATGAGGTCGGTGGTGCGTAGACGCTCCACCAGTCGGCTGGAGCCGCACCAGGGACAGTCCGGGCGCCGGGGCAGCATGAACCGATCGGTGCCCTTGGCCAGCTCGCTCTGATACGCCGGGCGGAGTGCGGCTGCCCGGGAGCCACCGCCGACGGTCGAATCATCCGTACACGCCACGACTGGGTCCTTTCCGTGGAGACCGGGAAGCGCGGCAGAGCCGCTGTGTGCCGTCTTCAAGGGCAGCACCGACACCCCCGAGCGCTGCCGCGGTGAGCTGGGCCATGGTCCTTGGCAGCAGGCTTCCGTCCCGCCAGAAGGGGCATTTGTTCCATCTTTGCCCTATAAGTTCAGTAATGCGCCCGCTGATACGTCCATGGTCTGCCAATCGGGTAGCGGTCCGGAGAGAGGAACGGCATGCCGCGAACAGTGGTGATCTTCGCCGCGGGGTCCCGGGGCGACGTCCAGCCCTGCCTGGCGCTGGGCCGCGCACTGGTCCGCCGGGGTGACACGGTGAGGGTCCTCGCCAGTGGGCGCTACGAGCCCCTGATCGCCGAGGCGGGCCTGGAGCTCCATCCCCTTCCGGCCGATCCCATGGAGATCATCGAGTCCGCCGAGGGGCAGGAACTCCTCGCCGGTTCCCGCAATCCGGTGGCGTTCGTCCGCCGTATGGACCGCGTCCTGCGCCCTCACATCATGCCGATACTGCAGGAGACACAGTCCGGAGCCGAGGGCGCAGACCTGGTCATCGCACCCACCTTCGGCTTCCTGGGCGTGCACCTGAGCCAGTACCTCCGCGTCCCGCACGCCGTCGTCCACTTCCAGCCGAGCCAGCCCACCGCGGCCTTTCCGCATCCCCTCGCCCCGGCCGCCCGTACGCTCGGGGCCCTGGGCAACCGGCTCAGCTTCGGCGCGGTCGACCTCGGGTCCTGGCTGCTGTCCCGCGGGTTCGTCAACACCTGGCGCCGGGAATCCCTCGGTCTGCCGGAGCTTTCCGTGCCGGCCGCCTTCCGGCACGCCCGCCGCGCGCCCGTGCTGTGCGCGTTCAGCTCCGAGGTCGTACCGCGGCCGTCCGACTGGGGCCCGAACGTCCATGTGACCGGCTTCTGGCAGTACGGCCGACCGCTGTGGAAGCCCGAGCGGCGACTGCTCGCCTTCCTCACCTCCGGCCCCCCGCCCGTGTACGTCGGGTTCGGCAGCATGCGGACCGGCGACCCCCGGGCCACCGACGCCCTCGTACGGACGGCCCTGCGTAGCGCCGGACTGCGCGGCGTGCTGCCCGGGGATCCCGCCACCAGCGAGGACGACATGCTCGTCGTCGGCGACACCCCCCACGACTGGCTGTTTCCCCGCATGGCCGCCGTCGTCCACCACGGCGGGGCCGGTACGACGGCGTCGGCTCTGCGTGCGGCAAGGCCGTCCCTCGTCTGTCCGTTCTTCGGCGATCAGCCCTACTGGGCCGCACGGGTGCGCGCGCTCGGCACCGGACCGGCGCCCCTGCCGGCCCGTGACCTCACCGTTCCCGCCTTCGCCCAGCGCCTGCACGCCCTCACCCGGCACGCCCCCTACGCCGAGGCCGCGAGCCGGATCGGCCGGCTCCTGGAAGCCGAGAACGGCACCGACCGGGCCTGCGACATCCTGTCGCGGTACCGGGCCCGCACCGGGTGATCAGGGGTTCCCGGCGCGTTGGCGCTGCAGCGCCCAGAGCCGTTTCTGGGCCAGCAGAGTCAGAGTGCCGGCCAGGACGATGCCCAGCAGGTTCAGCAGCAGTTGCTCCGAGGAGCGCAGAGCCTGGTTCGTGTCGCCGTAGACCAGGGCCACGGCCGCGTTGGCGGCGGCCGGGACCGTGGTCACCGAGATGGCGACACCGACCAGGGCGCCCGACTTCGCGGACGTCAGGGAGAGCGTGCCGGCGGCTCCGGCCAGGACCGCCACGACGAACGAGAACCAGTCCGGGGCGTAGATGAAGCCCGTGTTCGGACGGTCGGCCTCCAACTGCTCCTTGGTGAAGAGGCCCACGGCGTCCATGAAGAGGCTGAAGGCCGCCGTGAAGGCCATCGCCGCCGCGAAACCCACCAGCAGGGCGACGAGGGAGCGCACCGCCAGCCGGGGCGCCCGCTGCACGATCGCGGTGCAGATACCGGCGAGCGGGCCGAACTCCGGGCCCACGGCCATGGCGCCGACGATCAGGATCGCGTTGTCCAGGACCACGCCGCAGGCCGCGATCATCGTGGCCAGGGTGATGAAGGCGAGGTAGGTGACGGAGAGCGTCGACTCCTCGTGGGTGGCGTCGGTGAGGTGCTCCCACAGGACCGCGTCCGCGCCCTCGCCCGGTGCCTCCGCCTCGGCCTTGTCGGCGCGTTGGGACAGGGACAGGTCGATGTCCTCGACGGCGATCGAGCCGGTCCGGTCCAGCCCCATCTCCTGGAGCCCGGTGAGGAGTTCGTCGCCGGCCTCGCGGGCCACGTCGCAGGTGACGACGTCCCCGGCGGGGTTGCGGGCGGCGCCCTCCAGCACCACCAGGTGGGTGGTGCCGACGGCCTTCTCGATCAGGCGGATCACGTCGTCGGTGCGGTCCGGCGGGGTGATCAGGCGAAGGTGCAGCATGAGGGCAGGTTAGTGGGGGAGGCTTTTCGCCCCTGCCCCGGCTCAGAGTTTGCGCAGGCTGAGGCGCTGGACCTTGTGGTCGGAGCCCTTGCGGACGACGAGGGTGGCGCGGCCCCGGGTGGGGGCGATGTTCTCGACCAGGTTGGGCTTGTTGATGGTGCGCCAGAGACCGCGGGCGTAGTCCAGGGCCTCCTCCTCGGAGACCTGGGTGTACTTCCTGAAGTACGAGTCCGGGTTCTGGAAGGCGGTCTGGCGCAGCTTCCTGAAGCGGCTCAGGTACCAGCGCTCGATGTCCTCGACGCTCGCGTCGACGTACACGCTGAAGTCGAAGTAGTCGGCGAGACCGACGCGGGTGCGGCCGTCCTGCCCGGGGAGGGCGGGCTGGAGCACGTTGAGGCCCTCGACGATGAGTATGTCCGGGCGGCGGACGGTCAGTCGCCGGTCGGGGACGATGTCGTAGATCAGGTGGGAGTAGACGGGGGCGGTGACCTCGTCCTTGCCGGCCTTGATGTCGGCGACGAAGCGGGTCAGGGCGCGGCGGTCGTAGGACTCGGGGAAGCCCTTCCGCGACATCAGGCCGCGCGCCTCCAGCTCCCGGGTGGGCAGGAGGAAGCCGTCGGTGGTCACCAGTTCCACGCGCGGGTGTTCGGGCCAGCGGGACAACAGGGCCTGGAGCAGTCGGGCGACGGTCGACTTGCCGACCGCCACCGAGCCGGCGACACCTATGACGAACGGGGTGCCGGACTGGGAGCCCTTCTCACCGAGAAAGGTGTTCAGTGCACCGCGCAGCCCGTCGGTCGCGCCGATGTACAGATTGAGCAGCCGGGACAGCGGCAGATAGATGTCCCGCACCTCGTCGAGGTCGATGACGTCACCGAGGCCGCGCAGCTTCTCGACCTCCTCGGCGGTCAGCGGCAACGGCGTCTTGTCGCGCAGCGCGCTCCACTCGCGGCGGGTGAGGTCGACGTAGGGAGTCGCCTCCGGCCTGTGCCGGTGGGCGCTCCGGGGCATCGCGGAGACCGGTGAGATCACAGTCCATTGTTAACGGAGTTTGAACGGGATGGCGGGTGGGGTGTGTCACGCCGCAGACCGGACCCGCCGGGTCCCGTACCTGAGGGCCGGGGATTACCTCCGTGCGGGTGGACATGACGCCCTGCCCGCCCGTGGTCGTTGGTGAATCGCGCCGCCCCGCCGATCATGACGGTCGGCGGGAGGGGCCCGTCCACCATGGTGACGAGGGCGGAGCGGCGGATGCGGAACAGGTTCGGTTTGGTGGCCTCACTGATGACGGCCTCACTGGTGACGGCCGGTCTGACGGCCGGCGGCCTCACGGCGCCCTCCCTGGCCGCCCCCGAGGGCACCCGCCCCGCCGACGTCACCACGGTCTCCACGGACACCTACCGCACCGGCTGGGACTCCGACGAGCCCGGCCTCGCCCCCGACCAGGTCTCCAGCTCCGACTTCGGGCAGCGGTTCTCCACTGCAGTCGACGGACAGGTCTACGCCCAGCCGCTGGTCGTCGGGAAGACGGTCGTCGTCGCCACCGAGAACAACAAGGTGTACGGCCTGGACTCGGCCACCGGCGCTGTCGTCTGGACTCGGAGCCTGGGCGCGGCCTGGCCGGCCTCGGCCATCGGCTGCTCCGACCTGGTTCCCAACATCGGCGTGACCGCCACGCCCGTCTACGACAAGGCCACGGGCACCCTCTATCTCACGTCCAAGACCAACGACGGGCCCGACGTCCAGCATCCCAACTGGTACGTCCACGCCCTGAACGCCACCACCGGCGCCGAGCGCAGCGGCTGGCCCGTCAAGGTCACCGGCGCCCCGGCGAACGACCCGGCCCGCCCCTTCAACGCGTACAGCGCGCATCAGCGCCCCGGCCTGCTGCTGATGGGCGGCTCGGTCTACGCGGGATTCGGCTCCCACTGCATCCACACCCCCTACGTCGGCTACGTCCTGGGCGTCGACACCGCCACCCGCAAGACCACTCTGTGGTCCACCGGAACCGCCTCCGACAACGGCAGGTCGAGCGTCTGGATGAGCGGCGGCGGCCTGGTCTCCGACGGGCCCGGCCGCATCCTGTTCGCCACCGGGAACGGCACCGCCCCGCCCGTCGGGCCGGGCTCCAAGCCGCCGGGCCAGCTCGGCGACTCCGTCGTCCGCCTCGGCGTCGACAGCGACGGCACCCTGTCGGCGCGTGACTTCTTCAGCCCCTCCAACGCCCCCCTCCTCGGCCTGCTCGACACCGACCTCGGCTCCGGCGGCCCGACCGCCCTCCCCGACGGCGTCTTCGGCACCGCCCAGCACCCGCACCTCCTGGTCCAGATCGGCAAGGACGGCAGGCTCTTCCTCCTCGACCGGGACGACCTCGGCGGCCGCAGCCAGGGCTCGGGCGGCACCGACAAAGTCCTCGGCACCTTCGGCCCCTACGAGGGCGTCTGGGGCCACCTCGCCGCCTACGGCGGAGGGGGCGGCTACGTCTACATGACCGGCAAGAAGGGCCCGCTGCGCGCCTTCCGCTACGGCGTCACCGGCACCGGCCTGCCCACACTGACCGACGCCGGCCGCTCCACCGACACCTTCGGCTACACCTCGGGCTCCCCGGTGATCACCTCCGCCGGCACCACCAGCGGCTCGGCCGTCGTGTGGGCGGTCCACGCCGACGGTGGGAGCGGCGCGAACGGCGAGTTGCGCGCGTACGACGCGAACCCGGTGAACGGCACGGTGAAGAAACTGTGGTCGGCGCCGATCGGCACGGCCTCCAAGTTCTCCGTGCCCGCCACCGACGGCGGCCGTGTCTACGTCGGAACCCGCGACGGCCATGTCCTCGCCTTCGGCCGGGCCACCCACTGAGCACTCAGCCTGGGCGCTCGTACCCCCGTGGGAATATCCGGAATCGGGCACGCGGAGGCGTGTTTGGAGGGTGTTTCGCGCCTAGGCTGCCGCGCATGTGCGGAATCGTGGGATACGTGGGGTCTCAGTCGGCGCTCGAGGTCGTCATGGCCGGGCTGAAGCGGCTGGAGTACCGGGGATACGACTCGGCCGGTGTGGCCGTGCTCGCCGACGGGGGGCTGGCCGCCGCGAAGAAGGCCGGCAAGCTCCTGAATCTGGAGAAGGAACTCGGGGCGCGCCCGCTGCCGACCGGGACCACCGGCATCGGGCACACGCGCTGGGCCACTCACGGCGGCCCGACCGACGCCAACGCCCATCCTCATCTCGACAACGCGGGGCGCGTCGCCGTCGTGCACAACGGGATCATCGAGAACTTCGCCGTCCTCCGTGCCGAGCTGGCCGAGCGCGGGCACGAGCTGTCCTCCGAGACGGACACCGAAGTGGTCGCCCACCTGCTCGCCGAGGAGTACTCCGGCACCGCCGACCTCGCCGAGGCCATGCGGCTCGTGTGCCGGCGGCTGGAGGGGGCGTTCACGCTGGTCGCCGTGCACGCGGACGAGCCGGACGTCGTGGTCGGGGCCCGGCGCAACTCGCCACTCGTCGTCGGTGTGGGGGAGGGGGAGGCCTTCCTCGCCTCCGACGTCGCCGCCTTCATCGCCCACACCCGCTCGGCCATCGAGCTCGGCCAGGACCAGGTCGTCGAGCTGCGGCGGGACGGCGTCACCGTCACCGGCTTCGACGGGCAGCCGGCCGACGTGCGCTCGTACCACGTCGACTGGGACGCCTCCGCCGCCGAGAAGGGCGGCTACGACTACTTCATGCTCAAGGAGATCGCCGAGCAGCCGAAGGCCGTCGCCGACACGCTCCTCGGCCGGATCGACGCAAGCGGCTCCCTGACCCTCGACGAAGTCCGCATCGGCGCCGCCGAGCTGCGGGAGGTCGACAAGGTCGTCATCGTCGCGTGCGGTACGGCCTTCCACGCGGGCCTCATCGCCAAGTACGCCATCGAGCACTGGACCCGCATCCCGTGCGAAGTCGAACTCGCCAGCGAGTTCCGCTACCGGGATCCCATCCTCGGTCCGCGCTCCCTCGTCATCGCCATCTCCCAGTCCGGCGAGACCATGGACACCCTCATGGCCCTACGGCACGCCCGTGAGCAGGGCTCCAAAGTCCTCGCCATCTGCAACACCAACGGCTCGACGATCCCCCGCGAGTCCGACGCCGTCCTCTACACCCACGCCGGGCCCGAGGTCGCCGTCGCCTCCACCAAGGCGTTCCTGACGCAACTGGTCGCCTGTTACCTGGTGGCCCTCTATCTGGGGCAGGTGCGCGGCACCAAGTGGGCGGACGAGATCCGCGCCGTCATCCGCGACCTCGCCCAGATCTCCGGCCAGGTCGAACGCGTCCTGGAGACCATGGAGCCGGTACGGCAGCTCGCACGCTCCCTCGCCGACAAGAAAACCGTGCTGTTCCTCGGGCGGCACGTCGGCTATCCGGTCGCGCTGGAGGGAGCCCTGAAGCTGAAGGAGCTCGCCTACATGCACGCCGAGGGCTTCGCCGCCGGTGAGCTGAAGCACGGGCCGATCGCCCTCATCGAGGAGGATCTGCCGGTCGTCGTGGTCGTCCCCTCACCTCGCGGGCGGTCCGTCCTCCACGACAAGATCGTCTCCAACATCCAGGAGATCCGGGCCCGGGGTGCGCGGACCATCGTCATCGCGGAGGAGGGCGACGAGGCGGTCGTCCCGTACGCCGACCACCTCGTACGGATCCCTGCGACGCCGGTGCTGTTGCAGCCGCTGGTGGCCACGGTGCCGTTGCAGGTGTTCGCGTGTGAGCTGGCCACGGCCCGGGGCAACGAGGTGGACCAGCCGCGCAACCTGGCGAAGTCAGTGACGGTCGAGTAGGCCGTTCAGGAAGGCGTCGAAGGCCTCGGCCGGGAAGGTGAGGGTGCCTCCGGCCGGGGCTTTTGAGTCTCGTACGGCGGTGTGGGTGGGGGTGGTGGCGATTTCCACGCACTCGTTGCCGTCGCCCTCGCCTGAGTAGGAGGACTTCCGCCAGTTGTCCATGGGGTACCTCACAGCCCTTTCGCCAGCTTGTGGATGAAATCGCGCGACGGTTCGGGTTCGAGTGACGCTTCCTCCACTCTACGGAAGCTTGTTCGGTAGGTGTTGAGCTGAGCCTCGGAATCGATGAAGACCGAGCCGTGCGGCGCGTCACGGACCACTGTGTCCAGTTTGGGGACGCGGCCTCCTACGTACGTCATCGTGCTTGAGGCTTTGGCGAAGCCGTCCACGTCAAAGGGAATGATGCGCAAGGTGATGTGGTCCGCTTCGGACAGCTCAAGCAGCCTGGTGAGTTGGGCCTCTGAGGTGGCACGGTCGCTGACCCTGATCCGAAGTGCAGCCTCATGGATCACCGCCTCGTAGGGGATGGCGATTTCCTGGCGCGCCTTGCGGTGCCTGATGCGCAACTCAACCTCTTCGTGGGTGAGTTCCGGCAGTCTGGATGAGAAGACGGCGCGCGCGTAGTCCTCCGTCTGGAGCAAGCCCGGCACGTACAGGATGGCGACGTGGCGCTGAAACTGGGCGTTGTGCTCCAGTTCGGACAGGTCCAGGAACGGCGTGGGCAGTAATCCTCGATACTCCTCCCACCAGCCACGCGTCCTGTCGACGGCCATAGTGACCAGGGCGTCGATGAACTTGCTGTCTGTGCAGGCGTAGTGAGAGGCGAGGCGACGCAGCCTTTGCTCGCTCACACCAGTGAGGCCGGATTCGATGTGGCTGATTTGGACGCGACTCGCGCCAAGCAGCGCTGCTGCCTCAGTGGAGTTGAGCCCCGCTGCCTCTCGGAGCCTGCGTAGTTCGGTCGCCAGGCGCATCTGACGTGCCGTTGGTTCGCGCCTCAACACCATTGACCGCTCCTTGCTCGTTCGGGTTCAGATTACGCGACCGGCTTGCTCTGGATGAAATCTTAGGCCTACCGTCGGTGACGCAACGCACACTCTATGAAACGGAGTTGGAGCCGCCCCATGCCCGAACCCTGGGAGTACTCCCTCTACATCCCCAACGACCCCCGAGCCGTCACCGTTTCTCGCCACACCCTCCGGGTGATCCTCAACCTCCACGGCCTCGCCGCCCTCCTCGACACCGCCGAACTCCTCGCCGCCGAGCTGGTCTCCAATGCCGTACGGCATCAGAAGGGGCCCGCCGCGCTCAGGGTGCGCTGGACGGAGGGGGTGTTGCAGATCGGGGCCTGGGATGCGGACCCGGAGCCGCCCGAACCACCCACCAGGTTCGAGGAGTTGGACGAGGAGGCCGAGAGTGGGCGCGGGCTCGCGATCGTCCAGGCCTGCTCCGACCTCTGGCACTGGCAGCCGATGTCCCGATTCGGCAGCCGGGGCAAGTACGTGTGGTGCGAGCTGAGTTCGGCGGCGTGAACGTTTCCTCGCCGCTCGAAAGGGTGAACGTTTTCGGATCACCTGGTCAGTCGTCCCTTCGACCCGTCAAGGTTGCGCACATGGTCACATCCACCCATGAGGTGTCCCACCGGATCTTCCAGGATCATCCGGAGGTCCTCGCCCCGGTCTTCGAGGTGTTGGGACTTGAGGCGCCCGCCAAGGCGGTCATCGAAGCGATCACGCCTGACGCGACGGAGATCAAGCCCCTGGAACGCCGTGTGGACACGGTGCTGAAGATCGAGCCGTCCGACGGGGACGGTTTCCTGCTCGCCATCGAGGCACAGACCAAGAAGGTTTCCGGCAAGGGAGCCAGCTGGGCCTACTACGTGAGCTATTTGCACGCGAAGTTCAACCTGCCGGTACTGCTCGTCGCCGTCTGCCGTAACCACCCCACTGCGGCCTGGGCGGCCGGACCCTTCGAGTGTCGTGTCGGCCCGTGGAAGACCCAGGTCACCAGCCCCTTCGTGCTGGGGCCGGACACCGTCGCGCCGATCACCGACGAGTCGGAGGTCGCGCGGCAGCCGGCGCTGGCGACGCTCAGTGCCATCGTGCACAGCGAGAGTCAGGACATCGCGGCCATACTGGAACTGCTGGCCCGCGGGATGCGGTCGTTCGACAAGGCCACGGCGAAGTACTGGTCGGAACTGGTGGAGATCGGGCTGGAGAACACCCCGGCCCGCGATACGTGGAGGAAACTGGAGAAGATGGTCATCACTTACTTCCCGGGCCGGGGCACGGTCTTCGAAGAGGCCTATCTGGACGGCAAGGCGAAGGGCATGGCGGAGGGTATGGCGGAGGGCGAGGCCAAGAGCGTCCTGCGTGTGCTGGAAGGGCGCGGCCTCCCGGTCTCCGACGAGCTGCGCGAGCGGATCGTCACCTGCACCGACCTCGACCTGCTCGACGACTGGCTCGGCCGGGTCGGCACGGTCGAACGCGCGGAGGAGCTCCTCGCCGACGAGGACGGTGAGAGTCCGGACTCGGATTGAACGCCGGGGGCTGCGGGATGCGGCCCCCGCGCTCGTCAGCCCCGCTCGTCCCGCCGGTCGTGAAGTCGCTGTAGGATCAGCCGACTTGTGAGATGGGTGTGAAGGCCGGGGGGCCACAGACGCCGGGTCGGCGTCCAACCCGTCTCCGCTCACGGGGAGGGACTCTCATGGCTCGTCATGCCCACGCACGTACCCGTCTCGTCGCCGCCTGCGCCGTACTCGCGGCCGGTCTGAGCCCGCTGCTGCCGTCCGTCGCGGTCGCTGACACCGCTACAGAGACGGTCGTACCGGCGGCGCTGCGCAGTACGTACACCTCCGGCGCGCTGTACGGCGGGTCGTCGTACGACGGGCACGACGGGGCCGGAGCCCAGGGCGTCTTCCACAGCCTGGAGGGCTCAGGGCTCGTCTGGACGCGGTACGCCGACGGCAAGTCCGTGAAGGTCGTCCACCCGGAGGGTTACACCACCTACAACACGGCCGGCGGCGACGTCCTCGCCTACCGCTACGCCGACGGTCGCGTCGACCTGTGGAACGCGGCCGACGGCACGACCCGTACGATCCGCACGCCCGAGGGCCTGACCTACCTCACCGCCTACGGCGATCTCGCGGTCGCCTACAGGTCGTGGAAGGACGACAACGGGGTCACGCAGCGGGAGATGCACCTGCTGTTCCCGGAGGCGGACGGCACCACGCGAGACGTGCCGGTGACCGGGGTGCCCGAGGGGTACGTCCTCGGCATGCCCAGGGGCGGCGACGCCGACGGGCTGCTGTTCCACGCCGGACGGGCGGGCGAGACCGGGGCGTACGTCTCGGTCATGGTCGACCGGCGGACGGGCCAGGTCCAGCAGTGGACCCCGCTGCGCAGCAAGGTCTACTCCGGGGCCCAGGTCACCGCCGACCACGTCGTCCTCTTCAGCATCAGCGACCCCGTCGTCCAGGTCTACTCCCGCTCCGACCTGTCCGCGGCCCCGGTCGAGATCGCCCTCGACAGCGGCGCCACCAACCCCGCGCAGGGCCTCGCCGTGGTCGGCGACTGGCTGGTGACCCGGCCCGGCACGGCGGTGATCGCCACGCCCCTCGTGGGCGGTCCGTCGACGACCCTGCTGCCCGCGTCGAACCCCGCCATCGCGGCCGCTACGAACGACAGTGCCCTCGCCGTCGGCCGCACCGCCGCCGCCGAGGACGACTGGGGCGTCCAGCGCATCCAGGAGGGCCCGGACGGCGGCCCGGTCGTCACCCAGGTCAAGGCGCTGCCCAAGCCCGCGTACAAGATCCAGGGGCTCTCCCTGGACCAGGGCATGCTCGTCGTCGCCGACCCCAGCTACGCCGGCTACCGCGACACTTACGGGCGAACCGTGGCCGTCACCGGGACGCCGACGTTCGGAGCGCGCTCGTCGTACGACGGCACCGACACGCTGGTGGGCTCCTGCCCCGCGACGGACCTCGGCTGCTCCCAGCTGTTCGGCACGGCCGACGGGCGGACCGCCTGGCTCGGGCGGGAATCGGGGCAGTACGACCGGCTCAGGGTCAACGGGCCCGGCGACTACGACTTCTGGGAGCGCTCCGTCCCCGCCGGCGGGCAGATCACCGACGTCTCCGGGGCGTACCTGATCTACACCACGGCCACCGAGCAGTACGTCTACCACCTCGACGACAGTGGCGCCCCGGTCGTCACCCGCACCCCCGGCCCGGCCGCCCTCTCCGGCGAGGTCCTGTGGACCGCGGGTGCGACGCCCGGCAGCGTCACCGCGTACAACCTGACGACGAAGAAGACCACCGAAACCCTCACGACCGACGCCGACTGCGCGTTTACCGAACTCCAGGCGCTGGGCCGCTGGCTCTACTGGAGCTGCGGCGACAAGGCCGGTGTGTACGACCGTACGGCGAAGAAGTCCGTGCCGGTGCCGGCCGACGAGGCCAAGCTGGGCGACGGGTACGTCGTCACGCACGACAAGCAGGCCGGGAAGCTGACGCTGACGACGGTCGCCGACGGCACGGCCGCGAGCCGGGAGATCGGCGACCTGCCGGACACCGGGGTGTCGCAGCGGGACGTGCGCTGGACGGTCGACGAGTCGGGCGCGAACGCCGCGTACGTGGACGCCAAGGAGCAGGTGCACCTCGTGCCGTCGGGGCTGGCCCAGCAGCCGTTGCGACTGCTGGACACCCTGACGATCCACGACCAGATCTGGGCGGACGCGAACAACAGCGCCCTGCTGACCGGCAACGCGATTCTGCTGTCGAAACCCGCCGCGAGCTGGCAGCTCACCATCCGGAACAAGACCACCGGCAAGGTCGTCGCCAGCGATGGCGGCGGCCCGGTACGCGGCGCGATCCCGCGCCCGGAATGGAACGGAACCACCGGCTCCGGGTACGCCCCCAACGGCGTCTACGACTGGACGATCTCCGTCACGCCCGCCGACGGCGTCGGCGCGCCCCTGACGGTCAAGGGCACGGTCCGGCTCCAGCAGGGCGCCGCGGTGCACCACGACTACCTCGGTACCGCGAGCCTGCTGCCGGACGCTGTCGGCGATCTGGTGACCGTCGACTCCGACAGCTACCTAAGCTTCCACCAGGGCACGGGCAGCGGCACGTTCTCCCGAAGGGTCGGGGGCTGGGGCTGGGGGACGAAGATCACGCCGGTGGCCGTCGGCGACCTCAACGGGGACCGCTGCAACGACGTGTTGCTGCGGATGGGCAACGGGTCCCTGCGTCTGTACAAGCCGGGATGCGTCGTCACGTCCACCCAGTGGACGTCGTACACCTCGCTGGGTACCGGCTGGAACCAGTACGACGTCCTGACCGCCCCCGGTGACGTGACCAAGGACGGCCGCCCGGACCTGATCGCCCGTAACGCCTCGACCGGCGCGGTCTACCTCTACAAGGGCACCAGCACCGGGAAGCTGTCGGCGCGGGTGAAGCTGTACGCCAACTGGAAGACGTACAAGAAGGTCGTCGGCGCCGGGGACCTCAACGGCGACGGCATCGGCGACCTGGTCGCCCAGGACAAGTCCAACAACCTCTACCGGTACTACGGGAAGGGCAACGGCACCTTCTCCGCACGCGTGAAGCTGTTCTCCGGATGGGGATCCTCGTACAACTCGGTCGTCGGCGTCGGGGACATCACCGGCGACGGCAAGGCCGACCTGGTCGCGCGCGACACCGCGGGCGTCCTCTACCGGCTCCCCGGCAACGGCAAGGGATCCTTCGGCAGCCGCGTGAAGATCAGCACCGGCTGGAAGGGCTACAAGGGGATCTTCTAGAGCGTCAGGTCCGCGTGCGGGGGAGTTTTGGATGGGTGAGGGGATCGAGCGGGAGTACCGCAGGCGGCGGGCGGTGCCGGTGGTGTATCTCGTGCTGGTGGCCGTGACGGTGATCACGGGTATGACCCTGCTGCGGATCACGACGCTGGGCGGGGTGACGGGCTGGGACCTGGCGCCCATGGTGGTCTGGGTGGGGCTCGGCCTCCGGGTGGCGCTGGAGCACTGGCGGGCGCGTACGTCCGTCACCGCCGACGGGATCACCGTCCGGGGGCCGCTGGGGACGCGTACCCGGGCCTGGTCCGATGTCTACGGCATCCGGGTGGAGAGCGGCAAGCGGGGCGGCAGCCCGCGCTGGCCGGCGTACCTGTACGACACCGCCGGGCGCCGGATCCGTCTCTTCCAGCTCGACGAGCAGCAGCTGGGCGACCCGGTCGGCGAGGTCGCCGACCTGTCCGCCACCGCCGTACGGCTCGGGTTCCTGTCCCCGCACACGCGGCCCGAGCTGGAGGAGCGAATCCTGCGCGGGGCGCGGCGGCGTACCGCGTGGCAGCGGGCGGTCATCGGCTCCCTGTTCGTCATGGTCGCCGCGTTCGTCCTCTTCACCTGGCTGGTCCTCACCGAACGGCCGACGCGCACATGGCTGCTGCTTCTGGGCCTGCCGCTGCTCTCTCTCCCCGTCTTCTTTCTCGTCCTGGACCGCGTCGGTGAGGCCCGCGCCGCCGCCCGCCGGCGTTCGCGGGGCCGGGTCTAGTTCGAGGATTCCGGGCGGTCTCGTCACTCGGAGTACTCGTTCGCAGTATCGGTTGCCCGGTTCTGGTCGGCCGTCACCTTGCCGCTCTGAGCTGGGCTTTTCTGCGGATCATGTGCTGGCGGCGGCTCCCTCGGCCCGCAGTGGACGGGGTGGCCGAGTTGCCGACTGTCACACTCCGTGGCCTTGTGGATGCGAGAAGTCCCCATCGGCTTCCTCATTCGCACACAAAGAAAGGCGCGGAATGTCATCCCTCAAGCGCTTCGGGTCCGCTGTCGTGTCGGCCGCGGTTCTGACATCTCTGGCCATCGCCATCGCACCGGCAGCCGCAGCGGACACGGGCCTGCCCGTCCCCAAGCCCATCGTCCAGGAAACGAAGAAGCTGACCTGCGCAGAACTCACCGTTCAGCTCAACACGCAGTTGACGGCCGCTCAGACAGCGCTCGCCCTCGCGACTCCTGACGTCGTCGCGGCCCAGGCGGCCATCACCGCGGCCCAGGCCACCGTCGTACAGCTCCAGGCGCAGGGGTGTCTCCCGACGACACCCTCGCCGACCTGCGTGGCTCTCACTCTCCAGCTGCAGCAGAACCTGCAGGCCCTGGCCTCCGCGCTGACCACCTTCCCGATCAACCCGACCCAGATCAGCCTGGCGTTGAACGCGGTGATCAGCACCAGCGCCCAGCTCCAGGCCAACAACTGCACGACCAAGACCGCCGCCTGACCGCAGGAGGCGTGGCGTTGGGTTCGGCGGTTGCGCACCGCCGGACCCAACGCTGTCAGGAGCGGCGGCGGCGCCCGCGGGCCCGGTACAGGGCCACTGTCACCGCCGCCAGGGGGAGCCACATGATCCAGACGCCCACCACCGCGTCCCATTCCGGGTTCGCGGCCGACGCCTCGTCCGCCGTGATGACGGCGCAGAGGAGGCCCCAGAAGGCGGTCAGGAGGCCGACCGTCCAGAGGGCGAGGGTCCAGGCCCAGGTGGACTTGAGGGGGCGGTCGGCGGGGGTGCTCGCGCGCTTGCGGGGCTGGGGGATGCGGTCCGGCTCCCTCGCGGGCATGGGGACCACCGCCGCGGGCGGGGTCGCCGCGTCGACGGCGGATATGCGCTCGGGGGTGACGCTCTTGTAGAGGGTCGGCTCGATCGTCACCGAGAAGCCGTCGTGGCCGGTGAGGGATCGGGCGCCGTCGGGGCGGGCGGTCATGGCGGCCGTCGCGTCGTAGCGGACGGTCACGGGGCCGCGCGGGGTGAGGAGGCTGACGCCCTCCGTGCCAATGACGAGGGTGACCTTCTCGTCCTCCAGGGACTGGTGGCGGGTGCCGGTGACCGAGTCCTGGGAGTACTGCGGGGCCAGGGTGAGGCCCGCCCAGTCCACGCCCCGGCCGGGGACCTGGACGAGGGCGGTGGCCCAGGCCTCCTGGGCCACCTCGTGCAGGTCGGCCACGGTGACCGCGTTCAGTTCGGCGCGGCGCTGTTCGGGGGAGAGGATGCGGTGGCCGAGGAGGAGGCTCAGCGCGTACGACGGGAGCGACGCGGCGCCGAGGTCCGGGACGTCGTACGCCTTGAGGAGCTTGGCGCGGACGGAGTCCAGTTCGGACTGCTCGATGCGGCCGGCGCGCAGGCGCGCGAGGGTGTCGATGAAGCCGCCGACGACCGCGTCCTGCTTCTGGGGGAGCGAGTCGGCGTACGCGGTGAGGGTGGCGTAATCGGCATCGCGCGGGGTGTAGTCGGCCTCCGCCGAGTAGGAGTAGCCGCCCTCCTGGCGCAGGTCCTGGAAGAGGGCCCGGCCGACGACGTCCGCGAAGACGGCGGCGGCCGGCGAGCGGCGCACGACCGAGGTGAGGACCACGTGGCCGTCGTCGCCGTGGATGTACGCGGGGGTGACGGGCAGTGCGCTGGTCGCGGCGGGGGCCGGGAGGCGGGTGCCCTGGGGGAGGGCGAGGTCGAGGCCCTCCGGGACGTGCTCGCTGGTGATCCACAGGACCGCGTTGTCGCGGGTGAAGCGGGTCTCGGCCCAGTGCCGGACCTGGTCCGGGGTCAGGCTCCAGGTGCCCAGCTCGTTGTAGCTGGACAGGCCGTAGCCCCGGGCGCCGTACCGCCACAGCGGCAGCTGGTGGCCCGGGCCGCCGCCCCGGCCGGCCGCCTCGGTGCGGAGGATCTCCTTCTCCGTCTCCAGCCGGTCCATCGGCAGGTCGCGCAGGGCCGCGCAGACGCTGTTGAGGTACGTGACGACCTCCTCCTCGCTGCCGGTGACGTGGAAGAGGGTGTACGCGTTCGCCGTCGCGCCGTTGTAGTGCAGGTCGGACAGGCCGAGGCGGTGCAGCGCGAGATGCTCGACGAGATGGGTGATCCCGGCCGTCGCCAGGGTCTCGTCGGCGCGGCCCACCCGGAAGAACAGGCCCGCCGTGATCTCGTTCGCGGACGTCGGGGCGTACAGGGTGGGGATGCCGTCGGTCGTCGTGTGGGAGACCAGGCCGTCGAGCACGTGCAGTTCGGTCGTCATCGTGGTCAGGCCCCCAGTGCGGACTTGCGGTGCTTCAGGAATGCGGCCTTCTTGTCGTTCGTGTAGTACCAGGGGGACTCGGTGGCGCGGTCGCCGATGTAGGCGAAGTGCGGGGCCGCGTCCTCGAAGTGGCCGCCGAGGGAGAAGGCGAACGCGAACGCGTTGTGCGCGCCGAGCGAGTTCCAGTCGGGGCGGTGGTCCGGGTGCAGGACGGAGATCCGCGCGGCGTTGCGGAGGTCGTCGCGGACCGGGATGCCCCGCATGTAGGCGGTGCCCGCGGGGCCGTCCAGGTCGAGCCAGTGCTCGATGTGGGCGAGCGCGACCAGGGCGCCGGAGTTCGAGCCGTCGGGGGAGGCGGTCGCGCACTCCCGGGCGAAGCCGTGCGCCGCCTCCCAGGAGCCGCTCCACTTCGGGCACACCTGCTGGAGCAGCTGGACCTGGGCGCGGTAGTGGTGCGGGTGGTGGGCGGAGAGGCGGTCGTAGCGGCGCCTGGCCTCCGCCTGGCCCAACTGCAGTCCGCGCGCTGTCATCAGACGGGCCGTCCAGGCGGGGGCGTACGACGGCTGTTCGGCACAGACCTCGATCAGGATCTGCTCGGCCTTGCGCAGCCAGGCGTGGAAGCGGTCGAACTGCTCGCTGGAGACGTGCTTGGCCTGCAGGCTGCTGCGGATGTCCCAGCCCATGTAGACATAGCGCTCGGCGAGGGCGGCGCGGGGCAGCGGGTCACCGGGGTGGTCGGCGGCCGCCTGCTGCAGGAGGAACTCGGCGCCGTCGATGTCGGCGAGGGTCGCGACGGCGGAGGAGACCTTGTCGACCGAGTCCAGGCCCGAGAAATAGGCCCGTACGGCGTTCCAGTCGCCCGACTGGGCCGCCGTGCGCAAGGGGATCAGCTCCGGGGTGTTGTCGAACGAGTCGAAGGTCGGCCCGTTCGAGGTCGTGGGTCTGCCGGCAGTACCGCTCATCTCTCCGCCCCCTGGTGGTGATCAAGTTGCCGCAGGCTAGCAGCAGGCTGTGCCAACGGGGAGAGCGGTGTACCCGCCTTAGAGTGCTCGGCATGAGCATCATCGGGGTCGGTATCGACGTGGCCGAGATCGAACGCTTCGCGGCGTCGCTGGAGCGGACGCCCGCGCTCGCCCAACGGCTGTTCGTCGAGAGCGAGTTGCTGCTGCCCAGCGGGGAGCGGCGGGGGGTCGCCTCGCTGGCGGCGCGGTTCGCGGCGAAGGAGGCGCTCGCCAAGGCGCTGGGGGCGCCGCCGGGGCTGCTGTGGACCGACGCGGAGGTGTTCGTGGAGGCGAGCGGGCAGCCGCGGGTGCGGGTGCGGGGAAGTGTGGCGGCCCGGGCGGCCGAGCTGGGGGTGCGGGGGTGGCATGTGTCGTTGAGCCATGACGCGGGGGTGGCTTCGGCTGTGGTGATCGCGGAGGGGTAGGGCGGTCGGTCTTTCATGTGAACGGGCGGCGCACTCCGACGTGGTGTCGGTGTGCGCCGCCCGTTCGATGGCCGGTCCGCGTTGCCATGGCGGTCGGTTACTTCGGGTCGGCGTCGAACTTCGAGGTCGACCAGAAGTAGCCGAGCACCGCGAGGCCGAGGCACCAGGCGACGGCGAGCCAGCCGTTGTGGCCGATCTCGGTGCCGAGCAGCAGGCCGCGCAGGGTCTCGATGGCCGGGGTGAACGGCTGGTACTCCGCGATCGGCTGGAACCAGCCCGGCATCGAGTCGAGGGGTACGAAGGCACTGGACAGGAGCGGCAGCAGAATCAGCGGCATCGCGTTGTTGCTGGCCGCCTCGGCGTTCGGGCTGACGAGCCCCATGCCGACCGCGATCCAGGTGAGCGCGAGGGCGAACAGGACGATCAGTCCGAACGCCGCGAGCCACTCCAGGACGGTGGCATCGGTGGAGCGGAAGCCGATGGCCACACCGACGGCACCCACGAGGACCACGCTCATGACCGACTGGATCACACTGCCGACGACGTGTCCGACGAGCACCGAGGGGCGGTGGATCGCCATCGTGCGGAAGCGGGCGATGATGCCCTCGGTCATGTCGTTGGAGACGGAGACCGCGGTGCCGATCGTGGTGGAGCCGATGGTCATCAACAGGAGACCGGGGACGATGTAGGCGATGTAGGCGGAGCGCCCCGCCCCGCCGCTCATCGCGTTGCCGAAGATGTAGACGAAGAGCAGCAGCAGCATGATCGGCGTGAGCAGCAGGTTCAGGGTGAGGGAGGGGTAGCGCCGGGCGTGCAGGAGGTTGCGGCGCAGCATCGTGGCCGAGTCGCGTGCGGCGAGGGACAGGGTGCTCATCGGGCGGACTCCTTCTGCTGGTTCTGCTGGTTCTGCTGGGCGGGGACGTCGGCCGGGCCGGTCAGGGCGAAGAAGACGTCGTCGAGGTCGGGGGTGTGCACGGTCAGCTCGTCGGCCTCGATGCCGGCCGAGTCCAGCCGGTCGAGGACGGCGCGCAGTGCGCGCTGGCTGCCGTCGCTGGGGAGTTGCAGGGTGAGCGACTCGTCGTCCCGGGCGGCCTCGCGCAGGGTGGAGGCGGCGCTGCGGTAGGCGGCGGGGTCGGTGAAGCGGAGCCGGACGTGTCCGCCGGGGACGATCCGCTTCAGTTCCTCGGCGGTGCCCTCGGCGGCGATCGTGCCGTCGTGCAGGACGGCGATGCGGTCGGCGAGTTCGTCGGCCTCTTCCAGGTACTGGGTGGTGAGGAAGACGGTGACGCCGTCGGAGACGAGTTCGCGGATGATCTGCCACATGGTGTGGCGGGAGCGGGGGTCGAGACCGGTGGTCGGCTCGTCGAGGAAGATGATCCGCGGGCTGCCGACCAGGGTCATGGCGATGTCGAGGCGGCGCTTCATACCGCCGGAGTAGGTGGAGGCGGGCTTCTTCGCGGCGTCGGTGAGGTCGA
>NZ_JBLRVZ010000008.1:0-20292 GCF_048159505.1 Streptomyces sp. T028
TGGGAGGTGGTGAGGGGGTTATGGGTCGAGGAGTCCGTGGCGCATGGCGCTGGTGACGGCTGCCGTGCGGTCGTCGACGCCCAGCTTGCCGAAGGCCTGCGGGAGATGGGTCTTCACCGTCGACTCCCTGATGCTGTGTCGATTTGCGGCTGCTGCCGCGCGGGGCGCCTGCCGGTCTCGGGTGTCTGTTCGGTGTGGGAGGTGGTGAGGGGGTTATGGGTCGAGGAGTCCGTGGCGCATGGCGCTGGTGACGGCTGCCGTGCGGTCGTCGACGCCCAGCTTGCCGAAGACCCGCAGGAGATGGGTCTTCACCGTCGACTCCCCGATGAACAGGCGCCTGCCGATCTCCGCGTTGGTGCAGCCCTCCGACACCAGGCGCAGTACCGCCGTCTCGCGGGCCGACAGGCGCGGGCGTTCCGGCCTGGTGCGGAGCTGGTCGACCAGGCGGGCCGCGACCGAGGGGGCGAGGACCGTCTCGCCGTCTGCCGCCCGTCGTACCGCCTCGGCCAACTGGCCCCGGGGGAGGTCCTTCAGGAGGTAGCCCGCCGCGCCCGCCTCCACGGCTCGCAGGATGTCCCGGTCGGTCTCGTACGTCGTCAGGACGATCACCCGGCACGGCAGCCCGGCCTCCGTCATCCGTACGATCGACTCCACACCCCCGCCGCCCGGCATCCGCAGGTCCATCAGCACGATGTCGGGGCGGAGTTCGGCGGCCAGGGCCTCCGCCCGGGGCCCGCTCTCCGCGTCGGCGACGACCTCCAGATCCGGCTCGGCGCTCAGCATCGCCCGCAGCCCCTCGCGTACGACGGGATGGTCGTCGGCCAGGATGATCCGGATCACGGGCTCTCACTCCTCACCTCGGCCGGCACGGGCAGCCGGACCGTGACCGTCGTCCCCTCGCCGGGCGCACTGCGCACCAGCGTCGTCCCGCCCACCTCCGCGGCCCGCGCCCGCAGTCCCGCCAGACCATAACCGTCCGAGGCGACAGCCGGATCGAAGCCCCGGCCGTCGTCCCGTACCGACACCGTCAGACCGCTGTCGTCGTACCCCAGGGAGATCGCCACCCGGGCCGAACTCCCGGCGTGCCTGCGGGCGTTGGTCAGTGCCTCCTGGCAGGAGCGCAGCGCCACCACCTCCGGCCCCGCGGGCAGCGCCCGCACCGGGCCCGTGACGTCCAGGTCCGCCGAGTGCCGCGCGGCCAGCCGGCCGAGCGCGTCCGGAAGGGAGGTCCCGGCCAGATCGGCGGGGGTGCCGCCCGCGACCAGGGCCCGGGCCTCGGCCAGGTTCTGCCGGGCGGTCTCGTCCATCAACCGCAGATGCGCCCGGGCCCGCGCCACGTCCGTCTCCAGTTCCGCCTCCACCGCCTGTGTGAGCATCAGCAGGCTGGTGAAGCCCTGCGCGAGAGTGTCGTGGATCTCGCGAGCCATGCGTTCCCGTTCTGCGATCGCGCCATGTGCCGCCGAGAGACGTGCCACCTCGGTGCGGCTGGCGTCCAACTCGGCGATCAGCTCGGCGCGTTCCACGCTCTGTTCGATGATCCGGATGATCCAGCTGCCGATGGCCGCGGAGAAGACGAGGCTGACCAGGGCGAACAGGCCGTTGAAGAACACCTCTTGGTCACCCGGCCACCACAGCAGCGCCCAGCCCACCACCGGTGCGATGTTGATCACCGTCACCGCGACCAGGGCCGGCCGCAGCTTCAGGGTCATGAAGCACTGCGGAACCAGTGCGAACGTCATCAGCCGGGTCTCGCCCACCAGCACTGCCGACGGCAGGAACAGGGCCATCCCGCCCACGAGATAGACCAGGGACCTGCGTTCGTCCGCCGCCGGTTCGCTCACCAGCAGGGGCCGGCCCACGACGACGTACCACGGCACGAGCGGCACGAGCAGCGCGGCCGCCACGACGCGGACCGGCCACCCCGGGTGTTCCGTGCCGAGCACGGTCACCAGGGTGGCCACCCAGACCAGCGCGAAGTACACGTCCCAGATGCGGAAGGAACTGTCCCAGATGTGGGTGCCGGCCTCGGAGGGGCCGCTCATCCGTCGCGCCGGTTCTTCCACCGGAAGGTCAGCAGACACAGCACCAATCCTCCGACGCACCACGCCCCGAGGACCAGGGCCACGCGTCCGAACTCCCAACCGCCCGCCTGTTCCAGGACCTGCGCCGACTCCGGCAGGAACACCCCGCGCAGGCCCTGGCACATCCACTTCAGCGGGAACAGCGCGCCGACCGTCAGCATCCAGTCCGGGATGGTGTCGATGGCGATGTACACACCGGAGATGAACTGCAGGACCAGGAAGGGCAGGACGACCACGGACGTGGCGCTCTTGCCCGACTTCGGGACCGAGCTGATCGCGATGCCGAGCAGCGCGCACGCGGTGAGCCCGAGGACGAAGATCCACGCGAAGTCGAACCAGCGGGCCGCCGACGACGGCAGATCCACGTCGTACAGCGTCGTACCGACCAGCAGCAGTACGGCCGTCTCCAGCGCCCCGGTGACCAGAACCAGCCAGATCTTGCCCAGGAAGTACGCGGCCGGCGGCATCGGTGTGCCGCGCAGTCGGCGCAGCACCTTCTCGTCCCGCTCGATCGCGATCGAGATGCCCAGGGACTGGAAGCTGGTCGACATGATGCCGGCGGCCATCATCGCCGGGACGTACAGCTGCGAGGCCGTGATGCCCGCCCCGCTGACGTCGTCCTTGAAGATCGAGGCGAACAGGAACAGGAACACCACCGGGAAGGCGAAGGTGAAGACGACCTGTTCGCGCTGGCGGAAGAACTGCTTCAGTTCGAGGGCGCCCCGGTGCAGGCCCAGCGTCCAGGCGCGGGGCAGACGGGGGGGTGCGGCTTGCGTCGGCGGTGCCGCGACGGTCGTGGTCATCGGGGGTCCCCCTGTCCGGTCAGGTTCAGATACACGTCCTCCAGCGTGGGACGGGCCACCGTCAGCCCCGGGATCTCGCCGTCGAAGCGGTGCGTCAGCTCGGCGACGGTACGGGTCGGGGTGTCCGTGTGCGTGCTCCGCGCGGTCCCGTCGGACTCCGTCCAGGCGACCGTCGCGCCGCTGCCGTACCGCTCCCGCAGGGCGGCCGGTTCGCCCTCGGCGACGACCCGGCCCCCGGCGACGACCGCCAGCCGGTCGGCGAGCGCCTCCGCCTCCTCCAGATAGTGCGTGGTCAGCAGGATGGTCGTGCCCTCGTCGGCCAGGGCGCGGATCAGGTCCCAGAACCGGCGGCGGGCCGCCGGGTCGAAACCGGTCGTCGGCTCGTCGAGGAGCAGCAGGTCGGGGCCGCCGATCACACCGAGCGCCACGTCGAGCCGTCGGCGCTGGCCGCCGGAGAGGGTCTTCGTCCGGCTGTCCGCCTTCGCCTCCAGGCCCACCAGGGCGATCACCTGCTCCGGGTCGCGCGGCCTCGGGTAGTAGCGCGCGAAATGCCGTACCGTCTCGCGGACCGTCAACTCGGCGGGCGCGGATTCGTCCTGCCAGACGATTCCGACACGTGAGCGCCACGCGCGCGTGCCCGTCGCCGGGTCCGCCCCCAGCACCCTGACCTCGCCCGCGTCCCGTCGGCGGTGTCCCTGAAGGATCTCCACCGTGGTGCTCTTGCCCGCGCCGTTCGGTCCGAGCAGCCCGAAGACCTCGCCCGCGCGGATTCCCAGATCGATTCCGTCCACCGCGGTCACGTCCCCGTACTGCTTGCGCAGCCCCCGTACGTCCACCGCGAGTTCGTTCGCGTGTGCTGTCATGCCTTCGAGACTCGGCCGGAACCGCTCCTTCGGGGACGACCGTGCGGGCCTCCTTATGTCCACCGAACGGTGGACAGCCGGGCCGGTGCGGCACAATGGCCCCTGCCCGAAGATGGTCCAACTCTCAAACGACGGAATCGGCGTGATGAGCAAGACGACAGTCAAAGACGTCTCCACGGAGTCCGAGCCGGGGCGTGACTCCGCGACGGCGCCCCGGACGGTGGGCGGGAGCCGTGCTTTCGCGATCCTGCTGCTGATCACCGGCGCGGCCGGGCTGCTCGCCGCGTGGGTCATCACGGTCGACAAGTTCAAGCTGCTCGAGGCCAAGGTCGCGGGCACGACCTTCACGCCCGGCTGCAGCCTGAACCCGGTGGTCTCCTGCGGCAGCGTGATGGAGTCCAAGCAGGCCGCCGCCTTCGGCTTCCCCAACCCGATGCTCGGCCTGGTCTGCTACGGCATCGTCATCTGCGTCGGCATGAGCCTGCTGACCGGCGCCCGCTTCCCGCGCTGGTACTGGCTCACCTTCAACTTCGGCACGCTCTTCGGCGTCGCCTTCTGCACCTGGCTGCAGTTCCAGTCCCTGTACCGGATCAACGCGCTGTGCCTGTGGTGCTCGCTCGCCTGGGTCGCCACGATCATCATGTTCTGGTACGTGACCTCCTTCAACATCCGCAACGCCATCCTGCCCGCGCCGAGCTGGCTGAAGAGCTTCTTCGGCGAGTTCACCTGGATCGTGCCCGTGCTGCACATCGGCATCATCGGCATGCTGATCCTGACCCGCTGGTGGGAGTTCTGGACCAGCTGACGGTCCGGCCGACGGTCCGCGCCGCGTTGTCAGTGCGGTGATTTAGGGTTTCATCGTGGAGCCCGACCTGTTCACCGCCGCCGCAGAAGAACGCCAGGAGAAGGACCCCGCCGGGAGTCCCCTGGCGGTCCGGATGCGCCCGCGCACCCTCGACGAGGTCGTGGGCCAGCAGCACCTGCTGAAGCCGGGCTCCCCGCTGCGCCGCCTGGTCGGCGAGGGCGCCAAGGGCCCGGCCGGGCCCTCCTCGGTGATCCTCTGGGGCCCGCCCGGCACCGGTAAGACGACCCTGGCGTACGTCGTGTCCAAGGCGACGAACAAGCGGTTCGTGGAGCTCTCCGCGATCACCGCCGGCGTCAAGGAGGTCCGCGCGGTCATCGACGGCGCCCGCCGCGCCACCGGGGGGTACGGCAAGGAGACCGTCCTCTTCCTCGACGAGATCCACCGCTTCAGCAAGGCCCAGCAGGACTCCCTCCTGCCGGCCGTCGAGAACCGCTGGGTGACCCTGATCGCGGCGACCACCGAGAACCCGTACTTCTCGGTGATCTCCCCGCTTCTGTCCCGCTCCCTCCTGCTCACCCTCGACCCCCTCACCGACGACGACCTGCGCGGTCTGCTCAGCAGGGCCCTCACCGACGAGCGCGGCCTCAGGGGCGCCGTCACCCTCCCCGAGGACACCGAGGCCCACCTCCTGCGCATCGCCGGCGGTGACGCCCGCCGCGCCCTGACCGCCCTGGAGGCCGCCGCCGGGGCCGCCCTCGACCAGGACGAGAGCGAGATCAGCCTGGCGACCCTGGAGCAGACGGTCGACCGCGCGGCGGTGAAGTACGACCGCGACGGCGATCAGCACTACGACGTCGCCAGCGCCCTCATCAAGTCCATCCGCGGCTCCGACGTCGACGCCGCCCTGCACTATCTGGCCCGCATGATCGAGGCGGGCGAGGACCCCCGCTTCATCGCCCGCCGGCTGATGATCTCCGCCAGCGAGGACATCGGCCTCGCCGACCCGACCGCGCTGCCCATAGCCGTCGCCGCCGCCCAGGCCGTCGCCCTGATCGGCTTCCCCGAGGCCGCCCTCACCCTCAGCCACGCCACCATCGCCCTCGCCCTGGCCCCCAAGTCCAACTCCGCGACCACCGCGATCGGCGCCGCCCTGGACGACGTACGCAAGGGACTGGCCGGACCCGTGCCTCCGCACCTGCGCGACGGGCACTACAAGGGCGCCGCCAAGCTCGGCCACGCCCAGGGGTACGTGTATCCGCACGACCTGGCGGAGGGCATCGCCGCCCAGCAGTACGCACCGGACGCGATCAAGGACCGGGAGTACTACACCCCCACCCGGCACGGCGCGGAGGCCCGGTACGCGGACGCCGTGGAGTGGACCAGGAAGCACCTCGGTCGAAAGCGGTCCTGAGCACCCTGTAAACTCACTTGGAGTGCTGCGTCCCGCGCTGTCAGAACGGGACAGTCAGCCGGAGCCCCGGTCCCCGGACCGGCTCCAGGAGCGTCGCGCACCGTCGAACGGTGTCGCGGGCAGCCCATCACCACCCGTCGCACGACGGGACCGGTCGATGGGCCACTCGCGTGCTGCACGTATGTGCCCAGACCAGGGGAGCGGCTGCCCAGCGGGTCCCTCGCGGACCCGACGGGATTCCCCGGCTGCGGATGCGACCTCCCTTAACTCTGACAAGCCGAAAACCAGGAAATGAGAGACAAGTGGCGAACCAGTCCCGCCCCAAGGTCAAGAAGTCGCGTGCCCTCGGCATCGCGCTGACCCCGAAGGCCGTCAAGTACTTCGAGGCCCGCCCCTACCCGCCGGGCGAGCACGGCCGTGGCCGCAAGCAGAACTCGGACTACAAGGTCCGTCTGCTGGAGAAGCAGCGTCTGCGCGCGCAGTACGACATCTCCGAGCGCCAGCTGGTCCGCGCCTACGAGCGTGCCTCCAAGGTGCAGGGCAAGACCGGTGAGGCCCTGATCATCGAGCTCGAGCGCCGTCTCGACGCCCTGGTGCTGCGTTCGGGCATCGCCCGCACCATCTACCAGGCCCGTCAGATGGTCGTGCACGGCCACATCGAGGTCAACGGCCAGAAGACCGACAAGCCGTCGTTCCGTGTCCGTCCCGACGACGTCGTGATGGTCCGCGAGCGCAGCCGCGAGAAGACCCTCTTCTCCATCGCCCGTGAGGGCGGCTTCGCCCCCGACGGCGAGACCCCGCGCTACCTCCAGGTGAACCTCAAGGCCCTGGCGTTCCGCCTGGACCGCGAGCCGAACCGCAAGGAGATCCCGGTGATCTGCGACGAGCAGCTCGTCGTCGAGTACTACGCCCGTTGATCCTTCGGCGGTCGTAGGCCTTCTGCGCCCAGGCCCGTCGTCTCCCTGCCCCTCGGGGCGGGCGGGACGGCGGGCCTTCGCACACTCCTAATCCGGTACGGAGCGGCGGTGCCGGCGCGATAGGCTCGGAACCCAATTGATTTCGCCGAAGAGCGGGAAGCAGGTGCACGGTGTCCGGTGGAGAGGTGGCCGGGATCCTGGTGGCCGTCTTCTGGGCGATCCTGGTCTCCTTCCTCGCCGTCGCGCTGGCGAGGCTGGCCCAGACGCTCAGGGCGACCACCAAGCTGGTCGCGGACGTGACCGACCAGGCCGTCCCGCTGCTCGCCGACGCCTCCGCGGCCGTGCGCTCCGCGCAGACCCAGATCGACCGGGTCGACGCCATCGCCTCCGACGTCCAGGAGGTCACGTCGAACGCCTCCGCGCTCTCGACGACCGTCGCCTCCACCTTCGGCGGCCCCCTGGTCAAGGTCGCCGCCTTCGGCTACGGCGTGCGCCGGGCCCTCGGCGGCCGTCGGGAGGACGTGCCCGCCAGGGAGCCCCGGCGTACCGTGATCGTGGGCCGCACGGTCTCCCGGCGGGAGAAGCGTGGCGCCCGTGGAAAGAGGGACTGAGAGCCAGCCATGTTCCGCCGAACGTTCTGGTTCACCACCGGTGTCGCCGCCGGTGTGTGGGCCACCACCAAGGTCAACCGCAAGCTGAGGCAGCTGACTCCGGAGAGCCTCGCCGCGACCGCGGCCAACAAGGCCCTCGAGACGGGGGCGCGGCTGAAGGACCGTGCGGTCGGCTTCGCGCTCGACGTCCGCGACAACATGGCCCAGCGGGAGGCGGAGCTCCAGGACGCGCTCGGCATCGACGAGGACCCCGAACTTCCCGCCCCCCGGCGGTTCGCCGCCATCGAGAACAGCACCCACCCGAGGTACGTCCAGACGACGACGTACTCGTACGACCGGAATGAGGACCACTGATGGAGTCGGCCGAGATCCGCCGCCGCTGGCTGAGCTTCTACGAGGAGCGCGGGCACACCGTCGTCCCTTCGGCGTCGCTCATCGCGGACGACCCGACTCTGCTCCTCGTCCCCGCCGGCATGGTCCCCTTCAAGCCCTACTTCCTGGGCGAGGTCAAGCCGCCGTGGGCGCGCGCCACCAGCGTGCAGAAGTGCGTGCGCACCCCGGACATCGAAGAGGTCGGCAAGACCACCCGGCACGGCACGTTCTTCCAGATGTGCGGCAACTTCTCCTTCGGCGACTACTTCAAGGAAGGCGCCATCAAGTACGCCTGGGAGCTGCTCACCAGCCCCCAGGACAAGGGCGGTTACGGACTGGACCCCGAGCGCCTGTGGATCACCGTCTACACGGACGACGACGAGGCCGAGCGCATCTGGCACGAGGTCGTCGGCGTGCCGAAGGAGCGCATCCAGCGCCTCGGCATGAAGGACAACTACTGGTCCATGGGCGTCCCCGGCCCCTGCGGCCCCTGCTCCGAGATCAACTACGACCGCGGCCCCGAGTTCGGCGTCGAGGGCGGCCCCGCCGTCAACGACGAGCGGTACGTGGAGATCTGGAACCTCGTCTTCATGCAGTACGAGCGGGGTGAGGGCATCGGCAAGGACAACTTCGAGATCCTCGGCGAGCTGCCGAGCAAGAACATCGACACGGGCCTCGGTCTGGAGCGCCTCGCCATGATTCTGCAGGGCGTGCAGAACATGTACGAGATCGACACCTCCATGGCCGTCATCAAGAAGGCCACCGAGCTGACCGGCGTGGCCTACGGCGACGCCCATGACTCGGACGTCTCCCTGCGCGTGGTCACCGACCACATGCGTACGTCGGTGATGCTCATCGGCGACGGCGTCACCCCCGGCAACGAGGGCCGTGGTTACGTCCTGCGCCGCATCATGCGCCGCGCCATCCGCAACATGCGCCTCCTCGGCGCCACCGGCCCGGTCGTCAAGGACCTCATCGACACCGTCATCGGCATGATGGGCCAGCAGTACCCGGAGCTGGTCACCGACCGCGAGCGCATCGAGAACGTCGCCCTCGCCGAGGAGGCCCGCTTCCTCAAGACCCTCAACGCCGGTACGAACGTCCTCGACGGCGCCGTCAGCGAGACCAAGGCCGCCGGCTCCACCGTGCTGGCCGGCGACAAGGCGTTCCTGCTCCACGACACCTGGGGCTTCCCGATCGACCTCACCCTGGAGATGGCCGCCGAGCAGGGGCTGTCCGTGGACGAGGACGGCTTCCGTCGCCTGATGAAGGAGCAGCGGGAGCGCGCCAAGGCCGACGCCCAGGCCAAGAAGACCGGCCACGCCGGCGCCGGCGCCTACCGGGAGATCGCCGACAAGGCCGGCGAGACCGAGTTCATCGGCTACGCCGACACCGAGGGCGAGTCGACCGTCGTCGGCATCCTGGTCGACGGTGTCTCCTCCCCGGCCGCCAGCGAGGGCGACGAGGTCGAGATCGTCCTCGACCGCACCCCGTTCTACGCCGAGGGCGGCGGCCAGATCGGTGACACCGGCCGGATCAAGGTGGACAGCGGCGCTGTCATCGAGATCCGTGACACGCAGAAGCCGGTCCCGGGTGTGTACGTCCACAAGGGTGTCGTCCAGGTCGGCGAGGTGACCGTCGGCTCGAAGGCCCAGGCCTCGATCGACAACCGTCGCCGCAAGGCCATCGCCCGCGCCCACTCGGCCACCCACCTCACCCACCAGGCCCTGCGCGACGCGCTCGGCCCGACGGCCGCCCAGGCCGGTTCCGAGAACCAGCCCGGCCGCTTCCGCTTCGACTTCGGCTCCCCGTCCGCCGTTCCCACGGCCGTGATGACCGACGTCGAGCAGAAGATCAACGAGGTGCTCGCCCGTGACCTCGACGTGCGCGCCGACATCATGGGCATCGACGAGGCCAAGAAGCAGGGCGCCATCGCCGAGTTCGGCGAGAAGTACGGCGAGCGGGTCCGCGTGGTGACCATCGGCGACTTCTCCAAGGAGCTGTGCGGCGGCACGCACGTGCACAACACCGCCCAGCTGGGTCTGGTGAAGCTGCTCGGCGAGTCGTCGATCGGCTCGGGTGTGCGCCGTATCGAGGCCCTCGTCGGCGTCGACGCCTACAACTTCCTCGCCCGTGAGCACACGGTCGTCGCCCAGCTCCAGGAGTTGGTCAAGGGTCGTCCGGAGGAGCTCCCGGAGAAGATCTCCGCCATGCTCGGCAAGCTGAAGGACGCCGAGAAGGAGATCGAGAAGTTCCGCGCCGAGAAGGTCCTGCAGGCCGCCGCCGGTCTGGTGGAGACCGCCAAGGACATCCGCGGCGTCGCCGTGGTGACCGGCCAGGTCCCGGACGGCACCACCCCCGACGACCTGCGCAAGCTGGTCCTCGACGTGCGTGGCCGTATCCAGGGCGGCCGGGCCGCCGTGGTCGCCCTGTTCACGGTGAACAACGGCAAGCCGCTCACGGTCATCGCCACCAACGAGGCCGCCCGCGAGCGCGGTCTGAAGGCCGGTGACCTGGTCCGTACGGCCGCCAAGACCCTCGGCGGCGGCGGTGGCGGCAAGCCGGACGTCGCCCAGGGCGGCGGCCAGAACCCGGCTGCGGTCGGCGAGGCCGTCGACGCGGTCGAGCGGCTCGTGGCCGACACGGCCAAGTGAGCGAGCTGATGCGCAAGGGCCGCCGACTCGCGATCGACGTCGGGGACGCCCGGATCGGGGTCGCCTCGTGCGACCCCGACGGGATCCTCGCCACCCCGGTGGAGACGGTCCCCGGCCGGGACCTCCCGGCGGCTCACCGACGGCTGAGGCAGCTCGTCGAGGAGTACGAACCGATCGAGGTCGTCGTCGGTCTCCCTCGCTCCCTCAAGGGGGGCGAGGGCCCCGCCGCGGTAAAGGTTCGCGGCTTCGCACAGGAACTCGCGAAGGACATCGCCCCCGTCTCCGTACGCCTGGTGGACGAGCGGATGACGACCGTGACGGCCAGTCAGGGGCTGCGCGCGTCAGGGGTGAAGTCGAAGAAGGGCCGGTCGGTGATCGACCAGGCAGCCGCTGTGATCATCCTCCAGCAGGCCCTGGAATCCGAACGAGTGTCAGGTAAAGCACCGGGCGAGGGCGTCGAAGTGGTCATCTGATCGCGATACGGTAACGTTCCGCGCGATGCGGCGGTGTTCGAACAGCCGCCGCACAGAGAGAGGCGGAACGGTGACGGACCTGGGAAGGCCGCGTGATCGCCGCCTCGCGGCTCTAGGGGATCGATGACTGAGTATGGCCGGGGCCCAGGCTCCGAACCGTGGCATCCGGAGGACCCGTTGTACGGGGACGGCGGATGGGACGGGCAGCAGGCCCACCAGGGCCATCAGCCTGCCTACGGCGGCCAGCCGCAGCACCACCACTACCCGCAGCAGCAGCAGCCGCAGCAGCCGGGATACGGCGACTGGGGCAACGGACAGGCGCAGCAGTACAACCAGCACCAGTACGGTCAGCAGCAGTACCCGCAGCAGCCCTACGACCCTCAGCAGTACCAGCAGCAGTACGTGCCCCAGGTTCCCCAGGTCCCGCAAGGACCGGGGCAGGGGCAGCAGGGTTATCACGAGGGCTACCAGGAAGGCGGCTGGGACGGCACCGGCACCCACGCCCACGTCCCGTACGCCGCCGACCCCGGTGACCCGTACGGCCAGCAGCCCGCCGCGTACGGCGCCGAGCAGCCCGACCTCTACGGCACCCCGGACGCGTACCCGCCGCCGGAGCCGCCCGCCCGGCGGGTCACCGAATCGACGCCTGAACCCGAGGTGGAGGCCGAACAGAAACCCGACTGGGACCCCGGGCCCGACCAGGGCGAGCACGCGTTCTTCGCGGGCGGGGACGCCGACGACGACGAGGACGACGACGATCCCGACGGCCGCGGGGGCCGCAGGGGGCGCGGCGGCAAGGACGTCAAGGCGGGCAAGGGCAAGAAGAAGAGCCGCAACGGCTGCGCCTGCCTGGTTGTCGTACTGGTGTTCGTCGGCGGTGTCGGTGGCGTCGGCTATTTCGGCTACAACTTCTACCAGAATCGTTACGGCGCACCCCCGGACTATTCGGGCAACGGTACGAGCCAGACCGTGAGCGTCCAGGTGCCCGAAGGGTCGGGCGGCGCGGCGATCGGCCGTCTGCTGAAGGACGCCGGTGTCGTCAAGAGCGTCGACGCCTTCGTCTCCGCGGCCACGAACAATCCCAACGGGGACAAGATCCAGGCGGGCGCGTACATTCTGAAGAAGGGGATGTCCGCGAAGGCCGCCGTCGAGATGATGCTCGACGGGGACAGCCAGGCCAACGTGCTGGTCAAACCCGGTCAGCGCAATGTCGAGGTCTACAAGGCCATCGATGCGAAACTCGCCCTGTCCGCCGGCACCACCAAGAAGATCGCCGACAAGGACTGGAAGACCCTCGGGCTGCCCAAGTGGGCGAACGACAACAGCGATATCAAGGACCCATTGGAGGGCTTCCTCTTCCCGGGCACCTATCCCGCGGCCAAGGGCATGAAGCCCGAGGCGGTCCTGAAGGGGATGGTCACCAACGCCGCGAAGAAGTACGCGACGTACGACCTGGAGGACAAGGCCAAGGCGCTGAAACTCGAGAGCCCGCTGCAGCTCGTCACGGTCGCGAGCCTCGTCCAGGCCGAGGGCAAGACCGTCGACGACTACCGCAAGATGGCGGAGGTGGTCTACAACCGCCTCGACCGGGCGAATCCCCAGACGTACGGTTTCCTCCAGTTCGACTCGACCTACAACTACCTGAAGGGCGAGAGCAACATCAACATCAGCGAGTCGGAGATCAACAGCAACAAGGACCCGTACAACACGTACACCAACAAGGGTCTGCCGCCCGGTCCGATCGGAAACCCGGGCGAAGTCGCGCTCAAGGCGACGCTGAATCCGACCGACGACGGCTGGTACTACTTCGTGGCGACGGACGGTGTGAGCAATACCGAATTCGCCAGGACACACGAGGAATTCGAGAAACTCAGGGACAAGTTCAATGAGAGCACGGGCAACTGACGCCCGCCGGGCCGCCGTTCTCGGCAGCCCCATCGCCCACTCCCTCTCGCCGGTGCTGCACCGCGCCGCGTACGAGGCGCTGGAGCTCACCGGTTGGACGTACGACCGCTTCGAGATCGACGAGGCCGCCCTGCCCGCCTTCGTCGAGGATCTCGGCGCGGAGTGGGCCGGGCTGTCGTTGACCATGCCGCTGAAACGGGCCGTCATCCCGCTGCTCGACGAGATCAGCGAGACGGCCGCCTCCGTGGACGCGGTCAACACGCTGGTGTTCACCGAGGACGGCCGCCGCGTCGGAGACAACACCGACATCCCCGGCATGGTCGCCGCCCTTCGCGAGCACGGCGTCGAGCAGGTCGACTCGGCGGCGATCCTCGGCGCGGGCGCCACGGCGTCCTCGGCGCTGGCCGCCCTGTCCCGGGTCTGTTCCGGCGAGATCGTGGCGTACGTCCGCAGTGAGGCCCGCGCCGCCGAGATGCGGCAGTGGGGCGAGCGCCTCGACGTCGGGGTCCGGATCGCGGACTGGTCCGAGGCCGCCGACGCCCTCGCTTTCCCGCTGGTCGTCGCGACCACCCCCGCCGGGGCGACGGACGCCCTGGCCGCCTCGGTGCCGGAGCACCCCGCCACCCTCTTCGACGTGCTCTACGAGCCCTGGCCGACCGGGCTGGCCGCCCGCTGGTCCATGTTCGGCGGTGCCGTCGTCAGCGGACTCGACCTGCTCGTCCACCAGGCCGTACTCCAGGTGGAACAGATGACCGGCATCAGCCCGGCCCCGGTGGAGGCCATGCGCAAGGCGGGCGAACACGCGCTCGCCTCCCGGCGGGCTCCCGGGGAGCGGTGACTCTCGCGAACGGCAA
Organism: Streptomyces sp. T028; assembly: GCF_048159505.1. Lineage (NCBI taxonomy): Bacteria > Bacillati > Actinomycetota > Actinomycetes > Kitasatosporales > Streptomycetaceae > Streptomyces > Streptomyces sp. T028. The sequence goes on from NZ_JBLRVZ010000008.1 coordinate 13,750, forward strand.
GGGCGCCGCCCTGCGCGCCCTGGTCCATGTGCTGCCGGACTGGCCGCACCGGGGGCACCGGCCCACGGGTCGGGCGCGGCAAGGCGCGGTGAGCCCGCCGTCCCGTCCGTCCAATGGACCGCGGCACCGGTCCGGCCCCTGGACGTGGGAGGATCGAGGTGGCTGGCCGGAGGCCGCGCACCCGGCCGGGCCGAGGACGTACGCGAGGACGCGCGTAGGGCAGTACCAGGGCGCGAGCACTGAGGAGCATCGTTGAGCAGGCTGCGTTGGCTGACCGCGGGGGAGTCCCACGGTCCCGCACTTGTCGCGACGCTGGAGGGCCTTCCCGCCGGCGTGCCGATCACCACGGAGATGGTGGCCGACCATCTCGCGCGGCGGCGGCTCGGCTACGGTCGCGGCGCGCGGATGAAGTTCGAGCGCGACGAGGTCACCTTCCTCGGCGGCGTGCGGCACGGCCTGACCCTCGGCTCCCCGGTCGCGGTCATGGTGGGCAACACCGAGTGGCCCAAGTGGGAGCAGGTCATGGCGGCCGACCCGGTCGACCCGGAGATCCTCGCCGGCCTCGCCCGCAACGCCCCGCTGACCCGGCCCCGCCCCGGCCACGCCGACCTGGCCGGTATGCAGAAGTACGGCTTCGACGAGGCCCGCCCGATCCTGGAGCGCGCCTCCGCCCGCGAGACGGCCGCCCGGGTGGCCCTCGGTGCGGTCGCCCGCTCGTACCTCAAGGAGACGGCCGGCATCGAGATCGTCTCGCACGTCGTCGAACTGGCGGCCGCCAAGGCGCCCTACGGCGTGTACCCCACCCCCGCCGACGTCGAGAAGCTGGACGCCGACCCGGTGCGCTGCCTGGACGCCGACGCCTCGAAGGCAATGGTCGCGGAGATCGACCAGGCCCACAAGGACGGCGACACCCTCGGCGGCGTGGTCGAGGTCCTGGCGTACGACGTCCCCGTCGGCCTCGGCTCGCACGTGCACTGGGACCGTCGTCTCGACGCCCGGCTCGCCGCCGCCCTCATGGGCATCCAGGCCATCAAGGGCGTCGAGGTCGGTGACGGCTTCGACCTCGCGCGCGTGCCCGGCTCCAAGGCCCACGACGAGATCCTCACCACCCCCGAGGGCATCCGGCGCTCCTCCGGCCGCTCCGGCGGCACCGAGGGCGGTCTGACCACCGGTGAGCTGCTGCGCGTGCGCGCCGCGATGAAGCCGATCGCGACCGTGCCGCGGGCCCTGCGGACTGTGGACGTCTCCACCGGCGAGGCCACGCAGGCCCACCACCAGCGCTCCGACGTGTGCGCGGTCCCCGCGGCCGGCATCGTCGCCGAGGCCATGGTGGCCCTCGTCCTGGCGGACGCGGTCGCGGAGAAGTTCGGCGGCGACAGCGTCACCGAGACCCGCCGCAACGTCCGGTCGTACCTCGACAACCTCCACATCCGATGAGCGGGCCCCTGGTCGTCCTGGTCGGCCCCATGGGCGTCGGCAAGTCCACCGTCGGGCAGCTGCTCGCCGAACGGCTCGGCGTCGGCTACCGGGACACCGACGACGACATCGTCACCGAGCAGGGCCGCAGCATCGCGGAGATCTTCGTCGACGAGGGCGAGGAGACGTTCCGCGCGATCGAGAAGCTGGCCGTGCGCCGCGCGCTCACCGAGCACGAGGGTGTCCTGGCGCTCGGCGGCGGCTCGATCCTCGACGCGGACAGCCGCGCCCTGCTGGCGGACCAGCGGGTGGTCTATCTGTCGATGGACGTCGAGGAGGCCGTCAAGCGCACCGGCCTCAACGCGGCCCGCCCCCTGCTCGCCGTCAACCCGCGCAAGCAGTGGCGCGAGCTGATGGAGGCCCGCCGCGGGCTGTACGAGGAGGTCGCCACCGCCGTGGTGGCGACGGACGGCCGTACGCCCGAAGAGGTCACCCAAGCCGCCCTGGACGCACTGGAGTTGACTGCATCCCCCGGGGGACAACCCCCGGACCCCCGGCCGAAGGACGTTAGGGTGAGCCAGGTGACAAGGATCCGGGTCGGCGGCAGCGCGGGCTCCGAGCCGTACGAGGTCCTGGTGGGCCGTCAGCTCCTCGGCGAGCTCGGCGGACTGATCGGCGCCAAGGCCAAGCGTGTCGCCGTGATCCACCCGGAGGCCCTCGCCGAGACCGGTGACGCGCTCCGCGCCGACCTGGCCGGACAGGGCTACGAGGCCGTCGCCATCCAGGTGCCCAACGCGGAGGAGGCCAAGACCGCCGAGGTCGCCGCGTACTGCTGGAAGGCGCTCGGCCAGTCCGGCTTCACCCGCACCGACGTGGTCGTGGGCGTCGGCGGCGGCGCGACCACCGACCTCGCCGGGTTCGTGGCCGCCACCTGGCTGCGCGGGGTGTGCTGGATCGCCGTACCGACGACCGTGCTCGCCATGGTGGACGCGGCCGTCGGCGGCAAGACCGGCATCAACACCGCCGAGGGCAAGAACCTCGTCGGCGCCTTCCACCCGCCGGCCGGGGTCCTGTGCGACCTGGCCGCGCTGGACTCCCTCCCGGTCAACGACTACGTCTCGGGGCTCGCGGAGATCATCAAGGCCGGCTTCATCGCCGACCCGGCGATCCTCGACCTCATCGAGTCCGACCCCGAGGCCGCCCGCACCCCGGCGGGCCCGCACACGGCCGAGCTGATCGAACGCTCCATCAGGGTCAAGGCGGACGTGGTGTCCTCCGACCTCAAGGAGTCGGGCCTGCGCGAGATCCTCAACTACGGCCACACCCTCGCGCACGCCATCGAGAAGAACGAGCGCTACAAGTGGCGCCACGGCGCGGCCGTCTCCGTCGGCATGCACTTCGCCGCCGAACTGGGCCGCCTCGCGGGCCGCCTGGACGACGCGACGGCGGACCGCCACCGCACCATCCTGGAAGCGGTCGGGCTGCCGTTGCACTACCGCCACGACCAGTGGCCCAAGCTGCTGGAGACCATGAGGGTCGACAAGAAGTCGCGGGGCGACCTGCTGCGCTTCATCGTCCTCGACGGGCTGGCCAAGCCGACCGTCCTGGAGGGCCCCGACCCGGCGGTCCTGCTCGCCGCGTACGGGGAAGTGGGCCAGTAAGTCCCCCGGGATCCCTTCCGCCCGATTCGCTTTCCACACGGGCACTTCGGACCGCCCCCGGCCGTTCACCAAACGACGGCCGGGGGCGGTACCGTTCAGAATCGAAAACGGGGGCACACGCTCCCACAACCAGCGCCCATTGCCTGTACGAGACGGAGTGGCACCGGATGCAGCACGCAGTGGGTTCTCCGCTGCCGCCGCCCCACCAGCCGGGGCACGGTCCGGCCGCCGGCTGGTCGCCGGCCGCACAACACCCGGGCCCGCACCAGCCGGGCAGCCCCCCGCACCAGCCGGGCTACCTTGGCGCTCCGCCGCCCTCCGGGCCCGTCCCGCCCGCGCCCCGGCCCCCGGTCCCGCCCGTGCCGCCGCCCCCGGCCCCGCAGCACGCCCCCGTCCCGCACGGCACCGATGTCACCGGCCATGTCCCGCTGCCACCCGGCGGCCCCGTGGCGATGCCCACCGCTTCGCCCGGGCCGGACCTCGCGACCACCACCGTCGCCGTGCTCCTCATCGGCCCCGCGGGCGCCGGCAAGACCAGCGTCGCCAAGTTCTGGGCCGACCACCGCCGGGTCCCCACCGCCCACATCAGCCTCGACGACGTCCGCGAATGGGTCCGCTCGGGCTTCGCCGACCCGCAGCGCGGCTGGAACGACCACTCGGAGGCCCAGTACCGCCTGGCCCGCCGCACCTGCGGCTTCGCCGCCCGCAACTTCCTGGCCAACGGGATCTCCTGCATCCTCGACGACGCGATCTTCCCCGACCGCCCGGTCGTCGGCCTCGGCGGCTGGAAGCGCCACGTCGGCCCCGGCCTGCTCCCCGTCGTCCTCCTCCCCGGCCTGGAGGTCGTCCTGGAACGCAACGCCCAGCGCTCCGGCAACCGCCGCCTCACCGACGAGGAGGTCGCCCGCATCCACGGCCGCATGGCCGGCTGGTACGGCTCCGGCCTCCCGATCATCGACAACTCCCAACTCGACGTCCCGTCCACGGCAAAGGTCCTGGACGACGTCCTGTCGAGAGCGATCGCCAGCCCGCCGAAGTGGTGATCAGGGGGGACTGCAGGTTTTTAGGGGCGCGGGGAACTGCGCGACAAGCCCCCACCGGCCCGCACCCGAAGAACGCACCCACCCGAAGAACGCACCGCACCCCCACTCGGCCCCTCCCAACCGGCACAATCCCCCCACCCCTCATACGCTCGACTCATGTCAGAGGTGTACGCGTCGCGCCGCACGCGACTGAGGGACCGCTGCAACGCCGTCGGCAGCACAGCCGCGCTCATCTCCAGCCCGGCCAATGTGAGGTACCTCGCGGGCGCCGCCCCGAAGGGCGCCGTGCTGCTCCTCGGCAGACGCGAGGACCTCCTCGTCTGCCCGGGCCCGCCCGACGAGCGCCCCGGCGAAGCCCGCCCCGACGAACGGCTCAGGGCGCACACCCTGCCGCACGCCGGCGGCGACCCCGCCGTCGCAGCCGCGGACATCCTCACCGCCGAGGGCGGAGACTCCCTCGCGGTCGAGGAACACCACCTCACGGTGGCCCGCCACCGCGCCCTCCGCTCGGTCGCTCCCCGGCTCCGCCTCGCCGACCTCGCCGGCGCGGTCGAACAACTCCGCGTCGTCAAGGACGAGGAGGAGATCTCCTGCCTCCGCGTCGGCGCCGAGATCGCCGACCAGGCCCTCGGTGAGCTGCTGGAATCCATCCTCGTGGGCCGCACCGAGCGTCACCTCGCCCTCGAACTCGAGCGACGGCTCGTCGACCACGGCGCCGACGGTCCCGCCTTCCCCACGTCGGTCGCCACCGGCCCGAACTCCGGCCGACCCGGCCACCGCCCCACGGACCGGCGGGTCGAGGAGGGCGACTTCCTCTCCGTCTGTCTCGGCGCCACCTACCGCGGCTACCGTTGCGAGATCGGCCGCACCTTCGTGATCGGTACGTCACCCGCCGACTGGCAGATCGAGCTGTACGACCTCGTCTTCGCAGCCCAGCGCGCCGGACGCGAGTCCCTGGCACCCGGCGCCGCCTACCGTGACGTCGACCGCGCCGCCCGCCAGGTGCTGGACTCCGCGGGGTACGCACAGGGCCTCCCGGCGCTGACGGGGCACGGGGTCGGACTCGAAATCGACGAGGACCCGCAGTTGACTCCCGCGGCCATGGGTAAACTGGACGCCTGCGTGCCGGTCACCGTCGAACCGGGGGTCCACCTCCCGGGCCGGGGCGGTGTCCGGATCGATGACACGCTCGTCGTACGCCCCGAGGCGGACGGCGGACCCGAGCTACTCACCATCACGACCAAGGAGCTGCTCGCGCTGTAGGAGGCGCGTGACCCCGGGGTCGTAACGTCAGTCCAGGAGATTCCGCAACCGTGGCTTCCACGAACGACCTCAAGAACGGCCTGGTGCTCAAGCTCGAAGGCGGCCAGCTCTGGTCCGTCGTCGAGTTCCAGCACGTCAAGCCCGGCAAGGGCCCGGCATTCGTGCGCACCAAGCTCAAGAACGTGCTGTCCGGCAAGGTGGTCGACAAGACCTTCAACGCCGGCGTCAAGGTCGAGACGGCCACTGTCGACAAGAGCGACATGCAGTTCTCGTACATGGACGGCGACTACTTCGTCTTCATGGACATGGAGACCTACGACCAGCTGCACATCGACCGCAAGACCGTCGGTGACGCCGCGAACTTCCTGGTCGAGGGCTTCGAGGCCACCGTCGCCCGGCACGAGGGCGAGGTGCTCTTCGTCGAGCTGCCGGCCGCCGTCGAGCTGACCGTCGCCGAGACCGAGCCGGGCCTCCAGGGCGACCGCTCCACCGGTGGCACCAAGCCCGCCACCCTGGAGACCGGTCACCAGATCCAGGTCCCGCTCTTCATCACCACCGGTGAGAAGATCAAGGTCGACACCCGCAGCAGCGACTACCTCGGCCGGGTGAACAGCTAACCGTGGCTGCCCGCAACACGGCCCGCAAGCGCGCCTTCCAGATCCTCTTCGAGGGCGACCAGCGCGGAGCCGACGTCCTCACGGTCCTCGCGGACTGGGTCCGGCACTCCCGGACCGACACCCGGCAGCCGCCGGTGAGCGAGTACACGATGCAGCTGGTCGAGGGCTACGCGGACCACGTGAAGCGGATCGACGAGCTGATCGCACAGTACTCCGTCGGCTGGACGCTGGACCGGATGCCCGTGGTCGACCGCAACATCCTGCGGCTCGGCGCCTACGAGCTGATCTGGGTCGACGAGACCCCGGACGCCGTCGTCATCGACGAGATGGTGCAGCTGGCGAAGGAGTTCTCCACGGACGACTCGCCGTCCTTCGTCAACGGTCTGCTGGCCCGGCTGAAGGAGCTCAAGCCGTCGCTCCGCCGGGACGAGGCCTGAGCGGTACGACAAACGCCGGAGGGCCCGCAGCATCACCGCTGCGGGCCCTCCGGCATTCCCGGTGCCCCCCACTGCCCCACAGGCCCCCAGAACGCCACCGGGGTGG
>NZ_JBLRVZ010000008.1:20301-143510 GCF_048159505.1 Streptomyces sp. T028
CCCCGGCGGCACGTTTCTGCTGAACCGCGGACCGGCTCAGTTCTCCTCGTGGGAAACCGCGCGACGCGCGTCCGCGTCCAGCACGCCCCAGCTGATCAGCTGCTCCGTGAGGACCGAGGGCGACTGGTCGTAGATGACGGCGAGCGTGCGCAGGTCGTCCTGGCGGATCGACAGCACCTTGCCGTTGTAGTCACCGCGCTGGGACTGGATCGTCGCCGCGTAGCGCTGCAGGGGGCCGGCCTTCTCGACCGGCACATGGGCCAGTCGCTCCAGGTCGAGGACCAGCTTCGGCGGGGGCTCGGCCGCCCCGCCCGGGGTGGTGCCGGGCAGCAGTTCCTGTACGGGGACGCCGTAGAAGTCCGCCAGTTCGGCGAGGCGCTGCACGGTCACGGCGCGGTCGCCGCGCTCGTACGAACCGACCACGACCGCCTTCCAGCGTCCCTGGGACTTCTCCTCGACACCGTGGAGGGAAAGGCCCTGCTGGGTGCGGATCGCCCGGAGCTTGGCCCCGAGCTGTTTGGCGTATTCGCTGGACATATAGCTCCCCGGCACTGGGTCGACGCGGCCGGCTTGGGTTCCGTACCGCGCGGCTGGTAACTCATTGTGAGGTTACGCAGCGTGATTCTTCTGCGTCAAGCCGAATGGTCCACACCGACTCTTCCGTGGTATCGATGGCCGATTACTCCAAGGGGGTGATCAGGGCCGTCCCGGCGGGCTGCTACGGTGGATGGCGCAAACCCGACGTCCTTTAAGATCCGTCCCGTGAGGCGGAGAAGGAGGTCCCTTTCGTATGGACTCCCAAGCGTCTGATCCGCGGCCCGTTCTCGAAGGCCCCGACATCGCGCGGGTGCTGACCCGCATCGCCCACGAGATCGTCGAACGCGCCAAGGGCGCCGACGACGTGGTGCTCCTCGGCATCCCCACGCGCGGCGTGTTCCTCGCCCAGCGGCTCGCCGCCAAGCTCGAGCAGATCACCGACCGCAAGATCCCGGTCGGCTCCCTCGACATCACCATGTACCGCGACGACCTGCGTATGCACCCGCCGCGTGCGCTGGCCCGCACCGAGATCCCCGGTGACGGCCTCGACGGCAAGCTCGTCGTCCTCGTCGACGACGTGCTGTTCTCCGGCCGCACCATCCGCGCCGCCCTCGACGCCCTGAACGACATCGGGCGCCCGCGCGCGGTGCAACTCGCGGTCCTCGTCGACCGCGGCCACCGCGAACTGCCCATCCGCGCCGACTACGTCGGCAAGAACCTCCCCACGTCGTTGCGGGAGACGGTCAAGGTCCAGCTCGCCGAGGAGGACGGTCGAGACACCGTGCTGCTCGGTGTGAAGCAGACCCAGTAGCAGACGGCCCCCGCACGCCGCTCCGGCGTGCCCTCGCCTGCCCCGAATCTCCCTGTACGTGAACTGCCTTACGGAGCCTGACAGATGCAGCGTCATCTCATCTCGGCCGCCGACCTCACCCGCGACGACGCCGTCCTGATCCTCGACACCGCCGAGGAGATGGCCCGGGTCGCCGACCGGCCCATCAAGAAACTGCCGACCCTGCGCGGCCGCACGATCGTCAACCTCTTCTTCGAGGACTCCACGCGCACGCGTATCTCGTTCGAGGCCGCCGAGAAGCGGCTCTCCGCGGACGTCATCAACTTCTCCGCCAAGGGCTCCAGCGTGTCCAAGGGAGAGTCCCTGAAGGACACCGCCCAGACGCTGGAGGCCATGGGCGTCGACGCCGTCGTCATCCGGCACGGCGCCTCCGGGGCCCCCTACCGCCTCGCGAACTCCGGCTGGATCGACGCGGCCGTCGTCAACGCGGGCGACGGCACCCACCAGCACCCCACCCAGGCCCTGCTCGACGCCTTCACCATGCGCCGCCGGCTGATCGGCCGGGACGCGGGGCTCGGCCAGGACCTCGCCGGCCGGCGGATCACCATCATCGGAGACGTCCTGCACAGCCGGGTCGCCCGCTCCAACGTCGACCTGCTGCACACCCTCGGCGCCGAGGTCACCCTGGTCGCCCCGCCCACCCTGGTGCCGGTCGGCGTCACGAACTGGCCCTGCGAGGTGTCGTACGACCTCGACGCCGTCCTGCCCAAGTCGGACGCCGTGATGATGCTCCGCGTCCAGCGCGAGCGTATGAACGCCGCCTTCTTCCCGACCGAGCGCGAGTACTCCCGGCGCTACGGCCTCGACGGCGACCGCATGGCGCGGATGCCCGAGCACGCCATCGTGATGCACCCCGGCCCGATGGTCCGCGGCATGGAGATCACCGCCGAGGTCGCCGACTCCGACCGCTGCACCGTCGTCGAACAGGTCGCCAACGGCGTGTCGATCCGGATGGCCGTGCTCTACCTGCTCCTGGGCGGCAACGAACCCGCCGTCAGCCACGCCCGTACCACCGAGGAGAAGTAAGAACCCATGAGCAAGATCCTGATCCGTGGTGCGAAGGTGCTCGGCGGCGAGCCGCAGGACGTCCTGATCGACGGTTCCACGATCGCCGAGGTCGGCACGGGCCTGAGCGCCGAGGGCGCAGAGGTCGTCGAGGCGGCCGGCAAGGTGCTGCTGCCGGGCCTGGTCGATCTGCACACCCATCTGCGCGAGCCCGGCCGCGAGGACTCCGAGACCGTGCTGACCGGCACGCGCGCGGCGGCCTCCGGCGGCTACACCGCCGTGTTCGCCATGGCCAACACCTTCCCCGTCGCCGACACCGCCGGTGTCGTCGAGCAGGTCTACCGGCTCGGCCAGGAGCACGGCTACTGCGACGTGCAGCCGATCGGCGCCGTCACCGTCGGCCTGGAGGGCAGGAAGCTCGCCGAGCTCGGCGCCATGCACGAGTCGGCGGCCGGCGTCACCGTCTTCTCCGACGACGGCAAGTGCGTCGACGACGCGGTGATCATGCGGCGCGCCCTGGAGTACGTGAAGGCCTTCGGCGGGGTCGTCGCCCAGCACGCCCAGGAGCCGCGGCTGACCGAGGGCGCCCAGATGAACGAGGGCGTCGTCTCCGCCGAGCTCGGCCTCGGGGGCTGGCCCGCGGTGGCCGAAGAATCGATCATCGCCCGGGATGTCCTGCTCGCCGAGCACGTCGGCTCCCGCGTCCACATCTGCCACCTGTCGACGGCCGGCTCGGTCGAGATCGTCCGCTGGGCCAAGTCCCGCGGCATCGACGTCACCGCCGAGGTCACCCCGCACCACCTGCTCCTCACCGACGAGCTGGTGCGCTCCTACAACCCGGTCTACAAGGTCAACCCGCCCCTGCGCACCGAACGGGACGTGCGCGCCCTGCGCGAGGCGCTCGCCGACGGCACGATCGACATCGTCGCCACCGACCACGCCCCGCACCCGCACGAGGACAAGGACTGCGAGTGGGCCGCCGCCGCGATGGGGATGGTGGGCCTCGAGACCGCGTTGTCGGTGGTCCAGGAGACCATGGTGGAGACGGGCCTGCTGGACTGGGCCGGGGTCGCCGACCGCATGTCCTTCAAGCCCGCGAAGATCGGCCGGGCGAAGGGCCACGGGCGTCCCGTCTCGGCAGGTGAGCCCGCCAACCTCACGCTCGTCGACACGGCATACCGTGGGTCCGTGGACCCCGCGGGCTTCGCCTCGCGCAGCCGCAACACTCCGTACGAGGGGCGTGAGCTGCCGGGCCGTGTGACGCACACGTGGCTCCGGGGCAAGGCCACGCTCGTCGACGGGAAGCTCACGTGACATCTGCTGCACTACTGCTCGCGGCCGAGAAGGAATCGGCCGCGGTGACCGACTGGGCCGCGCGCGTCGGCTGGGTGGTCGGCCTCGGCCTCTTCGTCGCGCTCGTCTACTGGCTGATGCGCGAGGGCTGGAAGTGGCGCGGCACGCTCCAGGGCGACATCCCCGAGCTCCCCACCGCGCCGGACGAGCCCGGCGAGGCGAGACTGACGATGAGCGGCCGCTACCACGGCTCCACCACCGCGGGGCAGTGGCTCGACCGCATCGTGGCGCACGGCCTGGGCACCCGCAGCCGCGTCGAGCTGACGCTCACGGACGCGGGCCTGGACGTCGTACGCCCCGGCGCGACCGATTTCTTCGTCCCGGCCGCGGCGCTGCGCGAGGCCCTGCTCGGCAAGGGCATCGCCGGCAAGGTCCTCACCGAGGGCGGACTGCTCGTCGTCACCTGGCAGCACGGCGACAAGCTGATCGACTCCGGTTTCCGGTCCGACCACGCGGCCGAGCACACCGAGTGGGTCGAAGCCATCAACTCCATGATCAAGAACAACACGACGGAAGGCGCCGAACGATGACGACCTCCACCAGGGGAGCTGCTTCTCAAAAGAAGGCGACTCCCGCCGTACTCGTCCTGGAGGACGGCCGCATCTTCCGCGGCCGTGCCTACGGGGCCGTGGGGGAGACCTTCGGCGAAGCGGTGTTCTCCACCGGCATGACCGGCTACCAGGAGACCCTGACCGACCCGTCGTACGACCGCCAGATCGTCGTCGCGACCGCCCCGCAGATCGGCAACACCGGCTGGAACGACGAGGACGACGAGTCGAGCCGCATCTGGGTCTCCGGCTACGTCGTGCGCGACCCCGCGCGCGTGCCGTCCAACTGGCGAGCCAAGCGCTCCCTGGACGACGAGCTGGTCGCCCAGGACATTGTCGGGATTTCCGGCATCGACACCCGCGCCCTCACCCGCCATCTGCGCGAACGCGGCTCCATGCGCGCCGGCATCTTCTCCGGCGAGGCGATCGGCGCCGAGACCGAGCTCCTCGCGCGCGTGCAGGCCCAGCCCCACATGAAGGGCGCGAGCCTCTTCGAGGAGGTCGCCACCAAGGAGGCGTACGTCGTCCCGGCGATCGGCGAGAAGAAGTTCACCGTCGCCGCGATCGACCTCGGCATCAAGGGCATGACCCCGCACCGCATGGCCGAGCGCGGCATCGAGGTGCACGTCCTCCCCGCGACCGCCACCGAAGAGGACGTCTACGCCGTCAACCCCGACGGGGTCTTCTTCTCCAACGGCCCCGGCGACCCGGCCACCGCCGACGGCCCCGTCGCCCTGATGACCGCCGTCCTGAAGCGGAAGACGCCGTTGTTCGGCATCTGCTTCGGCAACCAGATCCTCGGCCGCGCCCTCGGCTTCGGCACCTACAAGCTGAAGTACGGCCACCGGGGCATCAACCAGCCGGTCCAGGACCGTACGACCGGCAAGGTCGAGGTCACCGCGCACAACCACGGCTTCGCCGTGGACGCGCCGCTCGACCGGGTGAGCGAGACGCCCTTCGGCCGTGCCGAGGTGTCCCACGTCTGTCTCAACGACGACGTAGTGGAGGGGCTCCAGCTGCTCGACCAGCCGGGCTTCTCCGTCCAGTACCACCCCGAAGCGGCAGCCGGCCCGCATGACGCCGCCTACCTGTTCGACCGCTTCGTGGATTTGATGAGCACAGTCCTGATGGAGGGCCAGCGTGCCTAAGCGCACCGATATCCAGTCCGTCCTGGTCATCGGCTCCGGCCCGATCGTCATCGGCCAGGCCGCCGAGTTCGACTACTCCGGCACCCAGGCGTGCCGCGTCCTGCGCGCCGAGGGCCTGCGGGTCGTCCTGGTGAACTCCAACCCGGCGACGATCATGACCGACCCGGAGATCGCCGACGCCACCTACGTCGAGCCGATCACCCCCGAGTTCGTCGAGAAGATCATCGCCAAGGAGCGCCCCGACGCCCTCCTGCCCACCCTGGGCGGCCAGACGGCCCTCAACACGGCCATCTCGCTGCACGAGAACGGCGTCCTGGAGAAGTACGGCGTCGAGCTGATCGGCGCCAACGTGGAGGCCATCCACAAGGGTGAGGACCGCGACCAGTTCAAGGAGGTCGTGGAGGAGGTCCGCCGCAAGACCGGGCACGGCGAGTCCGCCCGGTCCGTGATCTGTCACACCATGGACGAGGTCCTCGCGGGCGTGGACACGCTCGGCGGCTACCCGGTCGTCGTCCGCCCGTCCTTCACCATGGGCGGCGCCGGCTCCGGCTTCGCCCACGACGAGGAGGAGCTGCGCCGCATCGCCGGCCAGGGCCTCACGCTCTCCCCGACCACCGAGGTGCTCCTCGAGGAGTCCATCCTCGGCTGGAAGGAGTACGAGCTGGAGCTGATGCGCGACAAGCACGACAACGTCGTGGTCGTCTGCTCCATCGAGAACTTCGACCCCATGGGTGTGCACACCGGCGACTCGATCACCGTCGCGCCCGCGATGACGCTCACCGACCGCGAGTACCAGATCCTGCGGGACATCGGCATCGCCGTGATCCGCGAGGTCGGCGTGGACACCGGCGGCTGCAACATCCAGTTCGCGGTGAACCCGGACGACGGCCGGGTCATCGTCATCGAGATGAACCCGCGCGTGTCGCGGTCCTCGGCCCTCGCCTCCAAGGCCACCGGCTTCCCGATCGCCAAGATCGCCGCCAAGCTCGCCGTCGGCTACACCCTCGACGAGATCCCCAACGACATCACGCAGGAGACCCCGGCCTCCTTCGAGCCCACGCTCGACTACGTGGTCGTCAAGGCCCCGCGGTTCGCCTTCGAGAAGTTCCCGCAGGCCGACTCCACGCTGACCACCACCATGAAGTCGGTCGGCGAGGCCATGGCCATCGGCCGCAACTTCACCGAGGCGTTCCAGAAGGCGCTGCGCTCGCTGGAGAAGAAGGGCAGCCAGTTCACGTTCGTCGGCGAGACCGGCGACAAGGACGAACTGCTGCGCGAGGCCGTACGCCCCACCGACGGGCGGATCAACACCGTCATGCAGGCCATCCGCGCGGGGGCCACGCCCGAGGAGGTCTTCGAGTACACGAAGATCGACCCGTGGTTCGTGGACCAGCTGTTCCTGATCAAGGAGATCGCGGACGAGCTGGCCGCCGCCGAGCGTCTGGACACCGACCTGCTCGCCGAGGCCAAGCGGCACGGCTTCTCCGACCAGCAGATCGGCGAGATCCGCGATCTGCGCGAGGACGTCGTCCGCGAGGTCCGGCACGCGCTGGGCGTCCGCCCGGTCTACAAGACGGTCGACACCTGCGCCGCCGAGTTCGCCGCGAGGACGCCGTACTTCTACTCCTCCTACGACGAGGAGACCGAGGTCGCCCGGCGCGAGAAGCCCGCGGTGATCATCCTGGGCTCCGGCCCGAACCGCATCGGCCAGGGCATCGAGTTCGACTACTCCTGCGTCCACGCGTCCTTCGCGCTGTCCGACGCCGGGTACGAGACCGTGATGGTCAACTGCAACCCGGAGACCGTCTCCACCGACTACGACACCTCCGACCGCCTCTACTTCGAGCCGCTGACGCTCGAGGACGTGCTGGAGATCGTCCACGCGGAGGCGCAGGCCGGCCCGGTCGCCGGTGTCGTCGTCCAGCTCGGCGGCCAGACTCCGCTGGGCCTCGCGCAGGCCCTGAAGGACAACGGCGTGCCGATCGTCGGCACCTCGCCCGAGGCCATCCACGCGGCCGAGGACCGGGGCGCCTTCGGACGCGTCCTCGCCGAGGCGGGCCTTCCGGCCCCCAAGCACGGCACCGCCACCACCTTCGCCGAGGCCAAGGCCATCGCCGACGAGATCGGCTACCCGGTCCTCGTCCGGCCGTCGTACGTCCTCGGCGGCCGCGGCATGGAGATCGTCTACGACGAGACCCGGCTGTCCGCCTACATCGCGGAGTCGACCGAGATCAGCCCCACCCGGCCGGTCCTCGTCGACCGCTTCCTCGACGACGCCATCGAGATCGACGTCGACGCGCTCTACGACGGCACCGAGCTCTACCTCGGCGGTGTCATGGAGCACATCGAGGAGGCCGGCATCCACTCCGGCGACTCGGCGTGCGCGCTGCCCCCGATCACGCTCGGCGGCTTCGACATCAAGCGCCTGCGCGCCTCGACGGAGGCCATCGCCAAGGGTGTCGGCGTGCGCGGCCTGATCAACATCCAGTTCGCGATGGCCGGCGACATCCTCTACGTCCTGGAGGCCAACCCACGCGCGTCCCGCACCGTCCCCTTCACCTCGAAGGCGACCGCGGTACCGCTCGCCAAGGCCGCCGCCCGGATCTCGCTCGGCGCGAGCATCGCCGAGCTGCGGGCCGAGGGGCTGCTCCCGGCGACCGGCGACGGCGGCGAGCTGCCGCTGGACGCGCCGATCTCCGTCAAGGAGGCCGTGATGCCGTGGACCCGCTTCCGCGACACCTCCGGCCGCGGCGTGGACACCGTCCTCGGCCCGGAGATGCGCTCCACCGGCGAGGTCATGGGCATCGACTCCGTCTTCGGCACGGCGTACGCCAAGTCGCAGGCGGGCGCCTACGGCCCGCTGCCCACCAAGGGCCGTGCGTTCATCTCGGTCGCCAACCGCGACAAGCGCTCGATGATCTTCCCGGCGCGCGAGCTGGTCGCCCACGGCTTCGAGCTGCTCGCCACCTCCGGCACCGCCGAGGTCCTCAAGCGCAACGGCATCAAGGCCACGGTGGTGCGCAAGCAGTTCGAGGGCGCCGGCCCGAACGGCGAGAAGACCATCGTCCAGCTCATCCACGACGGCGAGGTCGACCTCATCGTCAACACCCCGTACGGCACCGGCGGCCGCCTCGACGGCTACGAGATCCGTACGGCGGCCGTGGCCCGGTCCGTACCGTGCCTGACGACGGTCCAGGCGCTCGCCGCCGCCGTCCAGGGCATCGACGCGCTCAACCACGGCGACGTGGGCGTCCGCTCGCTCCAGGAACACGCGGAACACCTGACCGCGGCCCGCGACTAGCCAGCCCTGAGGGGGACATCGGAAACGGTGTCCCCCTCTTCACGAGGCTCTTCATGAGGGCCTTCATGAGGGAACCATGTACAAGATCTTCTTCAATCTCGTCTTCAAGCGGATGGACCCGGAGCAGGCCCACCACCTGGCCTTCCGCTGGATCCGGCTCGCCGTCCGCGTCCCCGTGCTGCGCACCTTCGTCGCCGCCGTCCTCGCGCCCCGCCGCAAGGAGCTGCGCACCGAGGCGTTCGGGCTGCGCATGCACGGCCCGTTCGGGCTCGCCGCCGGCTTCGACAAGAACGCCGTCGCGATCGACGGCATGTCGATGCTGGGCTTCGACCACGTCGAGATCGGCACGGTCACCGGGGAGCCGCAGCCGGGCAACCCCAGGAAGCGGCTGTTCCGGCTTGTGAAGGACCGCGCGCTCATCAACCGCATGGGCTTCAACAACGAGGGCTCGCTCGCCGTCGCCGCACGTCTGGCCTCCCGTACCCCCGTCTTCAAGACCGTCGTGGGCGTCAACATCGGCAAGACCAAGGTCGTACCCGAGGAGGCGGCGGCCGCCGACTACGTGAAGTCGACCGAGCGGCTCGCCCCGTACGCCGACTACCTGGTCGTGAACGTGTCGTCGCCCAACACTCCGGGGCTGCGCAACCTACAGGCCACGGAGGCGCTGCGCCCGCTGCTGAGCGCGGTGCGCGAGGCCGCCGACCGTACGGTGACCTCCCGGCGCGTCCCGCTGCTGGTGAAGATCGCCCCCGACCTCGCCGACGAGGACGTGGACGCGGTCGCCGACCTCGCGGTGGAGCTCGCCCTGGACGGGATCATCGCCACCAACACCACCATCGCGCGCGAGGGACTCGGACTGATGTCCGACCCCGCCCTGGTCAAGGAGACCGGCGGACTGTCCGGCGCGCCGCTCAAGGCACGCTCCCTCGAAGTGCTGCGGCGCCTCTACGCGCGCGTGGGCGACCGGATCACCCTGGTGGGCGTCGGCGGCATCGAGAACGCCGAGGACGCCTGGCAGCGCATCCTGGCCGGTGCCACGCTGGTCCAGGGCTACAGCGCCTTCATCTACGAGGGGCCCTTCTGGGGCCGCGCCCTCCACAAGGGGCTCGCCGCGCGGCTGCGCACGAGCCCGTACGCGACTCTCGCCGACGCGGTCGGCGCCGACGTGAGGAAGACGGCATGACCCTCGAACCCTTCGGTGCGCGCCTGCGCCGGGCGATGGACGAGCGCGGCCCCCTGTGCGTCGGGATCGACCCGCACCGCTCCCTGCTGGTCGAGTGGGGCCTCAACGACGACGTGGCGGGGCTGGAGCGGTTCAGCCGCACGGTCGTCGAGGCGGTGGCCGGCCGGGTCGCCGTGCTGAAGCCGCAGAGCGCGTTCTTCGAGCGGTTCGGCTCGCGCGGGATCGCCGTCCTGGAGAAGTCGGTCCAGGAGGCGCGGGCCGCCGGAGCCCTGGTGGTCATGGACGCCAAGCGCGGCGACATCGGCTCGACCATGGCCGCCTACGCCGAGTCCTTCCTGCACAAGGACGCGCCCCTGTTCTCCGACGCGCTGACCGTCTCCCCGTACCTCGGCTACGGCTCGCTCAGCCCCGCCGTCGCGCTCGCCCGGGAGAACGGCGCCGGTCTGTTCGTCCTGGCGCTGACCTCCAACCCGGAGGGCGGCGAGGTGCAGCACGCGGTGCGGGCGGACGGCCGGGACGTCGGCGCGACCATGCTCGCCCATCTGACCGTCGAGAACGCGGGCGAGGAGCCCCTCGGTTCCTTCGGGGCGGTCGTCGGGGCGACCCTGGGTGACCTCTCGTCCTACGACCTCGCCGTCAACGGGCCGCTCCTGGCGCCCGGTGTGGGTGCTCAGGGGGCGACGCCGGCCGACCTTCCCGGGGTGTTCGGGAGCGTGCTGCGCAACGTGGTGCCGAACGTCAGCCGGGGAGTTTTGCGCCACGGTCCCGACGTGAGCGCGCTGCGTGACGCCGCGGACCGCTTCGCGGACGAGATCCGCGTCACGTTGGAGTCCTCCTGAGGGCCGGTCCGAGGGCGTTTCAAACCTCCGATGAGTGCTTCGTGGCCGATTTGAGGCTGGATACATCCTCAAATCCGGGGCACTATGTCTGAAATATCCCGTCCTGACGGAGGCTGACCAGGACTTTTCCTCTGTTCTCGCTGACTCAGGCGGAGTTGGCCGCTAGTCTCCGAGCAGTGGGGGTACCTCCCACGCTCTTAAAGCAGTGGGGGACACGGGCAGAGTGTGTTGCTCGTAGCTCCCCAGGTGTGGGGCCACTAGGTTCCTCACCGGTCCGTATCCGACAGTTCGACATCCGAGGTGACGTAGGCGTGGCTCTTCCGCCCCTTACCCCCGAACAGCGCGCAGCCGCGCTCGAAAAGGCCGCCGCGGCTCGCCGGGAGCGGGCCGAGGTCAAGAATCGACTCAAGCACTCCGGCGCCTCCCTGCACGAGGTCATCAAGCAGGGTCAGGAGAACGACGTCATCGGCAAGATGAAGGTCTCCGCCCTGCTCGAGTCCCTGCCGGGCGTGGGCAAGGTCCGCGCCAAGCAGATCATGGAGCGACTCGGCATCTCCGAGAGCCGCCGCGTGCGCGGTCTCGGTTCCAACCAGATCGCCTCCCTGGAGCGTGAGTTCGGCAGCACCGGCTCCTGATCCCGGGCGCTGCCGGGAAGGGAGTCCCGGGCACTCCGGGATTGCTGGAATAATCGCTGCATGGCTGCAACATTCCGGGGGACGACCCCCGAGCCCCCGGACGTACGTCCGCGGCTGACCGTGCTCTCCGGCCCCTCCGGGGTCGGCAAGAGCACGGTCGTCGCCCATATGCGCAAGGAACACTCCGAGGTCTGGCTCTCCGTGTCGGCGACGACCCGGAAGCCCCGCCCCGGTGAGCAGCACGGAGTCCACTACTTCTTCGTCACCGACGACGAGATGGACAAGCTGATCGCCAACGGCGAGCTGCTGGAGTGGGCCGAGTTCGCCGGCAACCGCTACGGCACGCCGCGAGGCGCCGTGCTGGAGCGTCTGGAGGCGGGTGAGCCCGTCCTCCTGGAGATCGACCTCCAGGGCGCGCGGCAGGTCCGCGAGTCCATGGCGGACGCTCAGCTGGTGTTCCTGGCTCCTCCCTCCTGGGAGGAGCTCGTGCGCAGACTCACCGGGCGGGGCACCGAGCCGCCCGAGGTCATCGAGCGCCGGCTGGACGCCGCGAAGATCGAACTCGCGGCCGAGCCCGAGTTCGACGTGACCCTGGTCAACACCTCCGTCGAGGACGTGGCGCGTGAGCTGCTAGCCTTGATGGATGTCGTGTGATCACGGTCCTGTGATCATGACCATTCTTTTCCCACCCATCGGAAGGTAGAGCGTGTCCTCTTCCATCTCCGCGCCCGAGGGCATCATCAACCCGCCGATCGACGAGCTCCTCGAGGCCACCGACTCGAAGTACAGCCTCGTGATCTACGCGGCCAAGCGTGCCCGCCAGATCAACGCGTACTACTCGCAGCTCGGCGAGGGCCTCCTCGAGTACGTCGGTCCGCTCGTCGACACCCACGTCCACGAGAAGCCGCTCTCGATCGCGCTCCGCGAGATCAACGCGGGTCTGCTGACGTCCGAGGCCATTGAGGGCCCCGTGCAGTAAGTAGTACTTTCAGCTTGCGGCTGACTTTTCCACAGGCCCGGCAGTGCCACTGCCGGGCCTGTGGTGTGTGATGGACCCGTACGTTGCCGAGCCGGGGAGAGACGGTGGACAAGCCCAAGGTCGTTCTGGGGGTCAGCGGTGGCATCGCCGCCTACAAGGCCTGTGAGCTGCTGAGAAGGCTCACGGAGTCCGGCCATGACGTACGGGTCGTGCCCACCGCCTCCGCCCTGCACTTCGTCGGCGCCGCCACCTGGTCCGCCCTCTCCGGCAAGCCCGTCTCCACCGAGGTCTGGGACGACGTGCACGAGGTCCCGCACGTTCGTATCGGCCAGCACGCCGACCTGGTCGTCGTCGCCCCGGCCACCGCCGACATGCTCGCCAAGGCCGCCCACGGCCTCGCCGACGACCTCCTCACCAACACCCTGCTCACGGCCCGCTGCCCGGTCGTCTTCGCGCCCGCGATGCACACCGAGATGTGGGAGCACCCGGCCACCCAGGAGAACGTGGCGACGCTGCGCCGCCGCGGCGCCGTCGTGATCGAGCCCGCCGTCGGCCGTCTCACCGGCGTCGACACCGGCAAGGGACGGCTGCCCGACCCCGCCGAGATCTTCGAGGTCTGCCGCCGCGTCCTGGCCAGGGGAGTGCGCGAACCCGACCTCACCGGGCGGCATGTCGTGGTCAGCGCCGGCGGCACCCGCGAGCCGCTCGACCCGGTCCGCTTCCTCGGCAACCGCTCCTCCGGCAAGCAGGGCTACGCCCTCGCCCGCACCGCCGCCGCCCGCGGCGCCCGGGTCACCCTGATCGCGGCCAACACCGGCCTGCCCGACCCGGCGGGCGTCGACGTCGTCCAGGTCGGGACGGCCGTACAGCTGCGCGAGGCGGTGCTCAAGGCGGCCGCCGACGCCGACGCCGTCGTGATGGCCGCGGCCGTGGCCGACTTCCGGCCCGGGACCTACGCCACCGGGAAAATCAAGAAGAAGGACGGACAGGACCCCGACCCGATCGTCCTCATACGTAATCCGGACATCCTCGCGGAGATCTCCGCCGACCGCGCCCGCCCCGGACAGGTGATCGTCGGCTTCGCCGCCGAGACGGACGACGTCCTCGCCAACGGCCGCACGAAGCTCCGCCGCAAGGGGTGCGACCTGCTGGTGGTGAACGAGGTGGGGGAGCGCAGGACCTTCGGCTCCGAGGAGAACGAGGCCGTCGTCCTGGGCGCCGACGGCAGCGAGACACCGGTGCCGCACGGACCCAAGGAGGCCCTGGCCGAAATCGTGTGGGACCTGGTGACGCCACGCCTGAGCTGACTGTTCGATGCGTTCGCCGTTCCCTCGTACGCCGCTCGATTCGGGCGTGGCGACCCTGGCCAAGCGCGCACGGCATTGGGCAGAATGCCCGTGCCGCAGGTCACCGCGCTCCCGAGAGGCGAGACAGGTGGGCCGGTGGCAGGGCTCGACCGATAAACTGTCCCCGGACGACGCCGGGCGCAGCTCCCGTCGCGTCCGCCAATGATCAGCCAGCAGCCGCTGCAACCACAGGGAGCGTTGTGTCCCGTCGCCTGTTCACTTCGGAGTCCGTGACCGAGGGTCACCCCGACAAGATCGCTGACCAGATCAGCGACACCATCCTCGACGCGCTGCTGCGCGAGGACCCGACGTCCCGCGTCGCCGTCGAGACCCTCATCACCACCGGTCTGGTGCACGTGGCCGGCGAGGTCACCACCAAGGCCTACGCGCCGATCCCCCAGCTCGTCCGCGAGAAGATCCTCGAGATCGGCTACGACTCGTCGAAGAAGGGCTTCGACGGCGCCTCCTGCGGTGTCTCGGTGTCCATCGGCTCGCAGTCCCCGGACATCGCGCAGGGCGTCGACACGGCGTACGAGTCCCGCGTCGAGGGTGCCTCCCAGAGGGAAAAGGGTGACGAACTGGACAAGCAGGGCGCGGGCGACCAGGGCCTGATGTTCGGCTACGCCTCCGACGAGACGCCGACCCTGATGCCGCTGCCGATCTTCCTGGCGCACCGCCTCTCCAAGCGGCTCTCGGACGTCCGCAAGAACGGGACCATCCCCTACCTGCGCCCCGACGGCAAGACCCAGGTCACCATCGAGTACGACGGCGACAAGGCCGTCCGCCTCGACACGGTCGTCGTCTCCTCGCAGCACGCGAGCGACATCGACCTTGAGTCCCTGCTGGCGCCCGACATCCGCGAGTTCGTCGTGGAGCCCGAGCTGAAGGCCCTGCTGGACGACGGCATCAAGCTCGACACCGAGAACTACCGTCTGCTGGTCAACCCGACCGGCCGCTTCGAGATCGGCGGCCCGATGGGCGACGCCGGCCTCACCGGTCGCAAGATCATCATCGACACCTACGGCGGCTTCGCCCGGCACGGTGGCGGCGCCTTCTCCGGCAAGGACCCGTCCAAGGTCGACCGCTCGGCGGCGTACGCGATGCGCTGGGTCGCCAAGAACGTGGTCGCCGCGGGTCTGGCCGCGCGCTGCGAGGTCCAGGTCGCGTACGCGATCGGCAAGGCCGAGCCGGTCGGTCTGTTCGTCGAGACCTTCGGCACCAACAAGGTCGAGACCGAGAAGATCGAGAAGGCCATCGACGAGGTCTTCGACCTGCGTCCGGCCGCGATCATCCGCGACCTCGACCTGCTGCGCCCGATCTACGCCCAGACCGCCGCGTACGGCCACTTCGGCCGTGAGCTGCCCGACTTCACGTGGGAGAAGACCGACCGCGTCGAGGCGCTGCGCAAGGCCGCGGGGCTGTAAGGCCGTACACCGACGTCACCGGCTCCCGGCACCACGCTCAGGTGGTGCCGGGAGCCGGTCCGTTTGTGGAGGGTCACGCCTCCCCGCTTACGCCTTCTGGGTCTCCGCCGAAGGAGTGGTCGACGGAGTGCCGGCGGTCCGTGTGCCGCGGAGGAAACGGGCCGCGACGACCGCGAGCAGCGAGGCGGCGGAGAGGATGTAGAGCCCGCCGTTCGTGCTGCCGGTGGTGTCCTTGAGGTATCCGCAGAGGAACGGTGAGACGAAACCGCCCAGGTTGCCGATCGAGTTGACGAGCGCCAGTCCGGGGGCGGCGATCTTCAGGTCGAGACCGGACTGCGCCAAAGGCCACAAGACGGTCGCGGCGTACTTGGAGCCGACGCCCGCGAGGGTGACGGCGGCGAGGCCGAACCAGGGGGAGCCGAGCGTGGCCGGGTAGGCGCGCAGGGCGGACAGCACCAGGGTGATCGCGAGGTAGGGGCGCCGGTCGGGGGCGCGGTTGGTGAAGTGGCTCATCCCCGCAGCCGCGAGACCTCCGGCGCCCGGGGCCGGGCCGTCTCGTCCCGGGCGACGGCCGTGCGCAGGGCGGTCCTCTCCTCGGCCGGCAATCAGCGCGCGTCCTCGATCCGGGAGATGAGGAGGAAACCGGCGACCACGGAGAGAAGCAGGTCGGCGCATGCTTGGTGATCGCTGGCGCCGAGTCGATCACGCCGTCCGGCTTGGGGTGCGGCGTCGTCCTATTGAACGGGAGGTACATGTTGAACGGGAGGTACATGTATGTGAACGCGCATCTGACTCGGGGCGGGGCCGTTGTCAGTGGCGTTTGGTAAGAATGCAGGGGTGAGCAGCGAGAACGGGTCGGGGGCCGGGGGCGGGGAGGGTGCGCCGCCGGAGCAGCTCGCGTTGATCCGGGAGACCGTGCGCAAGGCCAAGGAGCCCCGGGCCAAGCCGCGGACCTGGCGAGGAGCCGCGCTGGCCGACGAACTGCCGGTCGCGCGGGTGCTCGTCGACAAGGGCGTGCTCCATCTCGACCGGTACTTCGACTACGCGGTCCCCGCCGAGCTGGACGCCGACGCCCAGCCGGGGGTGCGGGTGCGGGTGCGGTTCGGCGCCGGGCGGGGCCGGGTGCGCGAGGGGCGGCGCGAGGGCGGGGGACTCATCGACGGGTTCCTAGTCGAGCGGCTCGCCGCCTCCGACTACTCCGGGCCGCTCGCGGCGCTCGCCCAGGTCGTGTCGCCCGAGCCGGTGCTGAGCCCGGAGCTGCTGGGACTGGCCAGGGCCGTCGCCGACCGCTACGCCGGGAGCCTCGCCGATGTACTCCAACTGGCCGTGCCGCCGCGCAACGCGAGCGCCGAGCAGCGGCCCTCGCCCGCGCCGCTGCCCCCGCCCCCGGCACCGACGGCCGGATCCTGGACGCGGTACGAGCGCGGAGGCGCCTTCCTGGAGTCGCTGGCCTCGGGAGGAGCGCCGCGCGGCGTGTGGAACGCGCTGCCGGGGCCCGGATGGAGCGAGGAACTGGCGCGGGCCGTCGCCGCGACGCTCGCCTCGGGGCGTGGAGCACTCGTCGTCGTGCCGGACGGCCGGGCCGCCGCCCGGGTGGACGCGGCCCTGACGGCCCTGCTGGGGGAGGGGCGGCATGCCCTGCTCCAGGCGGACGCCGGTCCGCAGAAGCGGTACCGGGAGTGGCTCGCCGTACGGCGTGGCAGCGTACGGGCGGTGGTCGGGACCCGGGCCGCGATGTTCGCCCCGGTGCGCGACCTCGGGCTGGTGGCGCTTTGGGACGACGGTGACGACAGCCTCAGTGAGCAGCACGCGCCGCAGCCGCATGCGCGCGAGGTGCTGCTGCTGCGCGCCGCGCAGGACCGGTGCGGCTTTCTGATGGGGGGCTGGAGCTGCACGGTCGAGGGCGCGCAGCTCGTCGAGAGCGGCTGGGCGCGGCCGCTCGTCGCCGCGCGGGAGCAGGTGCGGCAGGCGGCTCCGCTGATGCGGACCGTGGGGGACCAGGATCTGGCGCGGGACGAGGCCGCGCGCGCCGCCCGGCTGCCCAGCCTCGCCTGGCAGGCGGCGCGGGAGGGGCTGCGGAACGGGCCGGTGCTGGTCCAGGTGCCGCGGCGGGGTTACGTACCGCGGATGGCGTGTGCGCAGTGCCGGGCCGCCGCGCGGTGCCGGCACTGCTCCGGGCCGCTGGAGACGCGGGACGGCGGGGCGCTGGGGTGCGGGTGGTGCGGGCGTGAGGAGAGCGCGTGGCATTGTCCGGAGTGCGGGGCGTTCCGGCTGCGGGCGCAGGTCGTGGGGGCGCGGCGGACCGCGGAGGAGCTGGGGCGGGCGTTTCCCGCCGTCCCGGTGCGGACCTCCGGTCGGGAGCATGTGCTGGACACGGTGCCCGGGGCGCCCGCGCTGATCGTGAGCACACCGGGGGCCGAACCGGTGGCCGAGGGCGGGTACGCGGCGGCGCTGCTGCTCGACGGCTGGGCGATGCTGGGGCGGCCCGATCTGCGGGCGGGGGAGGACGCGCTGCGGCGCTGGATCGCCGCCGCGGCGCTGGTACGG
Source organism: Streptomyces sp. T028 (assembly GCF_048159505.1). Lineage (NCBI taxonomy): Bacteria > Bacillati > Actinomycetota > Actinomycetes > Kitasatosporales > Streptomycetaceae > Streptomyces > Streptomyces sp. T028. The sequence continues at coordinate 37,997 of NZ_JBLRVZ010000008.1, forward strand.
CCGCAGGCTGAGGGCGGGACCGTGGTGGTCGTCGCCGAGCCGACGCTACGGCCCGTGCAGGCGCTCGTGCGGTGGGACCCCGTGGGCCATGCGCTGCGGGAGCTCTCCGAGCGGGCCGAGCTGGGGTTTCCGCCGGTGTCGCGGATGGCTGCGGTGTCGGGGACGGCGGAGGCGGTGACCGCGTTCCTGGGGGCGGCCGAGCTGCCCGCCGAGGCGGAGGTGCTGGGGCCGGTGTCCTTGCCGGTCACGCCACCGGGGAGGCCTCGGCGACCGGGGGCGCCGCCTGCCGGGGAGCAGTGGGAGCGGGCGCTGGTGAGGGTGCCGCCGGGGAGGGGGGCGGCGTTGGCCGCTGCGTTGAAGGCGGCTCAGGCGGCTCGGATGGCTCGGGGTGGGGAGGAAGCGGGGCGGGTGTGGGTGCGGATCGATCCCGGGGACATCGGGTGAGGGGCGGTGGGTGAGGGGCAGCGGATTTGGGAGCCCCGGAATGCGGCTGCCCTCTCGGGAGGGGGCCGAGAGGGCAGGGGCGGTGAGGGTGGAGAGGTAGGTAGGTGGGTGCGGTGCGTGCGGTGCGTGCGGTGGGTGCGGTGGGTGCCTCAGCCGTTGCGTGGGCCGGGGAAGGCGGTCGGTCTCGCCTCGTCGCGCAGTGCCGGGCTGCCGGCCGTCGGCTGGGTCGGCATGGAGCGGGCGGCGGGGACGGTCGGGACCGCCGGCAGGCCCGTGTTCACGCTGACCGTTCGGGTGCCCGTGGGGTCCGCTGTTCGTTCCGTGTCGGCGGGCGCCTGGGCGGTGGCCCTGCGGGAGCCGTAACGGCGGTGCACCGCCTGCTTGGTGACTCCCAGCGCGGAGCCCACCGCGTCCCAGGAGAAGCCGAGCGAGCGGTCGAAGTCCACCGCCGCGGTGACCAGGGTCTCGACACTGTCCCGGAGTTCCTGGGCGAGGCGGACCGTCGGGGCGGGGGCGCGTCCGTAGACGACGAAGCCCGTGGAGGGGCCGGAGCGGCGGGGGCGGTAGACGTTGCCCAGTTGGGCGGTGAGGGTGCGCAGCGCGTCCACCTGCCGGCGGACCCGCTCGATGTCCCGCACCAGCAAGTGCAGGCTGGCCCGGGCCTGGGCGTCGTGGGTTGCATGGTCGGCCATGAACAAGCCTCTCGAACCGGCGTTGGGGAGAAGGTCAACTCTTTCTTGACCAACGCGGGTTCGCTCCGCTGGTCACGGGGTGGGGGCGTATGGGCATATGCGGGCGCTCCCGGCTTTGGCCTGCGCCCCCTTTCTCTCCCACCCGCGCACCGCCCGTTTCCAGTTGGATGAAGGGTGGGCGTCGCCCGTGGGGCTCAGCGCCGTCGGCGGCTTCACCATCGTGCTCACAGCGCCGTCGGCGGCTTCGCCCTCGTGCTCACAGCGCCGTCGGCGGCTTCACCCTCGTGCTCACAGCGCCGTCGGTGGCTTCGCCATCGTGCTCGGTGCCGTCGGTGGCTTCGTCACCGTGGTCTGACCGGGGCCTTGGGGCGTGGTCATAGACTTGTGCGTTGGCCGTCGTTCGTTTCTTCGAGAGGCACGTCCCTTCATGAAGCTTGTCTTCGCCGGTACCCCTGAGGTCGCCGTTCCCGCTCTGGACGCTCTGATCGCCTCCGGGCGGCACGAGGTGGCGGCCGTGGTGACGCGGCCCGACGCGCAGGCGGGGCGGGGGCGCAGGATGGTCGCGTCTCCGGTCGCGCAGCGGGCCGAGGAGGCGGGCATCGAGGTGCTGAAGCCCGCGCGGCCCCGGGATCCGGAGTTCCTGGAGCGACTGCGGGAGATCGCGCCGGACTGCTGCCCCGTCGTCGCCTACGGGGCCCTGCTGCCCAAGGTGGCGCTCGATGTTCCGGTTCACGGCTGGGTCAACCTGCACTTCTCGCTGCTGCCCGCCTGGCGTGGGGCCGCGCCCGTGCAACACGCGGTCATGGCGGGGGACGAGATCACGGGGGCTTCCACCTTCCTCATCGAGGAGGGGCTCGACTCCGGGCCCGTCTACGGGACCGTCACCGAGGAGGTGCGGACCACCGACACCAGCGGTGATCTGCTGACGCGGCTCGCCTTCGCCGGCGCCGGGCTGCTCGCCGCCACCATGGACGGGATCGAGGACGGCAGCCTGAAGGCCGTGCCGCAGCCCGCCGAGGGGATCACTCTCGCGCCGAAGATCACCGTTGAGGACGCGCTCGTCGACTGGGCCGCCCCCGCGCTGCGGGTGGACCGTGTCGTGCGGGGCTGCACGCCCGCCCCCGGCGCCTGGACCACCTTCCGGGGCGAGCGGCTCAAGCTCATCCAGGTGCGGCCGGTTCCCGGTCGGGACGACCTCGCGCCCGGTGCGCTGGCCGTCGGCAAGAACAGCGTCCACGTGGGAACGGGGTCGTACGCCGTCGAGCTGCTGTGGGTGCAGGCCCAGGGCAAGAAGCCGATGCGGGCCGCCGACTGGGCGCGCGGTGTGCGTATCGCCGAGGGCGAGCGGGTCGGGTCGTAACGCTCCCGCACCGGTCCGGCGCGCACGTCGTACGCTGGACGCGACTTCCATCCTGCAATCCGGAGCACCTTTTTCGTGAGCGACCAGCCCCGCCGTCCCCGCAAGCCCGCCCGGCCCTACCGCCGGCCCCAGAAGGACCCCGTCCGCATGCTCGCCTTCGAGGCGCTGCGGGCTGTCGACGAGCGGGACGCCTACGCCAACCTGGTGCTGCCGCCCCTGCTGCGCAAGGCGCGTGAGAGCGGCGACTTCGACCTGCGGGACGCGGCGCTCGCCACCGAGCTGGTGTACGGCACACTGCGACGGCAGGGGACGTACGACGCCGTCATCTCCGCCTGTGTGGACCGGCCGCTCCGGGACGTCGATCCGCCCGTGCTCGATGTGCTCAGCCTCGGTGCGCACCAGCTGCTCGGGACGCGGATCCCGACGCACGCCGCGGTGTCCTCCGCGGTCGAGCTGGCGAGGGTCGTGCTCGGCGACGGGCGGGCCAAGTTCGTCAACGCCGTACTGCGGAAGATCGCCCAGCACGATCTCGACGGATGGCTCGAGCAGGTCGCCCCGCCGTACGACGACGATCCCGAGGACCACCTCGCCGTCGTGCACTCCCACCCGCGCTGGATCGTCTCCGCGCTGTGGGACTCGCTCGGCGGCGGGCGGGCCGGGATCGAGGACCTGCTCGAAGCCGACAACGAGCGGCCCGAGGTGACCCTGGTCGCCCGGCCCGGGCGGGCCACGGCCGAGGAACTGCTCCGGGAGGAGGCCGCCGTACCGGGGCGCTGGTCGCCGTACGCCGTGCGGCTCACCGAGGGCGGGGAGCCCGGGGCCGTCGACGCCGTACGGGAGGGGCGTGCGGGTGTGCAGGACGAGGGGAGCCAGCTCGTCGCGCTCGCCCTCGCGGGCGCGCCGGTGGAGGGGCGGGACGAGAAGTGGCTCGACGGGTGTGCCGGGCCCGGCGGCAAGGCCGCGCTGCTCGCCGCCCTCGCCGCCGAGCGTGGGGCCACCCTCCTCGCCTCCGAGAAGCAGCCGCACCGGGCGGGCCTGGTGACCAAGGCGCTGCACGGCAATCCCGGGCCGTACCAGGTCATCGCCGCCGACGGGACCCGGCCGCCGTGGCGGCCCGGCTCCTTCGACCGGGTGCTGATGGACGTGCCGTGCACGGGCCTCGGCGCCCTGCGGCGGCGGCCCGAGGCCCGCTGGCGGCGTCGGCCCGAGGACCTCGAAGGGTTCGCGCCCCTGCAGCGCAGGCTGCTGCGGACCGCGCTGGAGTCCGTGCGGGTCGGGGGTGTCGTCGGGTACGCCACCTGCTCACCGCATCTCGCGGAGACGCGGGCGGTCGTCGCCGACGTGCTCAAGCAGTTCCCGCAGGCCGACCTCTTCGACGCGCGGCCCCTGCTGCCGGGCGTACCGGCGCTGGGCGAGGGGCCCGACGTGCAGCTGTGGCCTCATGTGCACGGCACTGACGCCATGTACCTGGCACTCATCCGTCGGACCGGCTGACCGGCGCGGACCGGTGCATGACGGCCCGTCATATCCCAAGCCGGGCAAGTGAGTTGAAGTCGGGAACCTTAAGCTGATGGCCTCCGGGCACAGGATCGCATAGGTAAACCCGACTGTTTCTTGATGTCCGCCACAGTGCCGACTGGTTGCCTTTATCTCACCAAAACAACGGCGCGGAATTCCTGAGGTTCATATACCTGAGAAGGGATTTCCGGAATTCCGTGCAGCCTCTTTGGAAGGGATCGAAAAGGTGCCAGAGAACAAGACTCACCGCAGGTCGAAGAATCGGTTGAAGAAGGCCGGTGCAGCCTTCGCCGCGGGAACGGCCCTGCTCTTCGGGGCGGTGTACGTCAATGCCAACGCCGCCTCCGTCCAGCGCAGCACCTCCAGCGGAGAGTCGGCGACCACGACCGCCTCGTCCACCGCCGTCTCGGACGTGGTCGACGCGGCCGACGCGTTCCTCGCCACCCTGGACGACGACCAGCAGGCGGAGGTGCTCCTCGACTTCACCGAGGCGAACGCCACCGCCTGGTCCAACCTCCCGTGCGGTTCCACCTGCCGGGTCGGCATCGAGCTGAGCACGCTCAGCGACGAGCAGCTCACCGCGGCCAAGGCGGTGATCGAGGCGGCGACGGGCACGGGCAGCGGCACCGGGTACGACCAGGTCTCCCAGATCCTCGCGGCCGACGACGTCCTCGGCGAGACCGCCAGCGGCTACGGCAGCGGCAACTACTACCTGGCCTTCCTCGGCACCCCGGGCACGAGCGGCACCTGGCAGCTGCACTTCGGCGGTCACCACCTCGCGGTGAACCTCACCTACAAGGACGGCGAGGTCGAGGGCACCACCCCGTTCTTCATCGGGGTGGAGCCGACCAGCTGGACCGACGACGACGGCACCTCGTACGCACCCCTGGCCGGGATGTACGACGGGATGAAGGCCATGGTCGACAGTCTGAGCGACGACGAGCTGGCGGAGGCGGAGCTCTCCGAGTCGTACACCGACGTGCTGCTCGGCCCGGACGAGGACGGTGACTTCCCGGAGACCAAGGAAGGCCTCGCGGTCGGCGAACTCACCGACGACCAGCAGGATCTGGTCCTCGCCGCCATGGAGCCCTGGGTCGACGTGGCGGACGACACGACCGCCGCCTCCGTGCTGAGCACCTACGAGTCGGAACTCGACGAGACCTACATCTCGTACTCCGGCAGCACCGACCTGGACGCCCAGGGCGACTACGTCCGCATCGACGGGCCGGGCGTGTGGATCGAGTTCGTCTGCCAGGACGGGGTGATCTACCAGAACCAGATCCACTACCACACCGTCTACCGGGACCACACCACCGACTACGGCGGAGAGTTCTCGTTCTGATGGACCGTCTGCCGATCTCACTGTCACATGCGCTGCGCAGGGTGGCCGGGGTCGTGCTGGCGGTGACGGCGGCGCTGCTTCTGGCAGCGCCGCCCGCTGCCGCGCATCCCATGCCCCACTCGGTGGTGCTGCTCGACGTGCACGAGGCGTCCGTGGCCGCCCAACTGGAGCTGCCGGTCGGCGACTTCTCCCGGGCCAGCGGAATCGCCCTGGACGACTCCACCACGGTGAAGCAGCTGTCGGCTCGGAGTGCCGCGATCCGCCGCTATCTGGCCGCGCATCTGCGTCCCACGACCCGCCAGGGCACGGCATGGACCGTCACCCTCGGCGCCCTGACCCTCGGCCGGGCGGAGCAGACCTCCACCGGCACCTACCGCGAGCTGACGGTACGGGCCACACTCACGCCGCCGGCCGGTGGGGACCCGCGCCGGTTCGTTTTTGACTACGACGCCATCGTCCACCAGGTCGTCACCCACACGGTCATGGTCTCCGTACGGCAGGACTGGGCAGCCGGCCGAGTAGCCGAGGAAGGTCGGAACCCCGCCACCGAGGTCGGCGTCATCCGCACCGACACACGGACCATGAGTGTCGACCCCCTCACCGTCGACCTGGCGGGCGCAGGCGTGTGGAGCGGGACCTACGCCATGTTCCGGCTCGGCACCCACCACATTCTCGAAGGCACCGATCATCTGCTTTTCCTGCTCATTCTTCTGCTGCCCGCTCCCCTTCAGGCGGCCGGAAAGCGCTGGCGCGGATCGACGAGTAACCGGACCGCGATCGGCCGAATAGGAAGAACAACCCTCGCATTCACCGTCGGGCATTCCGCCGCGCTCGCCCTGAGTGCTTTCGGCCGCCTCGACATTCCGGCTCGGCCGGTCGAGGTATTCATCGCCTTCAGTATTCTCGTCGGTGCCGTCCACGCCGTTCGCCCGATTTTCCCGGGGCGCGAAGCCGTCGTCGCCGGCGTCTTCGGGCTCGGACACGGCCTGGCCTTTTCACTGACCCTCGCCGAGATGAACCTGTCCACCGGCCAACTGGCTCTCAGCCTCGCCGGATTCAACCTCGGCATCGAATGCGTGCAGTTGCTTCTCGTTCTGCTCGCCCTGCCGAGCCTGATCTGTCTCACCCGGCTGCGCAGGCACTCCGTCCTGCGGGGCGTGTGCGCCGTGCTCACCGCAGGCGCGGCCCTCGGCTGGCTGCTGGACCGGCTCGGCCTGCCCAACGCCGTCGCCCGCGCCGCGGACAGCGCCGGGACGCACACGTCCCAACTCCTCCTCGTCCTCGTCGCCACGGCTCTGCCGGCCACCCTCTGGACGCTCAGCCGCCGGATCGGGTGGCAGGCGCCCGTTCGCTCTCGGGCAGGGGCCGGCCGTCCTCCCGGGCCAGCCGGTGCGGCCACCACACCTTCGGGCCCACGTCCAGGAACAGCGCCGTGACCAGCACCGACCGTACGACGAAGGTGTCGATGAGGACGCCGAGGGCGACCGCGAAGCCGATCTCGGCGAAGGCGACCATGGGGAGCGTGCCCAGGGCGGCGAACGTGCCGGCCAGCACCAGGCCCGCGGAGGTGATGACCGAGCCCGTCGCGGCGAGGCCCGTCACCACGCCCGTGCGGGTGCCCTGACGGATCGCCTCCTCGCGGATACGGGTGGTCAGGAAGATGTTGTAGTCGATGCCGAGGGCCACCAGGAACACGAAGACGAACAGCGGGAAGTCCGTCGACTCGCCCGCGTAGTCGAACACGTGCCGGAACGCCAGCGCGCTGATGCCCAGGGCCGCCGCGAAGGACAGGATCACGGTCCCGACCAGCAGCAGCGGGGCGATCAGGGCGCGCAGCAGACCGCACAGGATCAGCAGGACCACGCCCAGGACCAGCGGGATGATCAGGATGTTGTCGTGCGTGGTCGCCCTGTCCATGTCGAGCAGGGCGGCCGTTCCGCCGCCCACCTGCGCGTCGGCGTCGGGCACCGCGTGCACCGCGTCCCGGACCCGGTCCACCGTCTGCTTGGCGGCCTCGCTGTCGGACGGGGCGGTCATCGTCGCCTCGAACAGCACCTTGCCGTCGTTGAGGGGCTTCGTACCCGGTGGGAGCCCGAGGGACGTCGGTACGACGCCGTCCGTGGCGGCCACCGCCTCGCCCACCTGACGGGCCTGGGCCTGGTTGGAGATGATCACCAGCGGGTCGCCGCTGCCCGCCGGGAAGTACTGCTCGGACACCTCCTGGCCGGTGATGGAGTCCGGTTTGCCGGTGAAGGCGTCCGCGTTGCTGATGCCCTCCGCGCGCAACTGGATCAGGCCCAGCGAGCACACCCCCAGCACCAACGCGGTCACGATCCAGATCATGCGCGGGCGGCCGGCGATGCCCCGGCCCGTGCGGGCCCAGAACCCGCGCTCGGTCGGATCGGCGGAGCCGAAGTGCGGGATCGCCGGCCAGAAGATCCAGCGGCCGCAGATCACCAGCAGGGCCGGGAACAGGGTCATCATCGCGAGCAGCGCGACCGCCACGCCGATGGCCGCCACCGGACCGAGACCGGCGGTGGAGTTCATCTCCGCGGCCATCAGGACCAGCATGCTCAGCACCACCGTGGCACCCGAGGCCAGCACCGCCGGGCCCGCCCGGTGCAGGGCGAGGGCCATCGCCTCGTGGCGGTCCTCGTGTCTGCGCAGCTCCTCCCGGTAACGGGCCACGAGCAGCAGGGCGTAGTCCGTCCCCGCGCCGAAGACGAGGACCGTGAGAATGCCGGCGCTCTGACCGTTCACGGTCAGCCCCGCGTACTCGGCCAGGAAATAGATCAGCGCCTGCGCCGTGAACAGCGCCGCCACCACACCGATCAGCGGAACCAGCAGCAGGGTCGGACTGCGATAGGTGATCAGGAGCATGACGATGACGACACCCATCGCCGACAGCAGCAGCGTCGAGTCGATGCCCTCGAAGGCCTTGGCGAAGTCCGCGGAGGTGCCTCCGGGGCCGGTGATGTGCACGGCCAGCCCGTCCCCGCCCTTGCCGACGACGTCACGGATCGAGTCGACCGCCGGGGCGATCCGGTCCCAGCCCTTCTCGTCCATCGTGATCGGCACGTAGATCTGCGCGGCGCGCGGATCCACCTGACGGTCGTAGACCGGCCCGCGCGTCTCGGCCCCCCGGATGCCGTGGTCCGTGAGCTGCCTGAGCTGCACCGCGTCCGCGGTGATCTGCGCCCGGTCCTGTGCCGTCAGCCCGTCGTCCCGGGCGTACACCACGACCGCCGGAATCTGCTCCGGCCGGAACCCCTTCGAGATCTCCAGCACCTGAGTCGACTCCGCCGACCCCGGCAACCAGGACGCCGCGTCATTGTCCTGGGCCCCGGTGAGCTTGGACGCGAACGGTGCCATCAGAAACAGCACGAGGACCCAGAACACCAGCACCAGCCACTTGGCCCGCCGCCCGCAGACAAGATGCGCGGTGCGCTTCATACCGACCCCAGCCGGCCAGGGGCGCGGGGCCCTGACATTTGCGGCTCCGCCGCGCGGGCGCGACAAGCCACAAACGACCCGCACCCGAAGGACGACCCCCGCCACAAGGGACCGGCGTTCCAGCACAGCGCAGCGCATGGCAGGCTTGGTGCATGGCCGCGCAGATCAACCCCAGCATTCTGTCCGCCGACTTCGCCCGCCTCGCGGACGAGGCGAAGGCGGTCGAAGGAGCCGACTGGCTCCACGTCGACGTCATGGACAACCATTTCGTCCCGAACCTCACGCTCGGTGTGCCGGTCGTAGAGTCCTTGGCCCGTGCGACGGACACTCCGCTGGACTGCCATCTGATGATCGAGGCCCCCGATCGCTGGGCCCCGCAGTACGTCGAGGCGGGTGCCTCGTCCGTCACCTTCCACGTCGAGGCGGCCGCCGCGCCGGTGCGACTCGCCCGCGAGATCCGCGCGAAGGGCGCCCGTGCCTCCATGGCGCTCAAGCCCGCGACGCCCATCGAGCCGTACGAGGACCTGCTGCCCGAACTCGACATGCTGCTGATCATGACGGTCGAGCCGGGCTTCGGGGGCCAGGCGTTCCTCGACATCATGCTCCCGAAGATCCGCCGTACCCGCGAGTTGATCAGCAAGCACGGCCTCGAACTGTGGCTCCAGGTCGACGGCGGCGTCTCGGCATCGACGATCGAGCGGTGCGCGGAGGCCGGGGCGGACGTGTTCGTCGCCGGATCCGCGGTGTACGGCGCCGAGGACCCCGCCGAGGCGGTCCGCGCCCTGCGTGCCCAGGCGGAGGCGGAGACCGCGAGAGCGAGCTGGGCCTGCACCCACTGACCATTGCCCTTGAACCGTGGTCCTTGAACCGTGGCCCTTGAACCCATGGCCCTCTGAACAGCGGGCTGACACCATACGTAGCCCACTGAATACGCAGCCCATGCGGACACTGGGCCACAGGTACGTGAACGGCTCTCATCAGGGCTGATCAAGTGCGCCGGATCTGCAAGGATGAACGGCGTATCCAGAGTGTGAACAGCAGTGAGGAGATCGCCGTGTCGGGTATGTCGGCGGGCCGGTCAGCCATGCGGATGGGACCCGCAGAGCTGGTGCAGGCGGCGGCCATGGCCCGCCGCTTCTACCTCGAGGGCAAGTCCAAGATCCAGATCGCGGAGGAGTTCGGCGTCAGCCGCTTCAAGGTGGCCCGGGTCCTGGAGACCGCCCTCGAACGTGATCTCGTACGGATCGAGATCCGCGTGCCGGCCGAACTGGACGCCGAGCGCTCCGACGCGCTCCGCGCCCGGTACGGCCTCAGACACGCCGTGGTCGTCGAGTCCCCGGCCGAGGCCGAGGACTCGCCCGACCCCGAGAACCTGGGAGAGGTGGCCGCCGACCTGCTCGGCGAACTCGTGAACGAGGGGGACGTCCTGGGCCTGGCCTGGGGCCGCTCCACCATCCACATGGCGGCGGCCCTGGACCGGTTGCCGCCCTGCACGGTGGTGCAGCTGACGGGCGTGTACGACGCGGGCACCGCCGAGCGCGGCTCCGTCGAGGCCGTCCGCCGCGCCGCCCAGGTGTCCGGCGGCGACGCGCACCCCATCTACGCGCCGATGCTGCTGCCGGACGCGGCCACCGCGGCGGCGCTGCGCAACCAGACCGGGATCGCCCGGGCCTTCGAGTACTTCGACAAGGTCACGGTCGCCTGTGTCTCGATCGGCTCCTGGGAGCCCGGCATCTCGACGGTGCACGACATGCTCAGCGACGAGGAGCGGGCCCACTACGCCTCGCTCGGTGTCGCCGCCGAGATGTCCGCGCACCTCTTCGACGCCGAGGGCCGCCGGGTCGGACGGGACCTGGGGGAGCGGTGCATCACGGTCAAGGCCGACCAGCTCCGCCGTGTCCCCGAGGTCGTCGCGATCGCGGGCGGGCAGCGCAAGGCGGCCGCGATCGACGCGGTGCTGCGCTCCGGGCTCGTCACCAGCCTGGTCACGGACACCTCCGCGGCCGACTATCTGATGACGGCGGGCCCGACCCCGAAGCCTGCGCTCAACCGGGCGGACCCGGACGGTATCTGAGGGAAGATCAGAAGGGGGCGGTCGTCAGGGCCGCCCCTTTCCGAGAACCACGACTTGCTCAGGACGGTGCCTGGATGACGGAGCACGTGCTCACGCTGGACCTCGACGGGGTCATGGACAAGGCTGCCCTGATGGACCGCTGCGTACGGGACCTCGAACTGCCCGACTGGTTCGGCCGCAACTGGGACGCCCTCGCCGACAGCCTCACCGATCTGCCGGACGGGCCCGAGTCGGGGCCGGTGCTGGTCGTCGTACGGAACTGGCAGGCGTACGCGAAGGCGCGACCGGAGGAGTGGGAGATCGCGCAGGAGGTGTTCTCCTCGGCGGTGAACCATGTGCCGGCGCTCTCCGTGGTGCTCGCTCTCGGAGGATCCTCCTAACCGCCTCTGAGCTGCTTGGACGTTCTGTCCGGGCACCGCGTCACGGTCGTCATGGGACAATGAAGTACGTGCTCTTCCCCCTGGCTGACCTGTCAGGGGGTCACCTCTGAACGACTGGGATGTGCAGCACGTGCGTTTCCTCAACGACATCCAGCCCGCGTACGACCTCACCTACGACGACGTCTTCATGGTGCCGAGCCGCAGCGCGGTCGGGTCGCGGCAGGGGGTGGACCTCACCTCCCCGGACGGCACGGGCACCACGATCCCGCTGGTCGTCGCCAACATGACGGCCGTCGCCGGACGCCGGATGGCCGAGACGATGGCCCGGCGCGGCGGACTCGTCGTGATCCCGCAGGACATCCCGATCGACGTCGTCACCGATGTCGTCACCTGGGTCAAGAGCCGCCATCTGGTCCTGGACACGCCGATCGTGCTCGCCCCGCACCAGACCGTCGCGGACGCCCTCGCCCTGCTGCCCAAGCGCGCGCACAACGCGGGCGTCGTCGTCGACGGGGACGGTCGGCCGGTCGGTGTCGTCACCGACCAGGACCTCAGCGGCGTGGACCGCTTCACCCAGCTCGAGGTCGTCATGTCCCGCGACCTGCTGCTGCTCGACGCCGACATCGACCCCCGCGAGGCCTTCAACACCCTCGACGCGGCCAACCGGCGCTACGCGCCCGCCGTGGACAAGGACGGCCGTCTCGCCGGCATCCTGACCCGCAAGGGCGCCCTGCGCGCCACGCTGTACACGCCCGCCGTCGACGCGCGGGGCAAGCTGCGCATCGCCGCCGCCGTCGGGATCAACGGCGATGTCGCGGGCAAGGCCAAGCAGCTGCTCGACGCGGGCGTCGACACGCTCGTCATCGACACCGCGCACGGCCACCAGGAGTCGATGATCAGCGCGATCCGCACCGTGCGCGCTCTCGACCCGCACGTGCCGGTCGCGGCCGGCAACATCGTCTCCGCCGAGGGCGTCAAGGACCTGATCGAGGCGGGCGCGGACATCGTCAAGGTCGGTGTCGGCCCCGGCGCGATGTGCACCACCCGCATGATGACCGGCGTGGGGCGGCCGCAGTTCTCGGCGGTGCTGGAGTGCGCGGCCGAGGCGAGGAAGTACGGCAAGCACGTGTGGGCCGACGGCGGGGTCCGCCACCCGCGTGACGTCGCGATGGCGCTGGCCGCCGGTGCGTCCAACGTGATGATCGGTTCCTGGTTCGCGGGGACGTACGAGTCGCCGGGAGACCTTCAGCACGACGCGGACGGGCGGCCGTACAAGGAGTCCTTCGGGATGGCCTCGGCGCGTGCGGTGCGCAACCGTACGTCCGAGGAGTCGGCCTACGACCGGGCGCGCAAGGGGCTGTTCCAGGAGGGCATCTCCACGTCCCGGATGTTCCTCGACCCGGCCCGGCCGGGGGTGGAGGATCTGGTCGACTCGATCATCGCGGGTGTCCGTTCCTCCTGCACGTATGCCGGGGCGGGCTCTCTCGAGGAGTTCGCGGAGAAAGCCGTCGTGGGCATTCAGAGCGCGGCTGGTTATGCCGAGGGGAAGCCCCTGCACGCCAGCTGGTAAGTTCCCCGCGCCCCCGAGAAACGCCGCTCCCGACTCGCCCCACCCGCACCAGCTGAGAAGTGAACAACGCACCGTGCTGAACGATCTCGACGAACGTATCGTGCACGCCCTCGCCGAGGACGCCCGCCGTTCCTACGCGGACATCGGGCAACTGGTCGGTCTGTCCGCGCCCGCCGTGAAGCGGCGCGTGGACCGGCTGCGGGCCACCGGCGCCATCACCGGCTTCACCGTACGGGTGGATCCGGCGGCCCTCGGCTGGGAGACCGAGGGGTTCGTCGAGATCTACTGCCGGCGCAACACCTCCCCGGAGACCATCCAGCGGGGCCTGGAGCGCTACCAGGAGGTCGTCGCCGCCTCCACCGTCACCGGGGAGGCCGACGCGGTCGCCCAGGTCTTCGCGGCCGACATGCGCCACTTCGAGCGGGTCCTGGAGCGGATCGCGGGGGAGCCCTTCGTGGAACGGACGAAGTCCGTGCTGGTGCTGTCGCCCCTACTGCGCCGCTTCTCGTCGGGCTCGCCCACCTGACCTGTTCCGCCCACCTGACCTGCTCCGCCCGGCTGCGGATCGTCGACCGTCGTCCCTCAGTCGGCCGTCTTGCGCGCCAGCGCGTTGTTGCCGATCGAGTTGTGCACGCTGAAGCTCACCGCGTCCGAGCGGTAGCGGTCGTCGGACCACTCCACGGGGCGGCCCTCGTGGGTCGTGGTGACCCGGCGGACCCGCAGCAGGGGGCTGGTGCGGCGGACGCCGAGGAGCTCCGCGTCCTGGGCGCCCGCCGCCACCGCGTCGATGACGTGCTCGCCGTAGGCGAAGACCAGTCCGGTGTCGTCCAGCAGACGCTGGGTCACCGAGGGGCAGTCCGGCTCGATCGACTCGACGGCGGCGGAGATCCAGTCGGCGTACACCGTCCGCTCCAGCAGGACCGGTTCACCGTCCAGGCCGCGCACCCGCAGGACGTGCAACACCGGGGTACCGAGGGGGAGTTGCAGACGGACGGCGTCCTCGTGCGTGGCCGGCTGGTACTGCTGCGCCACCACCTGCCCGGTCGCCTCGCGGCCCATCGCCCGCGCCCACTGGGCGAAGCTGCGCAGCTCCGCGAAGCTCTGGCTGCGGCGGCTGGCCAGCACCACTCGCCGGGCGCCCTGGCGGGAGCCGATGAGTCCCTCGGCGGTCAGCGCCGCCACGGCCTGGCGGACCGTCCCGCGCGAGACTCCGTAGCGGGCCGCGAGGTCGGTCTCGGCGGGCAGCCGGGCGCCCACCGTGTACTCCTCGCGGTCGATCGCCCGACGCAGCTCGTGGGCGATCTCCTCGTGTCGGGCCGCCATGCTTCCCCTTTGCTCTCTGCTGCTGTGCACAGCGTGACCAGCCTAGTCGACATCGAAACGTGATGAACGGCAGCCCGGAGTGTGCGCGAAATCAGGGATCAGGGTTTCGCCGGAGTTTACCGAGGGGACATCAGCGGCGTGGTTACTGAGGCCAACTTGTTCAGACAAGTTAGCCCCGTCTCCTGATCTCCCGCACCCTCGCGCGTCCCCTGGAGAAGCCGTGACCGTGTCCCTGCCGAGAACAGCCGCCCTCGGTGTCATCGCCGCCCTCGCTCTGAGCGCCTGTGGCGCCGCCCCCGACGACTCCACGACCACCGCCGACGGCAAGAACGCCGCCACCGCCACCTCCGCCGCCGACTTCGGGGGCCTCGACGCCCTGGTGAAGGCCGCGAAGAAGGAGGGCAAGCTCAACGCCATCGCCCTGCCCCGCGACTGGGCCAACTACGGCGCCCTGATCGACGGCTTCGAGAAGAAGTACGGCATCAAGATCTCCGTAGAGAACCCGGACGGCTCCAGCCAGGACGAGATCAACGCCGTGACCTCCCGCAAGGGCCAGGACCGCGCGCCGGACGTCCTCGACCTCGGCAGCTCCTTCGCCCTCAGCGCCGCCCAGCAGGGCCTGCTCGCGCCGTACAAGGTCGCCTCGTACGCCGACATCCCCGAGGGCCAGAAGGACGCGCAGGCCCGCTGGTACAACGACTACGGCGGTTACATCTCCATCGGCTGCGACGCGGGGCGCGTCAAGACCTGTCCCACCACCTTCGCCGACCTGCTCAAGCCGCAGTACAAGGGCCAGGTCGCCCTCAACGGCAACCCCACCAAGTCCGGTTCGGCGTTCGGTGGCGTCTACGCGGCCGCCCTCGCGAACGGCGGCTCCTTCGACGACATCCAGCCCGGCCTCGACTTCTTCGCCAAGCTGAAGAAGAACGGCAACTACACGCCCGTCGAGTCCACCCCGGCCACCGTCGAGAAGGGCGAGACCCCGATCAGCATCGACTGGGACTACCTCAACGCCGGGTACGCCGACGAATTCAAGTCCAAGGGCGTCGACTGGAAGGTCGCCGTCCCGACGGACGGCCAGTTCTCCCAGTTCTACTCCCAGGCCGTCAACAAGGACGCCCCGCACCCGGCGGCCGCCCGTCTGTGGCAGGAGTACCTCTACAGCGCCGAGGGCCAGAACCTGTGGCTCAAGGGCTACGCCCGCCCGGTCCTGATGACCGCCCTGGAGAAGGCCGGCACCCTCGACACGACGGCCGCCGCCAAGCTGCCCGAGGTCTCCGGCACGCCCGCCTTCCCGACCGAGGACCAGCAGAGCAAGGCCAAGACGGTGCTCGGACAGGGCTGGGCGAAGGCCGTCTCCGGATGACGGCCACCGCCGTACGGGTCGACTCGGCGCCCGCCGCTGCGGTGAAGCGGCGGCGCCGGTCGCTCGGCTGGCTCGCGGTCGTCCCGCTGCTCGCCTTCACCGCGCTCGCCTTCGGGCTGCCCGCCCTTGCCATGCTCGACGGCGCCTTCACCGCCAAGGACCCGGCAAGCGGCGCCACCTCGTACACCACCGGCAATCTGACGGCCTCGCTGCAGGGGGCGTATCTGACCGCCCTGCTCGGCAGCGTGAAGCTGTCGGCCGTGTCGGCGGCCCTCGGCACGCTGCTCGGACTGCCGCTCGCCCAGGCCGTCGTCACCTCCCGCTTCCGCGCCCTGCGCGAGGCGGTGCTCACCGCGTCCGGGGTCCTCGCCAACTTCGGCGGCGTCCCGCTCGCCTTCGCCTTCGTCGCCACCCTCGGCAACGCGGGCGTGCTCACCCGGCACCTGGGCCTCACCGACAAGGGCTGGGACCTCTACAGCTTCTGGGGCCTGGTGATCGTCTACCTGTACTTCCTGATCCCGCTGATGGTCCTCACCATCACCCCGGCCCTGGAGGGCCTGCGCACCCAGTGGCGCGAGGCCGCCCAGAACAACGGCGCGACGCCCGTGCAGTACTGGCTCCACGTGGCCCTGCCGGTGCTGCTGCCCTCGCTGCTCGGCGGGTTCGTGCTGCTGTTCGGCAGCGCCTTCGCCGCGTACGCCACCGCCGCCGCCATGGTCGGCAGCTCCATCCCGCTGGTCACCCTGCAGATCGCCGACGCCATCTCCGGCAACGTCCTGGTCGGTCAGGAGAACGTGGCGCTCGCCCTCAGCCTCGACATGGTCCTGGTCGCCGGCCTGGTCATGGCCGTGTACCTTCCCCTGCAACGGAGGAGCGCGCGATGGCTCGCCTGACCCTGTGGCGGTGGGGCGTCCTCGGCCTCGCCGGACTGTACTTCCTGGTCCCGCTCGCCGCGTCCGTCGTCTTCACCGTCGACGTGCCCGGCCAGGGCCTCACCTTCGACGCCTACACCCGGATCTTCTCCACCGAGGGCTTCACCTCCAGCCTGCTGCTCTCGCTGGAACTGGCTGCCGCCACCATCGCCCTCGTCCTGCTGCTGATGGTGCCCGCCATGGTCGCGCTGCGGCTCGGCGCGCCCCGGCTGCGGCCCGTCGTCGAGGTGGTGTGCTCGCTGCCGCTGGTCGTGCCGCCGATCGCGTTCGTCGCCGGCATCGGGACCGTGCTCAAGTGGGGACCGGACCATCTCTCCCGCACCCCGCTGTTCCAGACCTTCGTCGCGATCCAGAACCCCGACTTCCCCGTAGTGCTCGTCCTCGCGTACGTCGTGATGGCGCTGCCGTTCGTGTACCGGGCCCTGGACGCCGGTCTGCGCGCCGTCGACGTCCGCACCCTCGTCGAGGCCGCCCGCAGCTGCGGCGCCGGCTGGCCGCAGGCACTGATCCAGGCGGTCCTGCCCAATCTGCGCGGGGCCCTGCTCAACGCCTCGTTCCTCACCCTGGCCCTGGTGCTCGGCGAGTTCACCGTGGCCCAGCTGCTGGGCTTTACGCCCTTCGCCGTGTGGATCGTGAACGTCAGCGGGTCGCAGGCCCAGCTGTCCGTCGCCGTGTCCGTGCTGAGCCTGCTCGTGACATGGGTCCTGCTCCTCGCGCTCGCCGGTGCCGGCGGGCGTACCCGAACCGCATCCCGGGGATGAACCATGACCGTGACCGCGCCCGACAAGACGGCGACCAAGGCAGCCACCGTGGAATTCCGGGGCCTGCGCAGGGAGTTCGGGTCCACCGTCGCTCTGGACGGACTCGACCTGACCGTCCGCCCCGGTGAACTCCTCGCCCTCCTCGGCCCCTCCGGCTGCGGCAAGACCACCGCGCTGCGCATGCTCGCCGGGTTCGAACACCCCGACTCCGGCGAGGTGCTGATCGACGGCGAGGACGTCACAAGGGTCCCGGCGCACCGCCGCGACGCCGGGATGGTCTTCCAGTCGTACAGCCTCTTCCCGCATCTCGACGCGCTCGACAACGTGGCCTTCGGGCTGCGGATGCGCAAGGTCCGCACCACCGAACGGCGGGCGCGCGCCGCCGAGTTGCTGGAGCTGGTCGGTCTTGCCGACAAGGGCGGACAGTTCCCGCACCAGCTCTCCGGCGGCCAGCAGCAGCGCGTCGCCCTGGCCCGCGCCCTCGCCCTGCGCCCGCGCGTGCTGCTCCTCGACGAGCCGCTGTCCGCGCTCGACGCCAAGGTGCGGCTGAGCCTGCGCGAGGAGATCCGGCGGCTCCAGCAGGACCTCGGCATCACCACCCTGTTCGTCACCCACGACCAGGAGGAGGCTCTGTCCATGGCGGACCGGGTCGCCGTGATGCACGCCGGACGCCTCGAACAGTGCGCGCAGCCCGCCGAGCTGTACGGCCGGCCCGCCACCGCCTTCGTCGCCGAGTTCGTCGGCACGATGAGCCGGGTACCCGGGCGGCTCACCGACGGTGGCGTCGAGGTGCTGGGGCAGCGGCTGCCCGTCGACGGACCCGTTCCGTCGGCCTCCGAGGTCGATGTGCTGGTGCGGCCCGAGGCGGTCGGCGTGCGCGCCGTCGGCGACGGGGACGCGCGCGTGGTCGCCACGTCCTTCCTGGGCGCCGCCGTCCGCGTCACCGTCCGGCTCGCCGACGGCACCGAGGTGAAGGCCGACCTGCCCGCGCACGAGGCCGGCGGCCTCGGCGCCGGGACCGCCGTCACCGTGACGCTGCCCGATCGGCCGGTCCTGGTGGCCGAACGCATGCCCTGACACACCTCTCGATTCGCAACGATTCCCCCAGAAAGAGAGAGACCGTGACTCGACTCCCGCTCCAGGCCGTCCTGTTCGACATGGACGGCACGCTCGTCGACACCGAGCGGCTGTGGTGGGAGGCGGTGGAACAGGTGGCCGGCCGGGCCCTGACCGAGGCGGACCAGCCGGAGGTGCTCGGCCGGCCGGTGGAGCACACCGCCGGCTGGCTGGCCACGACCACGGGCCGGTCGGCCGCGGACCTCGCCGACACCCTCCACCGGGAGTTCGAGGGCCGGGTGCGCACCGGCATCGTGCCCCGCCCCGGCGCCCTCGCCCTGCTCGACGCCCTGGCCCGCGACGGCATCCCCACGGCCCTGGTCACAGCGTCCCCCCGGGCCGTCGCCGACACCGTCCTCGAAGCGCTCGGCGCAGACCGCTTCGCGATCTCCGTCACCGCAGACGACACCGAGCGCACCAAACCCGACCCCGACCCCTACCTCGCCGCCTGCCGCGCCCTGGGCGTCCACCCCTCGGCCTGCGTGGCCGTCGAGGACACCGGGACCGGTGTCGCCTCCGCCGAGGCCGCGGGCTGCGCCGTCCTCGCGGTGCCCTCGCTCGCGCCGATCGGCCCCGCCCCCGGCCGGACCGTGCTGACCAGCCTGGAGGGCGTGACCCCCGAGCGGCTGCGCGCGCTCACGGGGTCCCGGCTGCGCGTCATGACCTGGAACCTCTGGTGCGGCGGCACCAAGGTCCACGACCACCGGGCCAAGCAGCTCAAGGTCATCACCGAGACCGGGGTGGACGTGGTCGGGCTGCAGGAGACGTACGGCACTGCCGCCGAGGAGCTCGCCGAGGCGCTCGGCTGGCACCACCACCGGGCCGGGGAGAACCTCGGCGTGATCAGCCGCCACCCGGTCACCGCCGTCCTCGGCGACCCGGACGTGGGCTTCTACGGGGCGGCCGGGGTCAGGCTCGACGTCGCCGGCACCGAGGTCGACGTCTGGACGGTCCATCTCGACTACACGCCGTACGGCCCCTACGAGGCGGCCTTCGACGGGCTCGCGGCGGACGACCTGATCGCGCACGAGGAGGTGCGGCTCGCCCAGCTGCGGGACGCCCTGCGCCGCCTCGACCCCGACAGGCCCGTCGTGCTCGTCGGTGACTTCAACAGCCCCTCCCACCTGGACCGGCCGGACGTGGAGTGGCCGGTGACCCGGGCGGCCGAGCGGGCGGGCCTCGCCGACTCCTACCGCGAGGCCCACCCCGACCCCGTACGGGAACCCGGACACACCTGGTCCCCGGTGCACGCCGAGCACGAGGACGGCAGCGGCCGCCCCGAACCCCAGGACCGGATCGACTTCGTGCTCCACCGGGGCCTCAGCGTGCTGGACTCCCGGACGTACGTCACGGGCAGCCCCCGGCCCTGGCCGGACGTCGAGGACAACGACTGGCCCTCCGACCACGCGGCCGTCGTCACCACCTTCGCCGTCCCCTCGAATCCGCTGGGCAGCGTGCCGGACGGTGTCTAACATCGGGGGCATGACCTGGCGACATTGATCCACGACCGGCCCCGGCACCCGTCGACTGACCGCCACGCTGTACGCGTACGCGTTCCTCGACGAATTCGTGCTGCTCTACCCGGTGTACGCGCTGCTGTTCGCGGACACCGGGCTGTCCGTCGGACAGATCTCCTCCCTCTTCGTCCTGTGGTCGCTGACCGGCGTCCTGCTGGAGGTGCCCTCCGGCGCCTGGGCCGACGCCGTCTCCCGACGTCTGCCGCTGTGCCTGGGCCCGCTGCTGGGCGGCGCCGGCTTCGCCCTGTGGGTGTGCTTCCCGTCGTACGGGGCCTTCGCCGCCGGTTTCGTCCTGTGGGGCGTCCGTGGCGCGCTGGGCTCCGGCGCGCTGGAGGCGCTGGTCTACGAGGAGCTGGAGCGGCTCGGCGCCGCGGACCGGTACGCGCGCGTGATGGGCCGCTCCCATGCGGCGGGCCAGGTGGCCGTGATGGCGGCCATGGGCCTGGCCGGCCCGGTGTTCGCGGTGGGCGGATACCCGGCGGTCGGCGCGGCGAGCGTACTGGCCTGTGTGCTGTGCGCCGCGACGGCGACCCGTTTCCCCGAGCACCGGACGTCCCCGGAACACGGCGGGGGCGGCGGCTGGGCCGCGACCCTGCGGGCCGGCCTCGCCGACGCCCACCGTGACCGCTCGGTACGCGGTGCCCTGCTGCTCGTCCCGGCCGTGGCGGCGGTATGGGGCGCCCTCGACGAGTACACGTCCCTGCTGGTGCGGGACACCGGAGTGACCGAGGCGGCCGTCCCGTACTGGCTGATGCTGATCTGGGCCGGCGTCACGGCCGGCAGCCTGCTGTCCGGCCTGGCCGAACGGCTGGGCCCGACCGGACTCGCCGCCCTGCTCACCGGCTCCGCGCTCGCCCTGGGCGTCGGCGCGCTCACCCGTGCCCCCGCCGGCATCGGCCTCGTCGCCCTCGCCTTCGGCGGCTTCCAGCTGGCGACCGTCGTCGCCGACGCCCGCCTCCAGCGGCGCATCGAGGGCACTGGCCGGGCCACCCTCACCTCGGTCGCGAGCCTCGGCACCGAGGTCCTGACCATCGGCGTCTACGGCGCGTACGGCGCCCTGGGCTCGGCCCTTCCGCACGGCACGGTGTTCGCGCTGTGCGCGGTGCCGTACCTGGTCACGGCGGTGGGGGTGGCGTGGGGGAGGCGGAGGTGAGGCTGGGGTGAGGGTGCGCAACGAATCGCCGTGCCGCCGCCGACGTACGCAACGAATCGTTCCCCGGCGCGCAACGGCTCCTTCTTGTCCGGCCTGGTCACGCGCCCGTACCGTCTACGTGGCCCAGTCATGTGGCCCCCGAAACCACCCTTCCGCCCGCTGCCCGGTGAGGACCCCGCATGCGCACAGCCCTGCTCCAGAGCTCCGGCCGCCCCGGCTCGGCCGTCGAGAACCTCAAGGTCCTCGACGAGGCCGCGGGCCGGGCCGCCGCCGCGGGCGCCGGGCTGCTGGTCGCGCCGGAGATGTTCCTCACCGGCTACGCGATCGGCGACGACATCGCGCGCCTCGCCGAACCCGCCGACGGCGACTCGGCGGACGCGGTCGCCGAACTGGCCGCCCGGCACGGGGTCGCGGTCGCCTACGGCTACCCGGAGCGCTCCGGCGAGACGGTGTACAACTCCGCGCAGCTGGTCTCCGCCGACGGCACCCGGCTCGCGAACTACCGCAAGACCCACCTCTTCGGCTGCTTCGAGCGGGACCACTTCACCCCGGGGGAGCAGCCGGTCGTCCAGGCCGAACTGGGCGGGCTCACCGTCGGCCTCCTCATCTGCTACGACGTCGAGTTCCCGGAGAACGTCCGCGCCCACGCCCTGGCCGGTACGGACCTCCTCCTCGTCCCGACGGCTCAGATGCACCCGTTCCAGTTCGTCGCCGAATCGATGATCCCGGTGCGCGCCTTCGAGAGCCAGATGTACGTCGCGTACGTCAACCGGGTCGGCCAGGAAGGGGAGTTCGAGTTCGTCGGGCTGTCCGTCCTCGCAGGCCCCGACGGGGTGGCCCGGGCCCGAGCCGGACGCGAGGAGCAGCTGGTGTTCGCCGACGCCGACCCCGCGTTCCTCGCCGCGTCCCGCGAGGCCAACCCGTATCTGCGGGACCGGCGTCCCGAGCTCTACGCCTGAGTCCCTGAACTTCCCTGTCGTAAGTCGCAAGGAGCCCCTACCCCATGACGTCCATGGTGCCCAACGCCGTCGAGCACACCGACGAGCCGCAGCAGCCGCCGATCACGATGTTCGGCCCGGACTTCCCGTACGCCTACGACGACTTCCTCGCGCACCCGGCGGGCCTCGGCCAGATCCCGGCGACCGAGCACGGCACGGAGGTCGCGGTCATCGGCGGCGGGCTGTCGGGCGTCGTGGCCGCGTACGAGCTGATGAAGATGGGCCTGAAGCCGGTCGTGTACGAGGCCGACCGGATCGGCGGCCGGCTGCGGACGGTGGGCTTCGAGGGCTGTGACGGCTCGCTCACCGCCGAGATGGGCGCGATGCGGTTCCCGCCCTCCTCCACGGCCCTCCAGCACTACATCGACCTGGTGGGGCTGGAGACCCGGCCGTTCCCCAACCCCCTTGCCGAGGCGACCCCTTCGACGGTCGTCGACCTCAAGGGCGAGAGCCACTACGCCGAGACGATCGACGACCTCCCGCAGGTCTACCGCGATGTCGCCGAGGCCTGGAACAAGTGCCTTGAAGAAGGTGCCGACTTCTCCGACATGAACCGCGCGATGCGCGAGCGGGACGTGCCGCGCATCCGCGAGATCTGGGCCAGGCTCGTCGAGAAGCTCGACAACCAGACCTTCTACGGCTTCCTCTGCGACTCCGAGGCCTTCAGGTCCTTCCGGCACCGCGAGATCTTCGGCCAGGTCGGCTTCGGCACGGGCGGCTGGGACACCGACTTCCCCAACTCCATCCTGGAGATCCTCCGCGTCGTCTACACCGAGGCCGACGACCACCACCGCGGCATCGTCGGCGGCTCCCAGCAACTGCCGCTGCGCCTGTGGGAGCGGGAGCCGGAGAAGATCGTCCACTGGGCGTACGGCACCTCGCTGGCGAGCCTGCACGAGGGCGGCCGGCCCCGCCCGGCCGTGACCCGGCTGCACCGCACCGCCGGCGACCGGATCACGGTGACCGACGCGAACGGCGACATCCGCACCTACCGGGCGGCGATCTTCACGGCCCAGTCCTGGATGTTGCTGTCCAAGATCGACTGTGACGACTCGCTGTTCCCGATCGACCACTGGACGGCGATCGAGCGCACCCACTACATGGAGTCCTCGAAGCTCTTCGTGCCCGTGGACCGGCCCTTCTGGCTGGACAAGGCCGTCGACGACAGGGGAAACCCGACCGGCCGCGACGTCATGTCGATGACGCTCACCGACCGTATGACGCGCGGCACTTACCTGCTCGACGACGGCCCGGACAAGCCCGCCGTCATCTGCCTCTCCTACACCTGGTGCGACGACAGCCTGAAGTGGCTGCCGCTGTCCGCGAACGAGCGGATGGAGGTCATGCTGAAGTCGCTCGGCGAGATCTACCCGAACGTCGACATCAGGAAGCACATCATCGGCAACCCGGTGACGGTGTCCTGGGAGGACGAGCCCTACTTCATGGGCGCGTTCAAGGCCAACCTGCCCGGCCACTACCGCTACCAGCGGCGCCTGTTCACCCACTTCATGCAGGACCGGCTGCCCGCCGACAAGCGGGGCGTCTTCCTCGCCGGCGACGACATCTCCTGGACGGCGGGCTGGGCCGAGGGCGCCGTCCAGACCGCGCTCAACGCGGTCTGGGGCGTGATGCACCACCTCGGCGGCACGACCGACGCGACCAACCCGGGCCCGGGTGACGTGTACGACGAGATCGCCCCGGTCGAGCTGCCGGAGGACTGACCTCTCAGTCCCGCAGGGGCGTGAGCAGCATGCGCCCCGCGAACCCGACGGCCGTGTCGAGGCGTTCGGTGAACTCCTCGGCCACGTCGGGGAGCCGGCGCAGCGCCCACAGCGCCCGGGCCGCCGTCCAGGTGGCGTCCCGGGCCCGCTCCAGGCTCCAGGAGCCCAGCAGATGGGTGAGCGGATCGGCGATCTGGAGCAGGTCGGGGCCGGGCATCAGCTCCTCGCGGATGCGTTCCTCCAGCGCGACGAGCAGATCCCCGACCCGCTCGTACTCGTCCTCCAGATCGGCCGGTTCACAGCCGAGGTCACAGCAGGCGTCCACGACGGCGAGCGCCAGGTCGTGCCCGATGTGGGCGTTGATACCGGCCAGGGCGAACTGCAGTGGCCGTACGCCGGGATGGCGGCGCATCTGGAACAGCGGGCGCCAGCAGGCGGGCGGACGCCGGTCGGCGAGGACCGCGTCCAGCGCGACCAGGTAGCGCGCCGCGAACCGCAGGTCCAGCGTGCGCGCGGCCTGCGCGTCCGGGAAACCGCCTGTGTCGATCCGCAGGTCGACTTCCTGGGTCACGGCGAGATACACCCGGTTGAAGACCGCGACCCCGTCATGGGGCGGCAGCGCCGCGTCGAGGGCGCGCATCCGGGCGATCACGTCGTGCACGGACGCGTCGAGAGCGGTGTCCACGACCGGGACGAGGGGCGGGTCCACGGGAGGGACGAGAGCCGTGTCCACGGGTGGGATGAACTGTTCCAATTGCGGCATGGGGGAAGGGTGACAGCCCCGGGCCGGCCCGCGCGTCGGCGAGCCGGGCGCTTCCCCGGAACGGGGGAACGGGCCCGCGCTCATCGTCGCGTACGCGATCCCGGGGGAGTCGGACGGCGCTACGACCCCGCCTCCACCATGTGAAGCTGAGCGACCGCTTAGTGACCCCGTACGATGGTGTCGTTGCCCCGTACATTCACAGGAGTCCCGCCCGTGACCGCCGAAGCCACGATCGCCCCCGCCCCGCCGCACGGCTCGTACGGCCGGCTGATCCCCGTCACCGTCCACTTCGACGACCTGGACGCGCTCGGCATGCTGCACAACGCCCGCTACCCGCTCCTGGTCGAGCGCGCGTGGACCGAGTTCTGGGAGGCGAACGGGGTCCGCTTCGAGGGCGACTGGGCGGCAGCCGGGGACGCCTGCAACGTGGTCAAGGAGCTGCTCATCGGCTACGACGCCCCGGTCACCCGCAGCGGCACGTACGCCGTCCACCTCTGGCTGGAGCGGCTGGGCACCACCGGACTGACGTACGGCTTCCGCTTCTGCTCCGCCGACGGGGCCACGACGTACGCGCGCGGCACCCGGGTCCTCGTCCGGCTCGACGCCGCCACCCTGCGCCCCACGCCGTGGAGCGAGGGCTTCAGGGCCGCGGGTCGGGCACTGCTGCGGCCCGCGGACTGACCTTCGCCCCGGTCCGCTCGCCGCCGCGCAGCACCCCCGCGAACACCGCGAGCCCGCACGCCAGCACCGTCACCACGCCGAACGACACCACCAGGCTCGTCGCCTGCGCGACCCCGCCGATCAGGCTCGGGGCGATCAGCCCGGAGGTGTACGTGATCGTCGCGACGCCTGCGATGGCCTGACTGGGGTTCGGCCCGCTGTGCCCGGCCGCGGCGAAGCACAGCGGTACGACGACGGCGATGCCGAGGCCCATCAGCCCGAAGCCGGTCATCGCCACCGCCGGATGCCCGGAGAGGACGATCAGCAGCCCGCCCAGCGCGGCCAGGACACCGCCCGCCCGCACGGTCCGCACCGCGCCGAAGCGGTTCACCACGGCGTCGCCCGCCAGCCGGGCCACCGCCATGGTGAGCATGAAGCCGGTCGTACAGGCCGCCGCGAGCCCCGCCGAGGTCCCCAGCTGGTCGCGCAGATAGACCGCCGACCAGTCCAGGCTGGCGCCCTCTGCGAACACCGCGCAGAACCCGACCGCGCCGATCAGCAGGGACGAGCGGGGCGGCAGGGCGAAGCGCGGCGGCGCCTCCTCGTCGTCCCGCGGACGCAGATCCAGCACCCAGCGGCAGGCTGCCAGGCCCAGTGCGGTGAGGGTGGCGGCCGCCAGCGCGTGATGCACGCGCGCGTCCGCGCCCAGGTGCGCCGCGAGCGTCCCGCCCGCCGAGCCGATCAGCGCCCCGGCGCTCCACATCCCGTGCAGCCCCGACATGATCGACTTCCCGAGCAGCCGCTCCACCTCCACCCCGAGCGCGTTCATCAGCACATCGGCCATGCCCGCGGTCGCGCCATAGGCGAACATCGCCAGACAGAGCGTCAGCAGGTTCGGCGCGAGCGACGGCAGGGTGAGGGAGAGCGTCCACAGGGATATCAGCAGGCTCATCGC
The DNA here is from genome assembly GCF_048159505.1 of Streptomyces sp. T028. NCBI lineage: Bacteria > Bacillati > Actinomycetota > Actinomycetes > Kitasatosporales > Streptomycetaceae > Streptomyces > Streptomyces sp. T028. The sequence goes on from NZ_JBLRVZ010000008.1 coordinate 64,095, forward strand.
CGTACGGGTGCCGAGGCTGTGCGCGATCCGGCCGGCCAGCGGCATCGAGCAGGAGGCGCCGAACGCCGTGAAGGCCAGGGCGAACCCCAACTGGCCCGCGCCCACCCCCGCGTGGTCCTGGATCCACGGCACCCGGGTGGCGAAGGATCCCGTGACCGCGCCGTGCACGGTGAACACGGCCGCCACGGCGTACCGGGCGCGCCGTACCTCCGACAGTGCGTGGACCACTTCACTCATTCTCCCGCCCCCTCCCGGCTGCGCAGCTCCGGCGCGGCGCCGTCGTAAACTATCAGGAACCCTGCCTGATAAAAAGAGAGCGCTCTCGGACTGTCCATGATCCGGCCCGTGGGAGGATCCCCGCATGCCCGCATCCCCTCGCACCGCCCGGGCCATCAACGACCGGCTGGCCCTGCGACTGCTGCAGGACGAAGGTCCGTTGACGGCGGGACGGTTGAAGGAACTCACCGGCCTGTCCCGGCCGACGGTCGCCGACCTCGTCGAACGCCTCACCGCCGCCGGTCTGATCAAGGTGGTGGGGGAGGCGGGGGAGCAGCGGCGCGGCCCGAACGCCAAGCTGTACGGCCTGGTCGCCGACCGTGCCCATCTGGCGGCCCTGGACGTGCGCACCGAGGGGGTCGCCGTGCGCGTGTCCGACCTGGTGGGCCGGGTGCTGGCGGAGGCGTCCGTGCCGATCGGCGGCGACACCGGCACCGGGCCGGCCGTGGAGCAGGCGGTGACGCTGGTCGAGCGGACCGTGAAGGAGGCCGGCGCCGACCGTCCGCACACCGTCGGCATCGGCGCGCCCGGGCTGATCGACCCGGCCTGCGGCGAACTGCGCAACTCCATCGGTCTGCCCGAGTGGCACCGCCGACTGGTGGCGGCCCTTCAGGAACGGTTCCCCCACGCGCGCGTGAGCGTCGAGAACGAGACCAACCTCGCCGCCCTCGCCGAACAGCGGGAGGGCGCCGCCCGGGACCGCGACACCTTCGTCCTGCTCTGGCTCGGCCACGGCACCGGCGCCGCCGTGGTCCTCGACGGCACCCTGCGCCGCGGCGCCTCCGGTGGCACCGGAGAGATAGGTTTCCTTCCGGTCCCGGGCACGACCGGGCTCCCCTCGGCCACGGACTGTGAGGGAGGTTTCCACTCCCTGGCCGGCTCGGCGGCGATCACCGCACTGGCGGGGGAGCACGGGCTGACGGCACGCGCGGAGGGTGAGGAGCCGGTGGGCGCGGCGGTGGTGCGGGAAGCCCTGCGCGGTGGCTCGGAGCAGGCACCCCTCTTCCTCGACGCCCTCGCCGACCGCATCTCCCTCGGGGTCGCCTCCGTCGTCGCCGTTCTCGACCCCGGGTGTGTGGTCCTCGGGGGCGAGGTCGGGCAGGTGGGAGGGCCGGAGCTGGCCGGGCGGGTGGCGGAGCGGCTCCGGCGGATGACGCCCCTGCCCACCGAGGTCCGGCCGAGCGCCCTGGGCGGCGCGGCGGTCCTGCGCGGAGCGCTGCTCACGGCCCGGGAGTCCGCGCAGGAGGAGCTCTTCGGGACACCATGACGCATGGTGGCGACGGGCCCGCGCATGCCGCTCACCGAGACTTACGCGCGCGTGCCGCCAGGTACGCCTCGAACGTCCCCTTCCCGACGGCCCGTTCCGGTGCGAGGTGGCCGCCCGCCCGGAAACCCCGGTAGGCCGCGCCGAACAGCGGCACGTTCACCACCCGGCGCCGCTTGCCGCTCGCCTTCAGATACGCACGGGCCAGCGACTCCAACGTACGGACCTCGGGCCCCGCCATGTCCTCGACGCGCCCCGCCGGTGCCCCGGCCGCCAGCTCGGCGAGCCGGTCGGCGACCTCGGCCACCTCCACCGGCTGGTCGCGCACCCCGGCCGGCAGGACCAGCACCGGCACCCTGGCCAGCCCTTCGAACAGCTGGAGCAGCAGATCGTGGAACTGGGTCGCGCGCAGCACGGTCCAGCCCAGCCCCGAGTCCACCACCAGCTTCTCCACGGCCAGCTTCGTCTTGTAGTAGCCGAACGGCACCCGGTCCACCCCGACGATCGAGATGTACACGAGGTGCCGTACCCCCGCCCCGCGGGCCGCCTCGATCAGCTGCGTGACCGCCTGCTCGTCGCCCCCGCGCGGGGTGGTCGCGCAGTGCACGACCGTGTCCACACCGGCCAGGGCCGTGTCCAGTCCCGGCCCGCCTTCCCGCAGGTCGACGGCGTAGGGCTGAGCGCGCCGGCTCAACACCCGCACCTCGTGCCCGTCCGCCCGCAGCCGCTCGGTGACGAGCCTGCCGAGAGTTCCGGTACCGCCGGTCACCAGGATCGTGGTCATTGTTCAACCCCTTCGGACACCGGACGTCCCCGGATGGAACGCCGTTCGTCGGCTGAGACCAAGTACCCCCCGCCGGACAGGCCCCGTGATCACGCGAGCTGACGCCGTACGAAGTCCAGCTTGTCCGGGTTCAGCACCGCCCGCAGCCCGGTGATCCCGTCCGCGCCGCAGTCGAAGCCGATCACGGCCACCAGCGTGTCGCCGTCCCGGGCGAGCGCCGCCGGTGCGCCGTTGAGCTCGGCGGCGGTGTACGTGGGCCCGGCCGCGAAGCCCCTGAACCCGCCGGCCAGGAACCGCAGCACCTTCTCGCGACCCTCGACCGGCCGCCTGGCTGCGGTGACCTCGCCCCCGGCGGTTGGCCTCGCTCAGATCCAGCGTCCCCGGGATGTCCCGGTGGCTGTACGCGAACGCCTCCCGCAGCATGTACACCGCATCCGGTACGCGAGGTCGGGGGAGGGTCCGGCAGCGGGCAAGGGCCGTCGTCACCACCGCCGGACCGCACCGAATGAGCCTAAGAGGACTAGACCAGCCTGGTCAATAGGTCTGGACCAGGCGTCAGATGTGCTCCCGGTGCGGCAAGTTGGGACGGCCGAATCCGTGCGACAAGTCCAGCGGTACGCCCTGTGAGCGAGCCCACACACTTCGCCCGTATGGACGACGATCGGGCGTGGCACACTGGCCCTGTACCTAAAGCAGCGCACTCCGGGGTCGGTGAAAGTCCGAACCGGCGGTTACAGTCCGCGACCCGGTCACGTCCAGTGGCCGGTTGACCAGGTGAAATTCCTGGACCGACGGTTAAAGTCCGGATGGGAGGCAGTGCGCGGCGGGCGGGCATTCGTGCGCGCCGCCGTATGTGTACTCGTCCAGATGGACGAGTCTGTCGGCGTCGCCCCCGGAGTCCCCGCTCGTGTCTGCTGTCGTCATCGACAGGCCCCGGAGTCCGTGCCCGAACGAGGCAGGAGGACCCGGGAAGTGTTCACCGGAATCGTCGAAGAGCTGGGTGAGGTCACCGCCGTCGAGAATCTCGGCGACGCCTCCCGCTTCCGGCTGCGCGGCCCCGTCGTCACCGACGGCGCGAAGCACGGCGACTCCATCGCCGTGAACGGGGTCTGTCTCACCGTCGTCGAACACGAGGGCGACGAGTTCACGGCCGACGTCATGGCGGAGACCCTCGACCGCTCCAGCCTCGGCTCCCTCGGCGTCGGCTCCCGCGTCAACCTCGAACGTCCCACCGCCGTCGGGTCGCGCCTCGGCGGGCACATCGTGCAGGGCCACGTCGACGGCACCGGGCAGGTCCTGGAGCGCAGGCCCTCCGAGAACTGGGAGATCGTCAAGGTCTCCCTCCCCGCCGACCTCGCGCGGTACGTCGTCGAGAAGGGCTCCATCACCGTCGACGGCATCAGCCTCACGGTCGTCGAGGCCGGCCCCGACTACTTCACCGTGAGCCTGATCCCCACCACCCTCGCCCTGACCACGCTCGGCCTCAAGCAGCCCGGCGACCCCGTCAACCTCGAGGTCGACATCGTCGCCAAGTACGTCGAGCGCCTGCTGACCACCGCACAGCAGGGAGCGGGCCGGTGAACTGGCTGAACTCCGAGGCGTTCGTCGCGTTCGACCAGCACATCCTCTGGTCGGACATGATCGGCAACATCCTCGGCCTCATCGCCCTCGCCCTCGGCTGGCAGCGCTCCCTGTGGAGCTGGCCGGTGCAGTTCCTCTCCGGGCTCATCCTCTTCGGGGCCTTCTTCGGCCACCTCACCGGCAGCGCGGGCAAGCAGGCCGTCGTCATGGGCGTCGCCCTGTACGGCTGGTGGCAGTGGAACCGGAGCAGGGGCCGGTCGGGCGACGGTCACATCGCGCCGCGTTTCGCCACCTGGACCGAGCGCGCGGCCATGCTCGGCGCCGCCGCCCTCGGCACGGTCGCCGTGGCCCTCCTCTTCAAGGCCTACCCGTCCCTGTCCTGGGACCCCTGGCCGGACGCCTACATCTTCGTCGGCACCATCGTCGCCATGTACGCCCAGGCACGCGGCATGACCGAGTTCTGGATCGCCTGGCTGCTCGTCGACCTGGTCGGCGTGCCCCTCAACTTCGCCAACGGCTACGCCTTCTCCGGCTTCGTCTACGTCATCTACGGCGCGCTCGTCCTGTGGGGCATGCGCGACTGGTGGCTGCGTTCCCGCAAGGCCGCGCGGCCCACCCTGGAAGGAGCGCCGGCATGAGCACGGCACCGATCCTGTACAGCACCGACGGCCTCGACGACCTCACCCTCGACCCCGTCGAACAGGCCATCGCCGACATAGCGGCCGGCCGCCCGATCGTCGTCGTCGACGACGAGGACCGCGAGAACGAGGGCGACCTCGTCGTCGCCGCGGAGAAGGCCACCCCCGAGATCATCGCCTTCATGATGAGCGAGTGCCGCGGCCTGATCTGCGCCCCCATGGAGGGCGACGAACTGGACCGGCTGAAGCTCCCTCAGATGGTCGACGACAACACCGAGTCGATGAAGACTGCCTTCACCGTCTCCGTCGACGCCTCCGGCGCCCACGGCGTCACCACCGGCATCTCCGCCGCCGACCGCGCCACCACCCTCCGGCTCCTGGCGAGCGGCGACGCCGAGCCGACGGACTTCGTCCGCCCGGGCCACATCTTCCCGCTCCGCGCCCGGTCGGGCGGGGTCCTGACCCGCAACGGCCACACCGAGGCCGCCGTCGACCTCGCCCGCCTCGCGGGGCTGCGCCCGGCCGGCGCGATCGTCGAGATCGCCGGCGAGGACGGCCGGATGCTCCGGCTGCCCGAACTGATCCCGTTCGCACGCAAGCACGGCCTGACGATCATCTCCATCGAGGACCTGATCGCCTACCGCCGCAGCGCAGAACCGACCGTCCGCCGCGAGGCCGAGACCCGGCTGCCCACCGCCCACGGCACCTTCACCGCGTACGGCTACCGCTCCACCGCCGACGGCGTCGAGCACGTCGCCCTCGTCCACGGCGAGATCGGCGACGGCGAGGACGTCCTGGTCCGGGTCCACTCCGAATGCCTCACCGGCGACATCTTCGCCTCCCAGCGCTGCGACTGCGGCCCCCAGCTCGACGCGTCCCTCGAGCGCATCCAGAGCGAGGGCCGGGGAGTCGTCGTCTATCTGCGCGGACACGAGGGCCGCGGCATCGGCCTGCTGTCCAAGCTGCGGGCGTACGAGCTCCAGGAGCAGGGCCACGACACCCTCGACGCCAACCTGGAACTGGGCCTGCCCGCCGACGCCCGCGACTACGGGGCGGGCGCGCAGATCCTCACCGACCTCGGCGTGCGCAGTGTCCGCCTGATGACCAACAACCCCGACAAGAGCGACGCGCTCGTCCGGCACGGCATCGCGGTCACCGAACGCGAGCCGATGCCCGTCCAGGCGGGCGAGCACAACATCCGCTACCTGCGCACCAAGCGGGACCGGATGGGACACGACCTGCCCTGGCTGGACACGGCCCCCGTGTCCCCCTGCGGCAACCAGTAAGCAAGAACACCTCTAGGAGAGACGTGAGCGGCAAGGGCGCACCGGAACTGTCCGTACGCAATGTGGGTGACCTCAGGGTCGCCGTCATCGCGGCCCAGTGGCACGAGAAGGTGATGGACGGTCTGGTCGACGGCGCGCTGCGCGCCCTGCACGACCTGGGCATCGACGAGCCGACCCTCCTCAGGGTCCCCGGCAGCTGGGAACTCCCGGTCGTCGCCAAGGTCCTCGCGGGCCGCGGCTACGACGCGATCGTCGCCCTCGGTGTCGTCATCCGCGGCGGTACTCCCCACTTCGAGTACGTGTGCCAGGGCGTCACCCAGGGACTCACCCAGGTCTCCGTCGAGACCGGCGTCCCCGTCGGCTTCGGCGTCCTCACCTGCGACACCGAGGAGCAGGCCCTGGACCGGGCCGGCATCGAGGGCTCCAACGAGGACAAGGGACACGAGGCGGTGACGGCGGCGGTGGCGACCGCGGCCACCCTCCGCTCAGTATCTGAACCCTGGAGGTAGGTCGGCCGGCACAACGGCTAGGGTGGGCAGCACCATGTCCAAGAAGACGTTCGAGGAGCTCTTCGCAGAGCTCCAGCAGAAGGCCGCCACCGGCGACCCCGCCACCTCCCGCACCGCCGAACTGGTCGGGAAGGGCGTCCATGCCATCGGCAAGAAGGTCGTCGAAGAGGCCGCCGAGGTCTGGATGGCCGCCGAGTACGAGGGCAAGGAGGCGGCCGCCGAGGAGATCTCGCAGCTGCTCTACCACGTCCAGGTGATGATGGTCGCCCGCGGAATCTCGCTGGACGACGTCTACGCCCACCTGTAAACCGTTTTCCGCCACACCGCACACGTCACGACACTTCACGACACGCCACGTCACGCAAAGGAAGCCGACCTCATGCTGCGCATCGCCGTCCCCAACAAGGGTTCCCTGTCAGGCCCTGCGGCGGAGATGCTGCATGAGGCCGGCTACCGGCAGCGCCGCGAGTCCAAGGAGCTGCGGATCGTCGACCCGGCCAACGAGGTCGAGTTCTTCTACCTGCGCCCCCGCGACATCGCGATCTACGTGTCCTCCGGCAAGCTCGACATCGGCATCACCGGCCGCGACCTGCTGATCGACTCCGGTGCCGAGGCCGAGGAGATCCTCCCGCTCGGATTCGCCCGCTCCACGTTCCGCTTCGCCGCCAAGCCGGGCACGGCGAACGGCGTCGAGGACCTCAAGGGCCGGACGGTCGCCACCTCGTACGAGGGCATCGTCGAGGGCCACCTCGCCGAGCACGGCATCGACGCCTCCGTCGTCCACCTCGACGGCGCCGTCGAGACCGCCATAGAGCTGGGCGTCGCCGAGGTCATCGCCGACGTCGTCGAGACCGGTACCTCGCTGCGCAATGCGGGCCTGGAGGTCTTCGGCAAGCCCATCATGAAGTCCGAGGCCGTCGTGATCCGCCGCACCGGCGCGGAGCGCGACGAGGCCGAGCCCAAGGTGCAGCAGTTCCTGCGCCGCCTCCAGGGCGTCCTGGTCGCCCGGACCTACGTGATGATGGACTACGACTGCCGCGTCGAGCAGCTGGAGAAGGCCGTCGCGCTGACCCCGGGCCTGGAGTCGCCGACCGTCTCGCCGCTGCACAACGAGGGCTGGGTCGCCGTCCGCGCCATGGTCCCCGCCAAGGAGGCCCAGCGGATCATGGACGACCTGTACGACATCGGCGCCCGCGCGATCCTGACCACGGCCATCCACGCCTGCCGCCTCTGACCTCGACCTCCACCGGGAACATGTCCGAACTTCCGGGCAGCGAGCTGCCCACCCTCCCTGTCACCTTCCGGCCGGGCCGCACCCGCGCGGTGCTGCTCTCGGCCGGAGTGGCGATCTTCCTCGTCATCTCCGGCGTCGCCATGCTGCTGGAGCAGCTCGGCCCGGGGGAGCGGCTGAGTTTCGTCGTCACCGGCGCCCTGATCTTCTGGGCGCTGGCCCAGCTCGCGCGCGTCCGCGTCGTCGCCGACGACGCCGGGGTCACCGTGGTGAACATCGCCACAAAGCGGCGGCTCGACTGGGCCGAGATCATCCAGGTGAACCTCCGTCCGGGCGACCCCTGGGTGTTCCTGAACCTCACCGACGGCACCAGCCTGCCCGCGCTCGGCATCCAGCCCGGCATCAACAAGCAGCAGGCCATCACGGACGCCCGGGCGCTGCGCGGGCTCGTCGAGGCGCGCTCCATCCGGGACCCCGAGACGTCCACCGAGCAAGATCAGGGCTGACTCGGGGGGCGTCCACCCTGCCGCAAAAGCCCCTGTCTTGATTAATCTGGTGACGGAGGCGTTCCCCTTGTGCCTCCACCCCTGTGGTGCCCTGCCGGTGCACAGGGGTTTCCTGCTACCCGAGGAGTGACCCTCTCCGGCGATGGACGGTTCGTCCTGTAGTACCTGCGCCGCCCCCATCCGGCATGTCCCGGAGGCGGCGGCATCATGACCATCCCCCTACTGCTCCTGGCAGCCGCGTTCCTGCTCATCCTGGCCAACGGCTTCTTCGTGGCCGCCGAGTTCGGCCTCGTCACGGTCGAGCGGCCGGAGGCGGAGAAGGCCGCCGCCGAAGGCGACAAACGAGCCGGTACGGTCGTGGAGTCGCTCAAGGAGCTGTCGTTCCAGCTCTCCGGCACCCAGCTCGGCATCACCATCACGTCGCTCGTCGTCGGCATGCTCGCCGAACCGGCGCTCGCGGAGCTGCTGCACACCCCGTTCACCGCGATCGGCATCCCGGAGGGCGCCGTCTCCGGTGTCGCCGTGGTCGTCGGCATGCTGCTGGCCTCCGCCGTCCAGATGGTGATCGGCGAACTCGTGCCCAAGAACTGGGCGGTGTCCAAGCCCCTCCAGGTCGCGCGGTTCGTCGCCGGCCCGCAGCACGCGTTCTCCCGCCTCTTCCGGCCGGTGATCGCGGGCCTCAACACTGTCGCCAACCGGCTGGTGCGCGCCCTGGGCGTCGAACCCACCGAGGAGCTGGCCTCCGCCCGTACTCCCGGTGAACTCGTCTCCCTGGCCCGCCACTCGGCCCAGGCCGGCGCCCTCGAACAGGACACGGCCGACCTGTTCGTCCGCACCCTGTCCCTCGCCGAGCTCACCGCGCAGCACGTGATGACCCCGCGCGTGAAGGTCAGCGCCCTGCAGTCCTCGGCCACCGCCGAGGACGTGGTCAACCTGACCCGGGCCACCGGCCTGTCCCGCTTCCCCGTCTACCGCGAGAAGATCGACGAGATCGTCGGCATGGCCCACCTCAAGGACGCCCTGGCCGTTCCCGTCCAGGACCGGCTGCGCACCCCGGTCGCCCGGATCGCCCGCCCGGCGCTGCTGGTCCCCGAGACCCTGCCCGTCCAGCCCCTGCTGGCCCGGCTGCGCAGCGAGCAGCCCATCGCCGTCGTCGTCGACGAGTACGGCGGCACGGCCGGCGTGGTCACCCTGGAGGACATCGTCGAGGAGATCGTCGGAGAGGTCCGCGACGAGCACGACGGCCAGGACACCCCCGAACTGGCCGCCGCCCCGCCCGAGGAGGGCAAGCCCGCCTGGGACGTCGACGGCAGCTGCCGGGTCGACACCCTCCTGCGGATAGGCCTCGAGGTGCCCGAGGGGCCGTACGAGACGGTCGCCGGGCTCGTCGCCGACCTGCTCGGACGTATCCCTGCCGTCGGCGACCGGGCGGAACTGCCCGGCTGGCGGCTGTCGGTGCGCCGGGTCGGCCACTACCGGGCCGAACGGGTCCGGCTGGTCCACGTCGGCCTGCTCGTCCAGGCAGACCAGGCCGGTCAGGTCGCGGAGGCCGCCCGATGAGCGTTCTCCAACTCGTCTTCGCCGCCCTGCTCGTGCTGGCCAACGGTTTCTTCGTCGGCGCCGAGTTCGCGCTCGTCTCCGTCCGCCGCAGCCAGATCGAGCCCCTGGGCACGGCCCGTGCCCGTCAGGTCCTCTACGGCCTGGAGCGCCTGCCGCAGATGATGGCCGCCGCCCAGTTCGGCATCACCGTCTGCTCCCTCACCCTCGGCGCGGTCGCCGAGCCGACCGTGGCCGAGCTGCTGGAGCCGTTCTTCGAGTGGATCCACCTCCCGCACGGCATGATCCACCCGCTGGGCTATGTCATCGCCCTGGCCGCCGTGGTCTTCTTCCACCTCGTCATCGGCGAGATGGTCCCGAAGAACCTCGCGATGGCGGCCCCCGAGAAGGCGGCCCTGTGGCTCAGCCCGGGGCTGGTCGCCTTCGCGCGCGTCTGCCGGCCGATCACCGTAGGCCTCGGCGCCTGCGCCCAGGCCATCCTGAGGGTCTTCCGGGTCGAGCCCAAGGACGAGGTCGAGGCCGTCGTCACCAGCGAGCAGCTCAACCGCCTGCTGGAGGACTCCGGCCAGGCGGGCCTCCTCGACCCCGAGGAGCAGGAACGCCTGGAGGACGCCCTGGAACTGGGCTCCCGCCCGATCACCGACGTCCTCCTCAAGCGCGAGTCGCTGATCACGGTGCCCCCGTCGGTCACGCCCGGCCAGATCGTCGAGCTCACCGCCCGCACGGGTTACTCGCGCTTCCCCGTCGCCGCCGAGAACGGCGCCTTCATGGGCTATGTCCATGTGAAGGACGTCCTCGACGTGGAGGACTCCGAGCGCGCGGTACCCCAGCAGCTGTGGCGCCCGATGACGACCCTCCGCTCCGACCTCCCCCTGGACGACGCCCTGACGGTGATGCGCCGTGCCGCCACCCACCTCGCCCAGGTCGCGGACGCCTCCGGCAAGGTCCTGGGCCTGGCCGCCCTGGAGGACGTACTGGAACTCCTGGTCGGCGAGGTAACAGACCCGGCCCACCGCGACGTACCAGAAGTCAGACTGACGGAACCAAGAGCAAGCGGCGAGCCGGAGGAGGCGATGGCCGGCTAGCGCAGCTGCGTCGTCCCACGCAGCTGCGGGCAGTCGTGCCGCTGGGGCGGCACGGGTGGGCGCAGCGGCACCCCGCACCCGCGGGCAAGCGAACCCACCTGTCCGCACCAGCACGCCCCACTACATCGCCGACGGATCCTGCGGCCCCCGCCCCGACAGCACCTCGCCGTACGCCTGCATCAGATCCGGCAACCGCAGTGTCGACAAGTCGTCACGAGTCAGCGCCCCGGGATACGTGGACAACCGCAGATCCCGGTACGCACAGCTCTTCTCGTACAGAGTCCGCAGAAACCGCCCGTTGCCCAGTTCATCGATCCACCCCTGGTCGACGACGTGCCCGGCGATCGAGCGCAGCTCGTCGAGCGCCTCCTCGTCCCACACGTCACCGTTCCCGGCGGCCAGCACCTCGCCGATGGAGGTGAGTTCGAGGGGACGGTACGAGGGGAAGTCGACGCGGGTCGTGAAGCGGGAGGACAGCCCGGGGTTGGCGGCGAGGAGCCGGTCCATGCCCTCCGGGTAGCCGGCCAGGATCACCACGAGATGGTCCCGGTTGTCCTCGGCCCGCTTCAGCAGCACCTGCAGCGCCTCGTCGCCGTACGCGTCCCCCTTGCCGTACCCGGAGTTGGAGAGCGAGTACGCCTCGTCCACGAAGAGGACACCGCCGAGGGCGGAGTCGATGAGCTCGTTGGCCTTGACGGCCGTCTGGCCGAGATACTCGCCGACCAGGTCGGCCCGCTGGGCCTCCACCAGGTGGTCGCCGCCGAGCAGCCCGAGGGCGTAGAAGACCCGGCCGAGGATGCGGGCCACGGTGGTCTTGCCGGTGCCGGACGGGCCGGAGAAGACGAAATGCCGTTTGGGCGGCTGGACCGGAAGGCCCTGCCCGGCACGCAGCCGGGCCATGTTGAGCTGCGCCGACAGCGCCTTGACCTGGCGTTTCACCGGTTCCAGGCCCACCATGCGCTCCAGTTCGGCGAGCGCCTCCTCGAGTAAGCCGGGGTCGGTGGGCCCGGCCGGCAGCGGGGACCCCACGACCGTCTTCGCACGGACCGCCGGATCGCCGACCGACGGCAGCGGCCCCACGGGCGGCAGATCGGACGGCTCGGTGAGCTTCAGATCCCGGCCCTCGGTGCCGAACAGCGGATCGAGGACGTCCGGGCCGTCCCCCACATCCTGCCCGATCCCGGTGAGCGTGATCGCCGCGAGGTCGGAGGGATCGTCGTAGCCGTCGCCCTCGGCGATCGCGGCGAGCCGGGCCGAGGTGTCCATGAACGCGGGGTCGACCCGGTGCACCGCCCGGTACAGGGGGAGCGCGGCGGCCGAGCGGCCGGTGCCCTCGTGGGCCCGGGCCAGCCAGTACCGCAGTTCCTTGCGCTGCGGCTGCTCGCTGCGGCAGCGCATCAGGGCGGCGGAGAGCAGCGGTTCGGCCTGGCCGTACGTCTCCAGCCGGACTCGGGCCATCCCGCCGAACAGCCCGGCCTCGATACCGAGGAGGGGGTCGTCCAGGAGCGGGTCGGTGTGCCGGACGAGCTGCTCCCAGTCCTTGACCAGATAGGCCCGGCAGGCGTGCAGGAAGCGGACCTGGTGATCGGTGTCGACGGGCGGGAGCCCGGCAAGCGCCCGGTCCAGCTCGGGTACGTGGCGGCCGTCCAGCCAGTGCGAGGCGTGCGCGAGCAGCAGATCGCGCGGGCTCTCCAGCACCGGCTGCACCCACCAGCCCAGCCAGTACCAGGAGTTGAGCGTACGGCGGTGCCGTGTGCGCTGTTCGCCGAAGCGGTCCCGGTGCCGGAACATCCGCAGCAGCGCGGTCGTCGTGTCCACGCGCAGCGCGTGCAGCCCGAGCCAGCCGTCGGCCATCCCGGGGTCGATCCGCACCGCCGTGCGGAACTCCTCCTCCGCCTGCGGATACGCGCCCATGGTGTAGGCGTCCACGCCTCGTAGCCAGGCGAGGTCGGCCGGGGCCTCCAGGCCCTGCGTGCCGAAGTCCATCACGTCCCCCACAAACCGTGCCCCCGTCGGTTTGCCACCGGGCCCTCGCCCGCCGGCGCCTTGGTCGAACCGCTGTGCCGCGGACCGGAGTTGCAAGGTGCGCGAAGCAGCTGTCCGTAGGTCGCACCGAGGGCATCGTACCTGCGGAGGAGTGCCTGCCGAAGGGTGCCGCCCAGGCCGTTTGACGAGGTGGGAGCGGACGGGGCGCATCCCGGCATGGTGACCCTCGGTGAGCGGACGGCGCCGTGGCGCGTCCGGAAAAGGGCGTGCGAAGCGGTACGAGGGCAGAACGAAGCCCCCGATCACGGGGGAACAACCGGGGGCTTCGCGACTTGGGGCGGCTGCCATAGCCGCACATTGAGAACGTAAGTCCTGTACGGGCCGTCGGTCAAGCGAAGTTGAGGCACTTGGCGAAGTTCGAGCGCAGAACCCTTCACACGTTCACCACATCGCGGGTGGTCCCTCACGGTGGGTGACATCCGGGTGTCCGGCGGGGCCTCCCAGCGGCCCCGGCAGTACCTCGTACCCCTCGATCAACTGCCGTACCAGCAGCCCGGCATAAGGGCGCGAAGGGTCGTCCGAGAAGTGGCGTACCTCCGCGCGGACCCAGCCGTCCCAGAACTCCCGCTGCTCCTCCCCGTCCCGCGACCGCCCGCGCGCCCAGGCCTCCTCGGGCGTCATCTCCAGCCACAGCAGACAGGCCAGATGCGGACGCAACGCGCGGCGGCCCGCGCCGACCCCCTCGATCAGGACGACGGGCGCCACCGGCAGCGGCCGGGGCGGACCGAAGCGGCGCTCGCGCCAGTCGTAGGGGGAGTAGTGCGCGGTCTCGCCGCGGCCGAACGGCTCGATCACCTCGCCCATCACCCGCCCGGTCCACGCGAACAACTCCGCATGGCTGGCGATGTCGTCGAGGTGCAGCACCGGCGCACCGCCGAGCGCGTCGGCCAGCCGACCCGCGAAGGTGGACTTCCCGGAGCCCGCGTGCCCGTCGATCCCGACCAGACGGACCGGGCCGCAGGACGGGGGGAGCCGGCGCAGCCGGGCGGCGAGCCGACGGACGGCGGGTCCTGGGGGCTTCACAGGGCGGGATGCGGGATACGGGCGTGCACGGCGTGGAAGTCTAGTGCGACACGGGGGACCTCCACAGGCGGCGGTGCTGGTGGGCGTGGCCGCCCGCGCTCATAGTGGGCGCACAGTCGTGCACCGGACACCCTGGGGGTCCTTCCGCCCATGAGCAGCTCAGACCACCCCTCCCGCAGAGCGGTCCTCACCGCGGCGGTCGCCGTCGCGGTGGCGGGCGGCACGGTCCCGGCCCGTGCCGTCCCGGATCCCGGCGCGAACCCGGACGCCGCATCACCCGTCGAGACCCCGGACGCCGAGGCCATGGCCGCAGCCCCGGCCGCGGAGTCCGCCACGGCCCGGCCCGTCGACCTCCGCTCCTGGCTCACGTACGCCGACTGGAACTCGGGCTCCGCGGAGGGCACCCGTGCCGTCGCGGGCGACCGGCCCGGCCTGGTCCTCGGCAGCCCCCTCGGCACCTCGGCCTACGCCGACCCGCACGCCGACACCACCGCCGACTGGGAGTACGCGACCTGGACGTCCCCCGTCCACCGGCTCGCCGTCCCCGCCACCGAGGCGATCGCCTCCTGGAACGCGAGCACCCCGGCCGGCACCTGGCTCCAGGTGGAACTGCGGGCGACGTACTCCGACGGCGGCGACACCCCCTGGTACGTGATGGGCCGCTGGGCCTCGGGCGACCAGGACATCAAGCGGACCTCGGTCGACGGCCAGACCGACGGCAGGAGCACCGTCTGGACCGACACCCTCGCCGTCGACGACATCGCGACGGGCCTGCGCCTCACCTCGTACCGCACCCGGCTGACCCTGTACCGCCGCCCGGGCGCGGCCCTCACCCCGACCGTGTGGCGGCTGGGCGTGATGGGGTCCGACATCCCGGACCGCTTCACCGTCCCGGCTTCGGTCCCCGGCCTCGCGCGCGAGCTGGCGGTCCCGCGCTACTCGCAGGAGATCCACCAGGGCCAGTACCCGCAGTACGACAACGGCGGCGAGGCCTGGTGCAGTCCCACCTCCTCCCAGATGATCATCGAGTACTGGGGCGGCCGGCTCACCCCCGCGCAGCTGAAGTGGGTCGACCCGTCCTATGCCGACCCGCAGGTGTGCCACGCGGCCCGGTACACGTACGACCACCAGTACGCCGGCTGCGGCAACTGGCCGTTCAACGCCGCCTACGCGGGCACCTTCGACGGCCTCCAGGGCGTGGTCACCCGGCTGACGTCCCTCACCGACCTGGAGACGCTGATCGAGGCCGGCATTCCGGCCATGACGTCCCAGTCGTTCCTCAAGGAGGAGCTCACCGGGGCGGGGTACGGCACGGCCGGGCACCTGATGACCGTGATCGGGTTCACGGCCGACGGTGATGTGATCGCCAACGACCCCTACTCGGCGGACGACGCCTCGGTGCGACGTGTGTACGCGCGGCGGCAGTTCGAGAACATCTGGCTCAGGACCAAACGGCACAACGCCGCGGGCAAGGTCGTCTCCGGGAGCGGCGGCGTGTGCTACCTGTACTTCCCGGTACGGCCCAGCGCGCGCCAGCGCGCGGCACTGGAGGACGTGGGCGTGGCCGTCGGACTGCTCTGACCTGTGCTGTTCGGCCTGTTGGCGGTGTGACCTGCCCCGCGGTTCGACCTGACATACTGACGTCGTCCCACCGACCGTTGGAGACCAGGTCGAATTGAATATCAGCCAACAGCGCGACGCCGTCCGTCCCCGGGCGCGGGGAACCGAGCGCTCACTGGCGCGTCGCGCCGAACTCATCACCATCGGGCGCAAGTTGTTCGCCGACACGTCCTACGACGCGCTCTCGATGGACGACATCGCCCGGCAGGCGCACGTCGCCAAGGGGCTGATCTACTACTACTTCCAGTCGAAGCGCGGTTACTACCTGGCCATCGTCCAGGACTCCGTCGCCGACCTGGTCTCCTTCGCCGCCAGCGGTCTGGAACTGCCCCAGGTGGACCGGGTCCAGCGCACCATCGACGGCTATCTGCGCTACGCCGAGCACAACCAGGCCGCCTTCCGTACGATCGTCAGCGGCGGGGTCGGCTTCGACACCGAGGTGCACGCCATCCGGGACGGGGTGCGCGCGGCGATCGTCGCGACCCTCGCGGAGGGAGCCTACGGCGACAGCGGCATCCCGCCGCTGCCCCGGATGGCCCTGCTGTCCTGGGTGTGCAGCGTCGAGGGCGCCACCCTCGACTGGATCGACCGCCCCGAACTCTCCCGCGACGTCATGTGCGACCTTCTGGTGAAGACGCTGGGTGGGACCCTGCGCGCGATCGAGGAGGTCGACCCCTCCTTCCCGGCACCGAAGCCGGCCCGCAGGGACTGAGTACGCCGAAGGGGCGGAGGGTCGTGGTCCTCCGCCCCAGGCGTCCGGCGAACAGGATCAGTTGATCGCGTGGATCAGCTCGCCGTTCGCCGTGTCCCCGCTGAGCTCCCAGAAGAAGGTGCCGCCCAGGTGCTGGGCGTCCTTGTACTTCATCTTCCCCTTGATGGTCCTCGGGGTGTCGTAACTCCACCAGTCATTGCCGCACTTGGCGTAGGCGGTGCCGCCGACGGTGCCGGTCGCCGGGCACTTGGCCTTGAGGACCTTGTAGTCCTCGTTGCCGTCCTCGTACGTCCCTGCCGCGGGACCGGTGGCCGTGCCGCCCGGCTTCGCCTGGGTCACGCCGGTCCAGCCGCGCCCGTAGAAGCCGATGCCGAGCAGCAGCTTGTACGAGGGGATACCCAGGCTCTTGAGCTTGGCGATGGTGCTGGCGGTGTCGTAGCCCTGCTGCGGAATGCCGGGGTAGGAGTGCAGGGGCGAGTGCGGGGCTGTGGGACCGGTGGCCGCCCAGGCGCCGAAGTAGTCGTACGTCATCGGGTTGTACCAGTCGACGTATCGTGCCGCGCCCGCGTAGTTCGCCGCGTCGATCTTGCCGCCGCTGGTGGCGTCCGCGGTGATCGCCGCCGTGACCAGCTCGCGCTTGCCGAACTTCTCCCGCAGCGCCTTCATGACGTCCCGGAAGGCCTCGCGGCCGCTGGTGTCGCAGGTCAGACCGCAGGCGTTGGGGTACTCCCAGTCGATGTCGATGCCGTCGAAGACGTCGGCCCACTTGGAGTTCTCGACCAGGTCGTAGCAGGACTGCGCGAAGGCCGCCGGGTCCTTGGCCGCCTCGCCGAAGCCGCCGGACCAGCTCCAGCCGCCGAACGACCAGATGACCTTGAGGTTCGGGTGCAGCTTCTTCAGCTTGCGCAGCTGGTTGAAGTTGCCGCTGAGCGGCTGGTCCGCGGTGTCGGCGACCCCGTCCACCGACTCCTCGGCGGTGAACGGCTTGTCGGTGTCGGCCCAGGAGTCGCCGAGGGCGCACTTGCCGTCGGTGACGTTGCCGAAGGCGTAGTTGATGTGCGTGAGCCGGTCGGCGGAGCCGGAGGTCTCGATGTTCTTGACGTAGTACTGGCGGCCGTAGATGCCCCAGTCGGTGAAGTAGCCCACGACCTTGGACCCGGGGCGGGCCTGGGCGGGGCCGGGCTCGTCGGCGGTGGCGGTGCCCGCGCCGGCGAGCAGGCCGGCGCCGAGGGCGGCGCAGCAGCCGGTGGCCAGAAGTGTTCGGGCGCGGGGGCGGAGCGGGGTGTGCATCGGGTGTCTCCTCGCAGGGACAGGGAGGTATCGCACGCCGATCGGCATGAACGCGGGGAGGCGTTGGAGCGAAACGGTAGGAGGACTAGACCAGTTCGGTCAATGGTTTGGACCAATCCCGGAGCCGTTCCGCCGTGCGGGGACGCCGCCCCGCGGGCATACTCACAGCGCGAAGCCGCAGGTCGGCCGGGAGCGCCGGGCCGCCGGGCGGCCAGTGAGGAGGCGCCCCATGAGCGAGCACGCGCCGGCACCGGTGGACCGTCTCCTGCCCACGGAGGAGGCGCGGGAACTGCTGGCTCTCGTCCGGGACATCGCCCGGCGGGAGATCGTCCCGAGGGCCGCCGAGGAGGAGGACGCGGGGCGCTTCCCGCGTGAGCTGTTCACCCTCCTGTCCGTGTCGGGGCTGCTCGGACTGCCGTACGACTCCCGCCACGGCGGCGGCGACCAGCCGTACGAGGTCTACCTCCAGGTCCTGGAGGAACTCGCCGCGGCCCGGCTCACCGTCGGGCTCGGTGTCAGCGTCCACACGCTGGCTGCCTACGCCCTCGCCGTCCACGGCACCGACGCCCAGCGGGCCGCGCAGCTGCCGGCTGTGCTCGCCGGCGGGCTGCTCGGTGCGTACTGCCTGTCCGAACCGTCCTCCGGATCGGACGCGGCCGCGCTGCGGACCAGGGCCGTGCGCGACGGCGAGGAGTGGGTGATCGACGGCACCAAGGCCTGGACCACGCACGGCGGGATCGCCGACTTCTACACCGTGCTGGCGCGCACCGGCGGCGAGGGTCCGCACGGGATCACCGCCTTCCTGGTGCCAGGTGACGCCGACGGCCTCACCGCCGCGACGCCGGAGCGGAAAATGGGGCTGAAGGGCTCGCCCACCGCCCAGATCCACTTCGACGGCGTCCGCGTGTCCGACGCGCGCCGCCTCGGCGAGGAGGGGCAGGGCTTCGCGATCGCCCTGGCCGCGCTGGACTCCGGGCGGCTCGGCATCGCGGCCTGCGCGGTCGGGCTCGCCCAGGCGGCCCTTGACGAGGCCGTCGCCTACGCGGGCGGGCGCCGGCAGTTCGGCCGGCCCCTCGCCGACTTCCAGGGGATGCGCTTCCTGCTCGCCGACATGGCGACCAGCGTCGAGTCGGGCCGCGCCCTGTATCTGGCGGCGGCGCGGGTGCGGGACTCCGGCCGGCCGTTCGCCCGGCAGGCGGCCATGGCGAAACTCCACTGCACGGACGCCGCGATGCAGGTCACCACCGACGCCGTCCAGGTCCTCGGCGGATACGGCTACACCGCCGACTTCCCCGTCGAGCGCTATCTGCGCGAGGCCAAGGCCCTGCAGATCGTCGAGGGAACGAACCAGATCCAGCGGATGGTCATCGCCCGTCATCTGCTGGGTCCGCAGACTCGCTGAACTGCCCCGGCCGCACCCGAGGAGCCGCCAGCCGCACCCACTCCGGGTCGTGCCGCCCGGGCAGAGTGCGGCCGTCGTCGGCCCAGGTGCGGACGTCTGTGTTCCATGTCTTCGGGTTCCGCGGAGGCACCGGGCGGGCGATGACGTCCGCGCGCCATGGTGGAGGTGAGGGGCATACCGGGGCAACGCGGCGGTGTGAGGGCAGGTCACGGCCCGTTCGGTCGCGAGTGAGTTCGGCAGGGCCCCGGCCCCGGGTTCGGCCGGTCCCGTATCTGGCCGCCGCGCCGACCCTGACGTACCGTCAAATCCCTTGCGTCCAGGGAGGTGTGCCCGTGGTCGACGACCGCCCCGTGCCGCTCGACGAGTACCCCGTCCACCAGGTGCCCCTGTCGATGAAGCACGTCGCGACCGGGGACCGCAACGCCTACGACCGCTGCATTTTCCACGTCCTCGACCACGAGGGCCGCGCCCTGCTGATCACCGGCCTCGGCGTCTACCCCAACCTCGGGGTGATCGATGCCTACACCACCTTCCGCCGTGGGGACACCCTGTACGCCGTCCGCGCCTCCGACGCCCTCGGCGAGGACCGGATGCGTCTGGAGGTCGGCCCACTGCGCATCCGCGTCGAGCGGCCGCTGCGGGACTTCGTGCTGAGCTGCGCCGCCGACCCGGACGACCCGGACGGACTGTCGTACGAGATCCACTGGTCGGCGGACTTCCCGGCCCTGTGGGAGCCGCACCACCAGCAGCGGCGCGGTGGCCGGCTCACGCTGGAGGGGAAGAGGTTCGTGCAGGCGGGCCGGTGCGTGGGGTGGCTGCGGGCGGGCGGGGAGGCGATCCGGCTGACGGCCGGCGCCTGGACCGGGACCCGGGACCGCAGCTGGGGGGTGCGCCCGGTGCCCGGAGAGGAGGGCGGGCGGCTGGCGCAGGAGCACCCGACCGAGGGCTTCCACTGGATCTGGTGCCCGGTCCGCTTCGACGACCGCTTCCTGATGGTCATCACCCAGGAGGACGCCGACGGCCACCGCTCCCTCAACGACGCCACCCTCGTCCGTCCCGGCCGCCGCGACCGTCAACTCGGCTGGCCCCAGGCCGAGATCACCTACCGGCCGGGCACCCGTCACCCCGAGCACGCCCTCATCCGTCTCGGGGACATCCGCAAACCCCTGGAACTGGAGGCGGAAATTCTCACCTCCTCCCCGCTCGCGACAGGCGCCGGGTATCCACCGGCCGAGGACTGGCAGCACGGCACCTGGCGCGGCCCGCGCTGGACCGACCGCCGCACCTACGACCTGACGGCCCCTCACCCCCGGGCCGCCTACGGCGTGACCGACCACGCGGCCCGCTTCCGGCTCGACGGCCAGACCGGTTACGGCGTCTTCGAGCACGGCTCCTTCGGCCGGCACGATCCGAGCGGCTTCTCGGGCTTCGACTCGGTCGCCCCGCAAGGGGGTTGATCCACAAGGAGGTTGAGCCATGACCACGGCACCGCGACCCCGCACCACCACCCGGGACCCCGAGGTACTGAGCCGCCGGCTGACCGCCTGGCTCCGCACCCGGCTGCCGGGCGCCAGAGCGACCGGCGTGACCGTGCCCGCCTCCAACGGACTGTCCAGCGAGACCCTGCTCTTCGACGTCGAGCATCCCGAACCACCGCTGCGCCACTGTGCGTTGAGACTCGCGGCGGACCCTGCGGCGTACACCGTCTTCCCCGTGTACGACATGGTCCGCCAGTACCGCACTTTGCGGCTGGTCGCCGCACACACCGACGTGCCCGTGCCCCGCGTGCTGTGGCTGGAGGAGGACCCGGGGCCGCTCGGTGCGCCGTTCTTCGTCATGGAGCGCGTCGAGGGACGGGTCCCGCCCGACGTGATGCCCTACACCTACGAGGGGAACTGGCTGCACGCCGCGAGCGACACGGAGCGGGAGCGGCTGGAGGCCGCGACGATCGGCCTGCTGGCCCGGCTCCACGACCAAGTACCCGTGGTCGAGGCCGAGTTCCTCGCCCTCCCCGGCGAGGGCGACGCCCTGCGCCGCCATGTCACGGCCCAACGCGACTACTACGACTGGGTGATCGCCGGACTCGCCCCGTCACCGCTGATCGAGGACGCCTTCGCCCGGCTGGAGGACCTGTGGCCGAAGGCCCCGGGCCCACCCGTCCTCAGCTGGGGCGACGCCCGGATCGGCAACATCGTCTACGACGGCTTCGAGCCCGCCGCCGTACTCGACTGGGAGATGGCGGCGCTCGCCCCGCGCGAGGTCGACCTCGGCTGGACCGTCTACCTGCACCGCTTCTTCCACGACCTGACGGTCGCCTCCGGACAGCGCGGACTGCCCGGCTTCCTGCGCCGCGGCCGGGTCGAGGCACGCTACGCGGACCTCACCGGGCACCCGCCCCGGAACATGGACTTCCACACCCTGTACGCGGCGCTGCGGCACGCGATCGTCATGCTGCGGATCGCCTACCGCCAGGCGTACTTCGGCGAGGTGGCCGTCCCGGCGGATCCGGACACACTGATCCTGCACCACGGCAGCCTGCGGGCCATGGTGCAGGGCAGCTACTGGGAAGCGGGCTCCTGAGAGCGGGCGACGCGGCTCAGGCCGCGTGGCGGCGCATCGCCGGTACGCGCATCGGGCGCGAGCCCGGGCCGCCGACGTGCGAGAAGGGCTGCATCCGCCAGTCGAGCCCCTGAGGGAGCGTCAGCACGATCGCGGTGTCCTGCTCCTGGGCCGTGTCGCCCTCGTCCTCGGACCGGGCCTCGGACGCCGAACGTCCGGTGCCGGCGCAGACCGTGAGCCCGAACGGGTTCCACGGCGAGGCGCACAGCGCGTGCTCCGGCAGGACCTGCTCGTCCGCCAGCAGCGCGATGGACTGCGCGCAGTCCGGGCAGATCACCCGGTACATCTCGAAGGTGTCGTACGCGTCGAGCTCATCCGCGGCGTCGAAGTCGGCGTCGTCGGGTTCGACGCCCTCCGGCTCGGGCTCGACGACGGACAGCCGCTTGGGCGCGGTGCGACCAGGGCGCTTAAGACTCTGCATGGGATTCTCCCCCTCGGGCTGGGCCGTAAGGCACTGCGGCCTCGACCACAGCAAGCACTTCCCAGCCCGTCTCGGCGGTAATCACGAGCACATCACGAAGCCTCGACGGACGCTGTGGTCTTCGTCACATGCCATGCGCAGGTGCCCGCGGGACCGGCCTGAGCGCCCAGCGGGCCCACAGGTGACTCCCGGCTACCCCTCACCACATCACAAACCGGGTATGACCTGGGGTGCGCAGGTATCCGAGGAGATCACGCGCACTGTAGGTTCTTGCGTCATGGAGGAGCTGGACCGGCAGATCGTGCAGCTGCTCGTCAAGGACGGGCGGATGAGTTACACCGACCTGGGCAAGGCCACGGGCCTGTCCACGTCGGCCGTGCACCAGCGGGTGCGCCGGCTGGAACAGCGCGGCGTCATCCGGGGCTACGCGGCCGTCGTCGACCCCGAGGCCGTCGGGCTGCCCCTGACCGCCTTCATCTCGGTGAAACCGTTCGACCCCAGCGCCCCCGACGACATCTCCGACCGGCTGGCCGGCGTGCCCGAGATCGAGGCCTGTCACAGCGTCGCGGGCGATGAGAACTACATCCTCAAGGTGCGGGTGGCCACCCCGCACGAGCTGGAGGAACTGCTCAGCCGGATCCGCGCCCTCGCGGGCGTGTCGACCCGGACGACCGTCGTCCTGTCCACGCCCTACGAGGCGAGGCCCCCGCGTATCTAGGACCTGTCCGGCCGCCGCGTGTCCGGGAGCGCGTATCCCGGAGACGCGCCCTGTCGAGGCGCCCCAGGTGTGGGTGCCGTGCCGCTGCGCGAGAAACTGTCGGTCATGAGTGAGCGCACGCCCGATCCGAAGACCGTCCTGCTCCGCCGCGGAGAGGTCCACAGCCCCGCCGACCCGTTCGCGACCGCGATGGTCGTCGAGCGTGGCCAGGTCGCCTGGGTCGGCTCGGAGGGCGCGGCCGACGCCTTCGCGGACGGCGTCGACGAGGTGGTCGACCTGGACGGCGCCCTCGTCACCCCCGCCTTCACCGATGCCCACGTCCACACCACCTCGACGGGCCTCGCCCTGACCGGCCTCGACCTGTCGGCCGCCCCCTCCCTCACGGCGGCCCTCGCCCTCGTACGGGACTTCGCCGCCACCCGCCCGCAGGACAAGGTGCTGCTCGGGCACGGCTGGGACGCCTCCCGCTGGCCGGAGGGGCGCGCACCCCGGCGCGACGAACTGGACGAGGCCACCGGTGGCCGGCCGCTCTACCTCAGCCGGATCGACGTCCACTCGGCCGTGGTCACCACCGCCCTGCTGGAGCTGGCGCCCCGGGCCCGCACCGAGCCCGGCCACGCCGACGGCGAGCCGCTGACCCGTGACGCCCACCACACCGTCCGGGCCGCCGCGTTCGCAGCCGTGACGCCCGCCCAGCGCGCCGAGGCCCAGCGGGCCGCCCTCGCGCACGCCGTCTCCCTCGGCATCGGCTCCGTCCACGAGTGCGGCGGCCCCGAGATCTCCTCCGAGGACGACTTCACGGACCTGCTCCGGCTCGCCGCCGAGGAGAGCGGCCCGAGGGTCGTCGGGTACTGGGCCGAACGCGATGTCGACCGGGCCCGGCAGCTGGGCGCGCTCGGCGCCGCCGGGGACCTGTTCGTCGACGGGGCCCTCGGCTCCCACACCGCCTGTCTGCACACCCCCTACACCGACGCCGCCCACACCGGCACCGCCTACCTGACCGCCGCCGACGTCGCCGCCCATGTGGTCGCCTGCACCGAGGCGGGCCTCCAGGCGGGCTTCCACGCCATCGGCGACGCCGCCGTGACCGCCGTCGTGGACGGCGTGCGGGCAGCCGCCGAGAAGGTCGGCCTCGCCCGTGTCCGCGCCGCCCGCCACCGGGTCGAGCACGCCGAGATGCTGACGCCCGAGACCGTCGCCGCCTTCGCCGAGCTCGGCCTGACCGCCTCCGTACAGCCCGCCTTCGACGCCCTGTGGGGCGGCGAGGACGGCATGTACGCCCAGCGTCTGGGCGTGGAGCGGGCCCGCACCCTCAACCCCTTCGCGGCCCTGCTGCGGGCCGGCGTCCCGCTGGCCTTCGGCTCGGACAGCCCGGTCACCCCGCTCGACCCGTGGGGCACGGTCCGCGCCGCCGCCTTCCACCGCACCCCCGAGCACCGCGTCTCCGTACGCGCCGCCTTCACCGCCCACACGCGCGGCGGCTGGCGGGCGATCGGCCGCGACGACGCCGGTGTCCTCGTCCCCGGCGCACCCGCCGACTACGCGGTCTGGCGAACCGACGAACTGATCGTCCAGGCCCCCGACGACCGGGTCGCCCGCTGGTCGACCGACCCCCGCTCCGGCACCCCCGGCCTGCCCGACCTCACCCCCGGCGCCGACCTGCCCGTGTGCCTGCGCACGGTGGTCGCCGGAAGAACGGTGTTCGTACGGCCGGGCGAGTGACCTCCGGAGGGCCGGTGCGGGGAAGATCACCCGTCCGCACGCCGAGGTGGACACGGCACCGCCTCCCCGCTGACCAGCGCATTGACCGGAAAGTCGCAGGTCAAACGGCTGTTGACAGCCGATGGCGGGGGGCCGGTAGGTTCGGCCGGGTCCACCACCGGACGCCCCGCCGCAGAACGTCCGCGCACTCGCGGCGGCGCCGCTGGGTCAGGGACGGTGTGCCGCACCGGGGCACCGCCACTGGCAGCCAGGCTCAGCGCAAGCGCCGCAGCGAGGGAACGTTCCGTCCGGTCGGGGAGGTGTGACCCGGGTGGGGCCCGGGCGCTCAGTAGACAACGGCTTTCGGTCGACCCGCAGCCAGCGGGCCCCAGGTCGGCCCGAAGGGCGCCGGGCCCCCATCCGCCGCACGCTTCGACGCACCCGGGCGGGGTACGAACGTACATACAAGGCCAAAAGCTAGTTCTTACCCCGCTCTTGGGGAATCGACACCACCATTCGAACGTCCTGTCACGTCATCGCAGGCGGCGGCCACTATGGTGGTGGCCTGCGTACGGACACGAAGGGGCAGCAGTGAACGACGGCGACGGGACCCTCGCGGCACAGAAGCGGGGGAGGCAGTTCGGCCCGCTCGGCACCGCCTTGGTGATCATCCCGACCTACAACGAGGCGGAGAACATCAAGAGCATCGTCGGCCGGGTGCGCGAGGCCGTCCCCGAGGCCCATGTCCTCGTGGCCGACGACAACAGCCCCGACGGCACCGGCAAGCTCGCGGACGAGCTGGCATCCGGCGACGACCACGTCCAGGTCCTGCACCGCAAGGGCAAGGAGGGCCTCGGCGCCGCCTACCTGGCGGGCTTCCGCTGGGGCATGGAGAACGGCTACGGCGTCCTGATCGAGATGGACGCCGACGGCTCCCACCAGCCCGAGGAACTGCCCCGCCTGCTCACCGCGCTCAAGGGCGCCGACCTGGTCCTCGGCTCCCGCTGGGTCCCCGGCGGCCGCGTGGTGAACTGGCCCAGGTCCCGCGAGTTCATCTCCCGCGGCGGCAGCCTCTACTCCCGCCTCGCCCTGGACCTGCCCCTGCGCGACATCACCGGCGGCTACCGGGCCTTCCGCCGCGAGACCCTCGAGGGCCTCGGCCTCGACGAGGTCGCCTCCCAGGGCTACTGCTTCCAGGTCGACCTCGCCCGCCGCGCCGTCAAGGCGGGCTTCCACGTCGTCGAGGTCCCCATCACCTTCGTCGAGCGCGAACACGGCGACTCCAAGATGAGCCGGGACATCCTCGTCGAGGCGCTGTGGCGGGTCACCGCGTGGGGCGTCGGGGAGCGCGTGGGCAAGATCACGGGCCGGTCCGCGGACCAGCCCGAGCCTCCGAGGGCGCCGGCCCCCAGGAAACCCGCCGCGTCGCCGTCCGCCGAGGCACCCGCGAAGCCCCACAGCGAGGGCTGATCGCCCCTTTACGCCACTCTGAGCAGGATCCGTGCACACTGGGAGCATGACGACTGGCGCTCCGATCCCGACGTACCCCGTTTCCGGCCCCGGCTCCGCTCCCCTCCGCCCCCGGCGCTCGCGCCTGCGGACGTTCCTGCCCCTGGGGCTCGCCGCGTGGCTCGTGCTGGAGATCTGGCTGCTGTCCACGGTCGCGGCCGCGACGAGCGGGTTCGTGGTCTTCCTGCTCCTCGTCGCCGGTTTCGTCCTCGGCTCCGTGGTCATCAAGCGCGCGGGCCGCCGAGCCTTCCGGAACCTGAACGAGGCCCTCCAGCGAGGCGGCTCCCCGTCGAAGGGCTCAGGCAACGGCCTGATGATGCTGGGCGGCCTGCTCCTGATGATCCCGGGCCTGATCTCCGACGCCGCAGGCCTGCTCCTCCTGCTCCCGCCGGTCCAGAAGGCCCTCAGCGCCTACGCCGAACGCAAACTCCTCGCCACCGCCACCCCCGGCTCCCTGGGCGACGCCTTCCAGCAGGCCCGCATCCACCGCCCGGACGGCAAGGTGGTCCAGGGCGAGGTCATCAGGGACGAGCAGTAACACAACGACCGCGGGCGCCGTACGTATTTCACGTACGGCGCCCGCGGTCATGTGCGTGCGCTGAAATTCCAAGCTTTCCCGCTAGGCCGACTTGCGGCTGTCCCGGGGATGCACCGCAAGGTTCATCGCCCCGGACCGCAGAACGGCCAGCCGCTCCTCGAGGACCTCTTCGAGTTCCTCGCGGGTCCGCCGCTCCATCAGCATGTCCCAATGCGTACGCGCGGGCTTGGCCTTCTTCTCCTCAGGGCCGTCGCCGTCCACGAGGAGTGCAGTGGCGCCACAGACCTTGCACTCCCACTCCGGCGGGATCTCCGCCTCGACCGAGAAGGGCATCTCGAACCGGTGCCCCTTCTCGCATGCGTACTCCACGGCCTGGCGCGGGGCCAGGTCGATGCCGCGGTCCGTCTCGTAGCTGGTCACCACGAGGCGCGTGCCGCGAAGAGCTCGCTCACTCATGAATCGTGCCTCCCGGGCTTGTCGCCCACAGGACAGGTGTCGCTGTCGTCGTCATCCGGTCAACGTCCGGTCGGCGGTAAAGATTCCCGTTCCGAGTCCCGTTCCGGGTCATGCGTCGCCGTCGTAGCCGCAGCCTTGTCAACCAGTGCAGTACCCACCGGCGCCCGGTTTGTCACATCTGAAAGGAGATGTCACCCAGCGTTTCGGCATCTTTGACGCGCAGTAACGGTACGCCTGGCAGGCCAAACGCGTACACTACCGCCCTTTCGCCTTGAGCGCTAAATCTTCTCGGGCACCGGATTTCCGGCGGCACCGATCGCCCGCCGCACCGGAACCCGCGCGAGCAGCAGGAACCCCACGACGAAGAAGGCCACCAGGGAGATGATCGCGTCCCGATAACTTCCGGTGAGCTGGTACGTGACCCCGAACAGCAGCGGCCCGAGCCAGCTCATCCCGCGGTCGCTCATCTCGTACGCGGAGAAGTACTCGGCCTCCTTGCCCGGCGGGACGAGGTGGGAGAACAGGGACCGGGAGAGCGCCTGGCTGCCGCCCAGGACCAGTCCGATCGCGGCGGCCAGCAGGAAGAAGCCCACCGGGGCCCCGGCCGGCAGGAAGTACCCGGCCCCCAGCGTGAGCGTCCAGGCCACCAGTGAGCCGAGGATCGTCCGCTTCGCGCCGTACGTCCGGGCCAGCCGCCCCATGGTCAAGGCGCCGGCGATGGCCAGCACCTGCACCAGCAGCACGGCGCCGATGAGCGTGGACTGGCCGAGGCCGAGTTCCTCGGAGCCGTAGACCGACGCCTGGGAGATCACGGTCTGGATGCCGTCGTTGTAGATGAGGTACGCGAGGAGGAAGGAGAGGGTGAGGGGGTGGCGGCGCATGTCGCGGAGCGTCGCCGCGAGCTGGCGCAGTCCCGGAGCCGTCGCCTCCCGCACGGCCGCCGGCTCGGCCTGGCCCCGGTCGCGCAGTCGCCGCAGCGGGATGATCGCGAAGCCGCCCCACCACACGCCCGCCGAGGCCAGACAGATGCGCACGGCCGTCGACTCCGAGACGCCGAAGGAGTCGTGGGCGAGATAGAGGACCAGGTTCACGACCAGCATCAGCGAACCGGCCGCGTACCCGAAGGCCCAGCCGCGCGACGAGACCGCGTCGCGTTCCTCGGGCGGGGCGATCTGCGGGAGATAGGAGTTGTAGAGCATGGTGCCGACCGACATGGACGCGTTCGCCACGACCAGCAGCACCCCGCCGAGCAGATAGCGGTCGCCGCCCAGGAAGAACATGCCGGTGGTGGCCGTGGCGCCCACATAGGCGGTGACACCCAGCAGCGGTTTCTTGCGCCCCGTGCGGTCGGCGGCGGCGCCCACCAGGGGCATCACCACCACCGCCAGGACCACCGACAGGGACACGGAGTACGCGAAGAACGACCCCGCGCGCACCGGTATGCCGAGCGGATGCACATACCCGTCGGCGTCCGCCGCCTCCTTGGCGACGGACGTCAGATAAGGCCCCAGGAACACGGTGAGGACGCTCGCCGAGTAGACGGAGCACGCCCAGTCGTAGAAGTACCAGCCGCGCTGCTCGCGCCGCCGCCCGGCGGCCTCGTCGGACCCCGCCGTCCGCACGGTGTCGGTGCCCACCCGTGCCCTCGCTTCCCGCTGGTGCGAAGGCTTTCGATGACGGTGTGCGGCGGGTCAGACCCAGACGCCCCGGTCCTCCATGACCTTGCGCAACGTGTCGATGTGATCGGTCATGATGCCATCGACTCCCAGGTCCAGGAGCCGGTGCATGGCATCGGGATCATTGATGGTCCACACGTGCACCTGCAGCCCGCGCGCGTGGGCGGTCCGCACGAAGCGCCGGTCCACGACCTGGATGCCCGACTGGGTCTCGGGCACCTGCGCGGCCACCGCCGAGGGCCGCAGCGCCGCGGGCACCCCCCAGGACCGCAGCCGCAGATTGAGCACACCCCGGGTGCCGTACGACGTCGCCAGGCGCGGCCCGGCCAGCCGCTGGGCGCGCACGACCCGGGCCTCGGAGAACGAACCCACGCAGATCCGGTCCCAGGTACCGGTGCGGGCGATGAGGTTGAGCAGGGGATGCAGCGCCGGTTCCGCCTTGATGTCCACGTTCCAGCGCACATCGGGGAAGGTCTCCAGCAGCTCCTCGAAGAGGGGCACCGGCTCCTTGCCCGCCACGCGCGCGTGGCGTACGTCCGCCCACGGCAGGTCGGCGATACGGCCGGCGCCGTCGGTCACCCGGTCCAGCGTCCCGTCGTGGAAGGCGACGAGCTTGCCGTCCCGGGTGGCGTGCACATCGGTCTCGATGTAGCGGTAACCCGTCTCCACCGCGCGCCGGAACTGCGCCACGGTGTTCTCCAGACCGTCCGCGGCCCCGCCGCGGTGAGCGAACGGGATGGGGCCCGGATGGTCGAGGTAGGGGTGGCGTATGGGGGTGGTCACCTGCGCAGTATCGCCCCATGGGGTGTCCCCGTGGCAACGACCGTGCTGCCGCCGGATGCCTTCGGAACGGCGAACACCCGCAGGAAGAACTGGGCGAGGGGACCGATGGACAGCGCGTAGACAAGGGTGCCGATGCCGACGGTGCCGCCGAGCGTGAAACCGGTCACGACGACGGCCACCTCGATCGCCGTCCGCATGAGCCGGATCGAGCGGCCGGTGCGCTGGTGCAGGCCCGTCATCAGGCCATCGCGCGGACCCGGGCCGAAGGCGGCCGCGATGTACAGGCCGGTGGCCAACCCGTTGAGCACGACACCGGCGACCAGGAGAGGAACGCGTACGGCCAGGACGTGCACCTCGGGGACCACTGCCAGGGTGCCGTCGATCGCGAGACCGATGACGAAGACATTGGAGACCGTGCCGAGGCCGGGCCGCTGGCGCAGCGGGATCCACAGCAGCAGCACCACCGCGCCCACGACGATCGACACGACACCGATCGTCAGACCGGTGCGTTCGGCCAGGCCCTGGTGGAGCACACCCCAGGGTTCCAGGCCGAGGCCCGCCTCTACGAGCAGGGCGGCGCTGGCGCCGTAGAGGGCGAGACCGGCGTACAGCTGGAGCAGTCGTCGAAGGAGAGGTCCCCTGGTGGACCGGGGCGGTGTGGACGTTGGTGTGGACGTCGGTGTGGACAAGGGAAGCCCCCTGGTGGTGAGAGTGGCCTGACTCGTGACACTCTGTGGCTTGGAAGAAATCGTCATCCATGGCCAATTCGGGGAAGGTGGACTGGTAACCATGGCGCAGTGGACCTCCGCGGTGGGGGCCGCCCAGCTCGCTCGGCTGCTCAGGTCCCAGCAGGACCGCCCGGCGGGCCCGGGCACCCGCCGCCCGCCCGCCTACCGGGCGCTCGCCGACGGCATCCGGCTGCTCGTCCTGGAGGGCCGGGTCCCGGTGGCCGCGCGGCTGCCCGCCGAACGCGAACTGGCCCTGTCCTTCTCCGTGAGCCGTACGACGGTCGCCGCCGCCTACGAGGCGCTGCGCGCGGAGGGCTTCCTGGAGTCCCGGCGCGGGGCCGGCAGCTGGACGGCCGTCCCGGCGGGCAACCCGCTGCCGGCGCGCGGCCTGGAACCGCTGCCGCCGGAGGCCCTCGGCTCGATGATCGACCTGGGCTGCGCGGCCCTCCCGGCACCCGAGCCCTGGCTCACCCGCGCGGTCACGGGAGCCCTTGAGGAACTGCCCCCGTACGCCCATACACATGGCGACTATCCGGCCGGCCTGCCCGCGCTGCGCTCCATGATCGCCGACCGCTACACCGCGCGCGGGATCCCGACGATGCCCGAGCAGATCATGGTGACGACCGGTGCCATGGGCGCCATCGACGCCATCTGTCATCTCTTCGGCGGGCGCGGCGAGCGCATCGCCGTCGAGTCGCCCTCCTACGCCAACATCCTCCAGCTCATGCGGGAGGCGGGTGCCCGGCTGGTGCCCGTCGCCATGGCCGAGGGACTCGCCGGCTGGGACATGGACCGCTGGCGCCAGGTGCTGCGCGAGGCCGCGCCGCGGATCGCGTACGTCGTCGCCGACTTCCACAACCCGACCGGCGCGCTGGCCGACGAGGAGCAGCGGCGGCGACTGGTGGAGGCCGCTCGGTCCGCCGGGACCGTGCTGGTCGCCGACGAGACGATGACGGAGCTGTGGCTCGACGAGGACGTCGAGATGCCCCGGCCGGTGTGCGGGTTCGATCCCGCCGGGTCGACGGTGATCACGGTCGGCTCGGCGAGCAAGGCGTTCTGGGCGGGGATGCGCATCGGCTGGGTGCGGGCGGCTCCGGACGTCATCCGCAGCCTGGTCGCGGCCCGCGCCTACGCCGATCTGGGCACCCCCGTGCTGGAGCAGCTCGCGGTGAACTGGCTGTTCAGCACCGGCGGCTGGGAGCAGGCGGTCGACCTGCGGCGCACGCAGGCCGTGGAGAACCGGGACGCGCTGGTCGCGGCGCTGCGACGGGAGCTGCCCGACTGGGAGTTCGCCGTACCGAAGGGCGGACTGACCCTGTGGGTCCGTTCCGGCGGCCTGTCCGGCTCCCGCCTCGCGGAGGCCGGGGAGCGGGTCGGCGTCCGCGTCCCGTCGGGCCCGCGCTTCGGTGTGGACGGCGCCTTCGAGGGATACGTCCGCCTGCCGTTCACGGTGGGCGGAGCGGTGGCGGACGAAGCGGCAGCCCGCTTGGCGGCGGCGGCAAAGATCGTCCAGAACGGAGGCACGGCGGGCGGCGAAGCACCACGCACGTTCGTGGCTTAGCGCCCCCCATCAGCGGCCGCTGCTCCATGCCCCGAAGCTGCGGTCAGTCGCGCTGCTGGGTCGTTGCCCACCGGGCAGCGACTGCTGTTCCATACCGCTGCTGGGTTGTTGCCCACCCGGCCGCCGGTGCTGCTTCAGGCCCCGTAGCTGCGGGGATTCGTGCTGCGGGGTCGGTGCCCGCCCGGCAGTGGGTGCTGCTTGAGGCCCCGTAGCTGCGGGGAATTGTGCTGCGGGTTGGTGCTCGCCCGGCAGTGGGTGCTGCTTGAGGCCCCGTAGCTGCGGGGATTCGTGCTGCGGGTTGGTGCTCGCCCGGCAGTGGGTGCTGCTTGAGGCCCCGTAGCTGCGGGCAATCGTGCCGCGGGGGCGGCACGGGTGGGCGCAGCGGCACCCCGCCGGCGCGGGCGAGTGAAACCCACCCCCCACCACCAGCGCCGACTTCTCAGGCTTCGGCCACGACAACCGCCTCCACCGGCACCGCCACCGGCTCCGCATCCGCAGGAGTACTCCGCGGCGGCAACAACTCCAGCACCGCCCGCCGCTGCACCTCACTCGTCGCGTCGTCGTACGGATCCGGAGTGGCCGGCACCTGAAGCCGGTGCACCGGCCCCGCCCCCAGCCGCGCATACCCCCGCCCCGGCGGAACCTGCTCGACGGGCGTGGTGTGCGGAGGAGCCCCGAGCACGGCGGCCAGCCGCCCGGCCGAGGCGGGCCCGAGCACGACACGCGCGCGCGTGTGCTGCCGTACGGCGTCGCTCAGCAGGTCCACGCAGTCGAACTGCTCGGCCACGACCACGGTCACCGAGGCCGCGCGACCGTGCCGCAGGGGCACCTGGAGCAGCGACTGCGGATCCTTGCGCCCGTCGGCCTCGGCGAGCGGGGTGAAGGCGGTGGGCCGGTCGAGGAGGATCCACAGCGGGCGCTTGGTGTCGTCCGGCGGAGCCTGCCCCGCCTGACGGGCCTGGTTGGCCTCGACCAGCCGGCGCTCGGTCTCCTGGGCCGCCCACTCCAGGCCGGTCAGCGCCCCGGCGAGTCCGACCTCGACGCCCAGGACACCGTCCCGGCCGCTGAGGCAGGCGTACTCGCCGGTGCCGCCGCCCTCGACGATCAGGACGTCTCCGTACTGGAGGGCCTGGAGCGCGATGGAGCGCAGCAGGGTGGAGGTGCCGCTGCCGGGCTGGCCGACCACCAGCAGATGCGGCTCGGTGGAGCGGACGCCGGTGCGCCAGACGACCGGCGGGACGTCACGCTGTTCCTCGCCGTAGGTGAGGGGGAGCGTGCGCTGGACGCGGATGGGGTCGGTGAAGCCGAGGACCGTCTCGCCGGGCGCGGTGACGAAGCGCTGGGCGGCGATGTCGGTGGGGAGCGGGGCCAGGACGTCGACCGTGAGTTCGTTGCCCTCCTCGTCCCAGGTGAAGAGGTACTCGCGGCCGCGGCCCGCCTTGGCGGTGAGCAGCAGCTCGACCCGCGCGCGGGGCTCGGCCTCGCCGTCCGGGAAGTAGGCGGGGTAGCGGATCACGAGCTGGGTGACGCGGGCCGAGGCGTCGAACTCGTATGCCGGGAAGGCCTTCTCCCACTCGCCGCCGTGTGCGTAGAGGGGAGAAGGGTCCTCGGCCGTCGAGAAGTACGGGACCAGGGCCTCGTACAGCGACTGGAGCCGCTGGGTCTGCGACTCGTCGGGGCCGTCGGGAGCCGGTGGGGTGCGGTCCCGGCCCTGCCAGGCCGCCGCCGCCATCAGGGTGATGACGGCGAGCAGCGGGCCGTACGGCACGAGCGCCACCACCAGGATCAGCGAGGCCACCAGGAACAGCAGCGGGCCGCGCTTGTCCTTGGGGGTCTCGGCCCATCTGCGCCGCCCGGCCGAGGCCAGTCGGCGCAGACCGCGCGTGATCGTGATCAGTGGATGCAGGACGTCGGTGGCGCTGTCGGCCGCCGTCCGAGCCAGCTCCCGGCTCCGGGCGATCTGCGCGCTGCCTGTGCTCAGGATGCGGGGGAGGGGGCGCCGGGCCACTGCTGTCTCCTGATCGTGCGTACGGAAATGGTGTTCGGCGGGACGGGCGACGTCAGAACTTGATGCCGCCGAGCAGACCGGCCAGGCTCTCGCCGCCCGCCTTGATGCTCGGGGCGATGGCCGTGCTCGCCAGGTAGAAGCCGAACAGGGCCGAGACGCACGCGTGCGACGCCTTCAGTCCGTCCTTCCGGAAGAACAGGAAGACGATGATGCCGAGCAGGACGACGCCTGAGATGGACAGGATCATTTGAGATCTCCTGGTTCGTGGGGACAGTCACCATGAGTACTTCCAGGATCACAGGATGTATCCATACGATAAAAGGTGCAACCGGGTGATTTTCCGCAGATTTCCCCCGACTGGCGGAATGTCTGCCTGGCTGCCTGAGCAGGAGAATTGCGGCGAACGGGTCGCTCCGTGATCTTTGCCTCGGAGGGGACCGCCCATGTGCCCGACGAGCCAGTACGCTGACGATTCACCTGAACGGTTGACCCGAGTTGTGAGTGAGAGGCGGTCCAGGCCGATGACTGAAGCCCCCGACCCCGAGGTCGTGGAGCTGGCGACCAAGATCTTCGATCTCGCCCGGCAGGGGCGGACCGAGGAGCTCGTGGCGTATGTCGACGCGGGCGTTCCGGCCAACCTCACCAACGACCGCGGCGACTGTCTCGTGATGCTCGCCGCCTATCACGGCCACGCCGACGCGGTCCGGGCCCTGCTGGCCCGTGGCGCCGAGGCCGACCGGATCAACGACCGAGGGCAGACCCCGCTCGCCGGGGCCGCCTTCAAGGGCGAGACGGATGTGATCAAGGTCCTTCTGGAGGCGGGCGCCGACCCGTCCGCGGGCACCCCGTCGGCCGTCGACACGGCCCGGATGTTCGCGAGGGCCGAGCTGCTGGAACTGTTCGGCGCGCACGCGGCGGGCGGCTCCTAGCCCGTCGAGCCGACGGCTTCCGATCAGGTAATACGAAGTTCCTGACCAGGTAAATCAACGACCACGGGGGAGGCGGTACGGGGCCGCCGGAAATATCGGTCGCGGCAGGCTGAACAGCCGGGTCATCATGACGACGTGATTCACGGACGCGATGGCTGGGCAGGTGTTGCCGCACCGCGCGGGCCGTGATGCGGTCCGCATGGGCCACCGACGAGAGGCAGAGGAAGATGGTCTACAGCAAGCAGGAAACGGCGGGCGCCCCGACGTGTTGTCACGCGGCCAGGTAGTGCACGTCCCCGGTTGCGTCGACGCTTGATGTGAGGCTGTTTCCCATGTTCGATCCGGTCATAGCGCCCAGCGGAACCCTGCTCGGCCTCCTTCAGAGGGGCCGAGGCGACGGTACGCTGCACGCGCTCACCGCCCCGCGCGCCGAAGCGCTCGCGGCACTGAACCACTGTGTGTTGCGCGATCCACGCCACGACTGGCAGGTGGAGAACCGCTCCCTTTACTACGCCCGTCTCTACCTCGACCTCAGCGGCGAACTGGACGAGATCGAGGCGCATCTCTTCGACGTCGAGGACGCCTTCGACACCGAGGAGTCACGCACGGGCCTTGCCCTGGCCGTCCTGGGCCATCTCGCCTCCTACGGCCGGCGGGACGCCCTCGAACTGCTGCGCAGGTACGCGACCACGGGCGCGAACTGGGCCTGGGCCCTGGACGAGCTCGCCCTGCGCGACGACGACGCCGGGCTGCGCGCCCTCGCCGCACCCGTGCTCGCCCGCTTCGCCACCGACACCGAGGGCGAGGCCGAACTGGCCGCCGCCGTACGGGACGCCTTCGAGCCACGACCCTGGCGGCTATGGGCCGAGGATCCCCGCGAATACGTCTCCACACGCGTGCGTGCCGCCCAGGAAGCCGGCTGTTTCGACCGCTGGCAACGCCAGATGAGTCCCAGCGGACCACGCCCCGGCTGGAGCGTCCGGGCCGTCTTCGAGTGGGCCCAACAGGGCCTGGAGCGCGGCGCGGCCCTCCATGTCCCCGCCGCCCGCTGTCTCAGCGCCGTGGCCGGCCCCGAGGACCGGCCGGAGATCGTGCAGGCCGCCAAGGACGGTACCGACGGCGCCCGGTGTACCGCCCTGCGCTACCTCGCCGACTGCAACGACCCCGATGCCCTGGTCCTGGTCGAGCAGGCCGTGACCACCGGCTCCACACCCGTCGTGGAGGCCGCCGTCGACGCCTTCGAACGCATGCGCAGCATCGCCGCCGTCGAGCGGGCCCGCGGCTGGGCCCACCGGCCCGACGCCCTCGGCGCCGCCGCGGGCCGCATGCTCGCCTGCCGGGGCGGCAGCAGGGACAGAGACCTCGTCCTCGGAGCCCTGCGCGAGGCCGTACGCGGCGAAGGCTGCGACGCACCGACCCTGTGGACCCTCGTCGACGGCGCCGGACGCCTCGGTATCGTCTGCGCGGCCCCCGTGCTGCGCCATATCTACCGCGAGACGGCCTCCTCCCATCTCCGCGGGCGCTGCGCCCGCGCCCTCGCCGCCACCGACCCCTCCTTCGCCACCGGGTTCGCCGTCGAATGCCTGTGGGACTGCGAGGAGGCCACCCGGGAGATCGCCGCCCGGCACGCCGAGACCGGCGACGCCCGGGTCGTGGAACGCCTCCGGCGGCTCGCTGCCGACCCCGCCGAGGAGGCCGAGGTCCAGACGGCCGTACGCAGCCGGATCGGACCGGACGCGGCCTCGGCGATGTAGACACACGACCGGCCCGGCGCCGCCGGAGCGGCCGACGCACGCCCGCCCGGTGAACACCGGATGACCCACGGGTCAGGCGGGCATGGACACCGTCTGACCTGCTCGGGCACCGGCGGCGCGGGCCGTTCGGAGTGCGCCGGCGCGCGCAGCGCAACGCTCATGGGACGTTTGTCGTCAGGAAAGATCCACGTTGACGCGGCCACGTCCAAGGCGGCGACAACACCGGTATGCGTGTCGTCATCGTGACCGAATCCTTTCCCCCCGACGTGAACGGCGTGGCTCACTGCGCGCTCCAGACCGCCCGGCACCTCGTAGATCGCGGTCACTCTCCGCTCGTCGTCGCACCGGCCACCGCGGCCGGTACCGGGCCCGACGCCTGTGCGCCGTGCCCCGTCGTCCGTGTCCCCTCCCTCCCGCTCCCGGGCTATCCCCAGGTCCGCGTCGCCCTCCCCAGCCGGCGCGTCGCCGCGGCCATGGCCGAGCACCGCGCCGACGTGGTCCACCTGGCCAGCCCCTTCGTCCTCGGCGTACGCGGCATGGCGGCCGCCGCCAAACTCGGCATCCCCGCCGTCGCCGTCTACCAGACCGACCTGGCCGGATACGCCCGCACCTACATGGGCATCGGCGAGGCCACCGCCTGGCGGCGCATCCGCTCCGTCCACGCCGCCGCCGACCTCACCCTGGCCCCTTCCAGCGCCGCCCTGCACGACCTGGAGACGCACGGCATACCCCGGGTCAAGCTGTGGCAGCGCGGTGTGGACACCGTCCGCTTCCGCCCCGAGCACCGCGACGAGACCCTGCGCCGCGAACTCGCCCCCAACGGCGAACTGATCGTCGGCTACGTCGGCCGCCTCGCCCCCGAGAAGCAGGTCGAACTGCTGTCCGGGGTGTGCGGGCTGGACGGTGTACGGGTCGTGGTGGTGGGCGACGGGCCCAGCCGCGCCCACCTCGACGAGGCCCTGCCCGGCGCGGTCTTCCTCGGCCGCCGGACCGGCGACGACCTGGCCCGGATCTTCGCCTCCCTGGACGTCTTCGTGCACACGGGCCCCTTCGAGACGTTCTGCCAGACCGTGCAGGAGGCGATGGCCAGCGGTGTGCCGGTCGTCGCGCCCGCCGCCGGCGGCCCGCTGGACCTGGTCGCCCACGGCCGCACCGGCCTGCTCTTCCCGCCGCGTGACGCGACCGCCGTACGGGACGCGGTGGCGACCCTGGCCGCCGACCCCGCCCTGCGGACCGCGTACGGCGACGCCGGGCGCGCCACGGTCGAGGGGCGCACCTGGGCCGCCGTCGGCGACCAGCTCATCGGGCACTACGGGGACGTGCTGGCCGCGCGCCGCCTGGTGGTGGCGGCATGAGCGGCGGGCCGACCGGTGGCGGTGTGGGCGGCGGGCCGCTGCGGATCGTCCGCCTGGCCAACTTCGTGGCCCCCGCCTCGGGCGGGCTGCGCACCGCTCTGCGCGAACTCGGCAAGGGCTACCGCGAGGCCGGTCACGAACCCGTCCTGATCGTGCCGGGCGAGCGGGCGGGCGACCGCGACACCGAACAGGGCCGCGTGATCACCCTGCCCGGACCGCTCCTGCCCGGCACCGGCGGCTACCGCGTCCTCACCGACAAACGCCGTCTCGCCCGCCTCCTGGAGGACCTCGCCCCCGACCGCCTGGAGGTCTCCGACCGTACGACGCTGCGCTGGACCGGCAAGTGGGCACGGCGCGCCCGCGTCCCCGCCGTGATGGTCTCCCACGAGACCGCCGACGGCGTGCTGCGCACCTGGGGCCTGTCCGAGGCCGCCGCCCGGCGCACCGCCGACGCGCTCAACATCCGTACGGCGCACACGTACGCGCGCGTGGTGTGCACCACGGAGTTCGCCGAACGGGAGTTCGTACGGATCGGGGCGCGGAACGTGGTGCGCGCCCCGCTCGGCGTCGACCTCGTCGCCCGGCATCCCTCGCTGTACGACGCAGCCGTACGGGCCAGGCACGCGCGCGAGGACGAGGTCCTGCTGGTCACCTGCACCCGGCTGTCCGTGGAGAAGCGGCCCGGTACCGCGCTGGACGCCCTGGAGGCGCTGGTGGGGCGGGGTGTGCGGGCGGTCATGGTGATCGCAGGGGACGGGCCGCTGCGGCCGCGCCTGGAGCAGCGGGCCCGGGAGCGCGGGCTGCCGGTGACCTTCCTGGGGCACGTCGCGGACCGGGGTGCCCTGGGCGCGCTGCAGGCCTCCGCCGACGTGTGCCTGGCTCCGGGGCCCGCGGAGACGTTCGGGCTGGCCGCCCTGGAGGCGATGGCCTGCGGGACACCGGTGGTCGTCAGCGCGTCCTCGGCGCTGCCCGAGGTGATCGGCGAGGCGGGCGCGGTCGCGGCCGACCGCGGCGCCGCCTTCGCGGACGCGGTGGAGAGCCTTCTGGAGCGGTCCGTGGCCGAGCGCAGGGAGGCGGCACGCGCGCGTGCGGAGTGCTTCGGGTGGGGGACGTCGGTGGCGGCGTTCCTGGCGGCGCACGACGCGACGGTACGGGTGCGTTCCGTCGTGACCGGAGGGGTCGGATGAGACGCGTCCGTTTCGTCGCCCTCGGTGACTCCCTCACCGAGGGGGTGGGCGACCCGGCCGGTGACGGGTGGCGCGGCTGGGCCGCGCTGCTCGCCGGAGGGCTCGGCGAGGAGTCCGTGGGGTCCGTGGGGTCCGCGGGGTCCGTGGAGTTCACGAACCTCGCGGTCAGCGGGGCGCAGACGCGGGACGTGCTGGAGCGGCAGCTTCCGGCCGGGCTGGAGCTGCGGCCCGACGTGGTGGGCGTCGTCGTGGGCGTCAACGACACCCTGCGCTGCACGTTCGACATCCACGCCGTCGCCGCCCGGCTCGACACGGTGTACGCCGCCTTCGCCGAGCAGGGCGCGGTTCTGCTCACCGCGTGCCTGCCCGACCCGGGCGCCATGCTCGGCCTGCCCGGAGCCCTCGCCCGTCCGCTGGCCCGGCGCCAGCGCGCGGTCAACACACTCGTCCACGCGCTGTCCGAACGCTACGGAGCCGTCCATCTGCACGCGGCCGAGGGCGCCTGGCTGACGGACCGCGCGATGTGGAGCGCGGACCGGCTGCACCCGGGCGAGCGGGGGCACCGGCAACTGGCCGTGCGCTTCCACGCGCTGCTGGCCGAGGAGGGCCTTGCCACCGGACCCGCGCCCTCGCCCGAGCCGGAGTTCCCGGCGCCGACGACCTCGGCGAGCCTGTGGTGGCTGGCGACGGCGGGCACCGGCTGGGTGGCCCGGCGCTGCACCGACCTGCTGCCCCAGCTGCTCCGGCTGGCCGCCGACGAGATGCGCCACCGCGCGCGGGGGACGAGCGCCCGGCTCGACCTGCGGGCGTCGGCGGCGGTCTCCGCGGCCCTGGCAGCCCTGTCGGCGACCGAACCACAACCGGACGCCGCCTGAGCGCTCCGCCGGAAGTGCAGCGCATCACCTGCGGGTCCGTAGTGGCTGGTCGCGCCCACGCGGCGGAGCCGCATATCGACACAGCCCCGCGCCCCTTTGGGGATCAGGGTGCCGTTTGGCGGTCCGACGTCGTCACAGGCGTCGTACCGCCACGAAACGGACCGGTGTGCCCGGTACCGCCTGGGCGGCGGCCGGGAGGTCGGTCGTGCGGACGACCCCGATCACCGGGTAGCCACCGGTGGTCGGATGGTCGGCGAGGAACACCACCGGCTGGCCGTTGGGGGGCACCTGGACGGCGCCCAGGACCATGCCCTCGCTGGCCAGTTCGCCGGGCAGGGCGCGTTCCAGGACGGGGCCCTCGGTGCGCAGACCGATGCGGTTGCTCGCCGGGGACACGCGGTACGCGCGCGTGGTGAAGACGCGCACGGCGTCCGGCGTGAACCAGTCGTCGCGCGGGCCGAGCGTGACCCGGAGGACGAGTTCGGCCGGGGGAGCGGCCTGCGGGGCGACGTCCACGCGCGTGTGCGCGGCGGGTTCGGGGCCCAGAGGCAGGACCATGCCGTCCGTGAGGGGTTCGGGGCCGAGTCCCGAGAGCAGATCCGTGGAGCGGCTGCCGAGGACCGGTTCGACGGTCACGCCGCCGGACACACCGACGTAACTGCGCAGCCCGGAGACGGCGGATCCGACATCGAGGACCGCCCCGGCGGGCAGCCGCAGGGGGGCTCCCCAGGCGGCCGGGCGTCCGTTGACCGTCACCGGGCAGGGCGCGCCCCCGACCGCGACGGTCACGGCGGAACGGGGCCGCAGCGCGCAGCCGTTGACGGTGGTCTCCAGGACCGCCGCCCCGGGAGGGTTGCCGACGAGCCGGTTGACGAGGGCAGCGGCGGGCGCGTCCAGCGCGCCGGAGCGGGGCACGCCGAGGTGGGCGTGTCCGGGCCGCCCCTGGTCCTGCACGGTGGTGAGGACCCCCGCGCGGACGACGGAGAGAGCGCGGTCGGTCACCCGGCACCCGCCGGTTCCGCCGCGACGAAACGCACGCGCGTGCCGGGCGAGAGCAACGCGGCCGGTACGCGCGCGTGGTTCCACAGCACCACGTCCGTGCTGCCGATCAGCTGCCAGCCGCCCGGCGACGAACGCGGGTACACACCCGTGTACGGCCCCGCCAGCGCCACCGAGCCCGGCGGCACCGCGGTGCGCGGCGTGGCCCTGCGTGGGACGTCGTAGCGCGGGGGCAGCCCGGTGAGATAGCCGAAGCCCGGTGCGAAGCCGCAGAACGCGACCCGGAACTCGGTGTCCGCGTGGATACGGACCACCTCGCGCGCGGAGACACCCCAGTGGGCGGCGACGTCCGCGAGGTCGGGGCCGTCGTAGCGTACCGGCAGCTCGATCACCTCGTGCGCCCGCGGGGGAGCGGGCGGGATGTCGGCAGCCGTCAGTTCGGACGTCAGACGGACCGGGTCGCGCACACCGTCCAGGAGCACTGTCCGGGCCGCCGGGACGATCTCCCGGGCCGTCAGCAGGCCGGCCGCGCGACGGCGTACCAGCTCCGCGTGCAGGGCCTCCGCCTCGGCGCCCGAGGCCACCTCGACGAGCAGGGCGTCGTCGCCGACCGGCAGGACACGCAGGCTCATGCGAAGGCCTCCACACGCACCCCTGACGCCTCCAGTCGGCGCCGGACCCGGCGCGCCAGTTCCACCGCGCCGGGCGTGTCGCCGTGCAGGCACAGGGAACGCGCGCGTACCTCGATGACCGACCCCGCGGCGGAGGCGACCGTGCCGGAACGGGCCAGGCTCACCGACCGTTCGACGACGGCGACCGGATCGGTGACCACGGCCCCGTCCAGACCACGCGGCACGAGCGTGCCCTGCTCGGTGTACGCGCGGTCCGCGAACGCCTCCGTGACGGCCGGCAGCCCCGCCTTCCGGGCCGCGTCCAGCAGACGCGAGCCCGGCAGCCCGAGCACGGGCAGCGTGGCGTCCGCGAGCAGCACCCCGTCGACCACCGCGCCGGCCTGCTGCTCGTCGTGCGCGACCCGGTTGTAGAGCGCGCCGTGCGGCTTCACGTACGCCACGCGAGCGCCCGCCGCCCGGGCGAAAACCTCCAGGGCGCCGATCTGGTAGGCGACCTCGGCGGCCAGTTCGGAGGGCGGCACGTCCATGGCGCGCCGCCCGAACCCG
The DNA here is from genome assembly GCF_048159505.1 of Streptomyces sp. T028. Classification (NCBI taxonomy): domain Bacteria; kingdom Bacillati; phylum Actinomycetota; class Actinomycetes; order Kitasatosporales; family Streptomycetaceae; genus Streptomyces; species Streptomyces sp. T028. Next base: position 105,900 of record NZ_JBLRVZ010000008.1, read on the forward strand.
GCCAGGTCGCGGTAGGAGACCTGCGCGCCGATCGTCACGCCCCGCTCGGCCGCCAGCTCGCACACCCGCCGCATGGTGGCCGCGTCCCCGGCGTGGAAGCCGCAGGCCACATTGGCGCTCGTCACGACGGACAGCAGTCGTTCGTCGTCGGTCAGCTGCCAGCGGCCGAAGCCCTCACCGAGGTCGGCGTTCAGATCGATCGAGGTCATGGTTCCTTCCTGATTCCTGCACGCGCCGTTCCTGCACGCGCCATTCCTGCGTGCGTCCTGCTCAGGCCACGCGGTACTGCTCGTCGCGGGCGTCGGTCAGGAACATCTGCCCCGGTGCGTGGGTGAGGGCGAACGGCGGGCGCGAGGCCATCACCGCGGCCTGCGGGGTCACACCGCAGGCCCAGAACACCGGGATGTCGTCCGGTTCGGCGTCCACCGGGTCGCCGAAGTCGGGCCGGCCGAGGTCGTCGATGCCCAGTCCCGACGGATCGCCGCAGTGTACGGGGCTGCCGTGCACCGCCGGCAGCAGACTGCTCTCCCGGATGGCGGCCGCCAGGTGCCGCGGCGGCACCGGACGCATCGACACCACCATCGGGCCGTGCAGCCTGCCCGCCGGCCGGCACTGCCGGTTCGTCACGTACATCGGGACGTTGCGTCCCTGTTCGAGGTGGCGGATCGGGACGCCCGCCCCGGACAGCGCCCACTCGAAGGTGAAGCTGCAGCCGATCAGGAACGACACCAGGTCCTCGCGCCAGTACGCGCGCACATCCGTCGGCTCGTCCACCAGCTCGCCGTGCTCCCACACCCGGTAGCGCGGCAGATCGGTGCGCAGGTCGGCGCCCTCGGCCAGGACGGTCGTCCACGCACCGGCGTCGGTGACGTCGAGAACCGGACACGGCTTCGGGTTGCGCTGGCAGAAGAGCAGCATGTCGTACGCCCAGTCCGCGGGTACCGAGATCAGGTTGACCTGGGTGTGGCCCGCCGCGACCCCGGCCGTGGGGCCCGCAAGGCCCTCCCGGAAGCGGGTCCGGGCACTTGCGGGGCTCCACGCGTGCGCGTGCTCGTCCACCAGGGTCAGCGGGATGTCTTCCGTGACGGTCGAGAGGCGGTCCTCGGTGAGGATCGGACGGTTCACTCCAGTTCCTTCCCGCGTGTCTCCGGCAGCCCCAGCAGCGCCAGGGCGGCGATCCCGTAACCGAGTGCGCCGAAGACCAGCGCACCGCCCACACCCCAGCTGTCGGCCAGAAAGCCGACCGTGGTGGGGAAGACTGCGCCGACGGCGCGCCCGGTGTTGTACGTGAAGCCCTGTCCGGTGCCGCGCACCGCCGTCGGGTACAGCTCGCTCAGGAAGGACCCGAAGCCGCTGAAGATCGCCGACATGCAGAACCCGAGCGGGAAGCCGAGGACCAGGAGCAGGGTGTTGGCGCCGTCGGGGATGTTGGCGTACGCCAGGACGCAGAACGCCGACAGCAGGGCGAACAGCCAGATGTTGCGGCGCCGTCCCAGCCGGTCGGTGAGGTAGCCGCCGGTGAGGTAGCCGAGGAACGCGCCCGAGATCAGGAAGCTCAGATAGCCGCCCGTGCCGACCACCGACAGGCCCCGGTCCGACTTCAGATAGGTCGGCACCCAGGTCGCCAGGGTGTAGTAGCCGCCCTGGACGCCGGTGGACAGGAGGCCGGCGAAGAGCGTCGTGCGCAGCAGAGGGCCCTTGAAGATGGCCGGGAACGATCCCTTCGTCGCGCTCTGTTCGCGTGCGGCGGTCGCCTGCGGCGCGTCCTTCACCCGGCGCCGCATCCACACCACGAGCAGCGCGGGCAGCGCGCCCGTCCAGAACATCACCCGCCAGGCCACGTCCTCGTCGAAGAACGAGAAGACCAGCGTGTAGACGATCGCCGCCAGCCCCCAGCCGACGGCCCAGGAGCTCTGGATCGCGCCGAGGGTGCGGCCCCGGTGCCGCGCGCTCGCGTACTCGGCGACCAGGATCGCGCCGACCGCCCACTCGCCGCCGAAGCCGAGGCCCTGCAGGGCGCGGAAGACGAGCAGAGTCTCGTAGTTCGGCGCGAAGCCGCAGGCGACCGTGAACACGGCGTACGTGATCACCGTGATCATCAGGGCCCTGACCCGGCCGATGCGGTCGGCCACGACCCCCGCGACCGCCCCGCCGATCGCGGATACGACCAGGGTGACCGTGGTGAACAGGCCGGTCTGGCCGTTGTCCAGGCCGAAGTACGCCGTCAAGGCCACCATGCTCAGTGGCAGCGTGAAGTAGTCGTAGGAGTCGAGGGCGTAGCCGCCGAACGCGCCGGCGAAGGCGCGGCGGCCACGCGGCCCGAGGGCGCGCAGCCAGGCGAACGCCCCGTCATCGGGGGCGTGGGCGGCGGTGGCGGGGCGCTTGTCGTCGGTCGTGGCCTGTGGTGGAGGGGTCGTGCTCATGGGGCACCTCGCAGAGGGATGACGAAGGGTGCGGGGACTGAGCCGTGCCGTGTCGTGGACAGGAAGGTAGAGGATCGTTGAACGATCCTTCAATACTCACGTTGGTTCGTTCTCGTGTTCTGCGGTTGAATTCCGGGCATGGCAGAGCAGCTGGCGGGACTGGCCGACGACCGCGCCCTCCTGGGGCGCACCAGCACGGCCGAGCGGGTTTCGGACATCCTCAGGAGCCGTATCGCCGAGGGCTTCTTCCCCCCGGGGACCCGCCTGTCGGAGGACAGCATCGGCGGGGCGCTCGGGGTCTCCCGCAACACGCTCCGCGAGGCGTTCCGGCTGCTCACGCACGAGCGGCTGCTCGTCCACGAGCTGAACCGGGGCGTGTTCGTCCGGGTCCTGACCGTCGAGGACGTCGAGGACATCTACCGCACGCGCGCGCTCGTCGAGTGCGCCGTCGTACGAGGGCTGGGCGAGCCGCCGTACGGCCTGGGCGGACTGCGGGCTGCCGTCACCGAGGGCCAGGTGGCCTCCGTCGAGAATGACTGGAAAGTGGTGGGTACCGCCAACATCCACTTCCACCGCGAACTGGTCGCCCTGGCCGGCAGCGCCCGCACCGACGAGCTGATGCGCAGCGTCTTCGCCGAACTGCGCCTCGGCTTCCACCTGGTCGACGACCCGCGCCGACTGCACGAGCCGTACCTCATGCGCAACCGCCAGATCCTCCAGGCCCTGGAGGCCGGCGACCGGGTGGAGGCGGAACGGCTGCTCGAGGTCTATCTGCAGGACTCGCTGGCGCGGGTCGTCGAGGTGTACCGGCGCCGGGTGGGCGAAGGCGCCGCAGGCGAGGGCGATGCCCGAGGCCGTCCGGCGGGCTTGTGACGGCGGCCGTCCGGGGCCCTGTGGCGGCGTTCGCGGCCCCGGTCGCATCTGCGGTCGTTTGGGTCGTTGTCAGACCGAGGACCTACTCTGTGCACCGTGACTTCGCCTGCATCGACGGACCGTGTTCCGCCCCAGCTCAGCGCGGCGCCGCGCCCGGCTCCGGGCCCGGCCGCCGACGAGGGCCTGGCGCGGCGCCTGCGCGCGCTCGCCTGCACCGCGCCCATTCACGACCTCGACACGCGCAAGGCCAACCTCGCCGGTGAGTACTCGGTCTACGGCATGGCGGAGATCGCCCTCGCCGCCATCGACCTCGTCACCCTGAACATGGACTTCGACACCGGTGCCGACCACGACCAGATCGTGGCCCGTCTCATCCCGCGCATCGCCGCCCAGGCCCCCCAGCGGCCGGTCGCCGAGCACGAGCGCGTGGCCCGCTGGGTCCTGGAGAACCTGATCAACGTCGGCAGCGTCGACCGCGGCTTCCGCGCCGTGTACGGCACCTTCGCGGCGGACGGCACCTACGTGCGCCGCGACTACGACTTCAAGCTGATCGAGGAGGTCCCCGGCTACGGCGGCACGGTCTATCTGCGGACCACGGACGAGGCGGTCAACGTCCTCGTCGGAGCGCTCGACACCGACGTGACCAGCGCGCAGATCGCGGCCGAGGTCAAGCTCGAGGTCCTCATCCGCCGCGGCCGCCTCGCCGACGCCCAACTCGCCGCCGAGCAGGCCCGCTACCGCACGGTCCAGTACTCCGAGACCCTCCGCCGGGCCCTGGAGGCCACCCGGCGCAACGTCCGCGCGGTGGACTGGCTCAACGCCGTGCCAGACATGATCGCCGAGGCCCTCGACCACGTGGCCGACCGCTACCGCCACGAGAACGCGATCCTCACCAACATCCGCAAGGCCCGCGACGAGATCGAGGACGCCGAGAACAAGCGGCGCGCCGCCGAACTCGTCGACATCGTCAAGGACTGCATCCGCCGCCACACCCAGCTCCAGTCCCGCCTCCTGGAGGCCGGCCCTCTCTTCCGCGCCGAACAGGACCGGCAGGCCTTCGCCACACCCATGACGTCGTCGGGGATCGACCTCTACGGCCATCTTGTCGCCCCCGTGCTCCCGTTGCCGCTGGAACAGGCCGCCCGGGTCACCGGCGCGTTCTTCGCGCGCGGGACGGGATTCAGGACCCCGGCGACCGTGCGGATGGGCGACCTCGTCGACCTGCTGCTGACGCCGCCGGTGGAGCGGGAGCACCTGGGCGCGGAGATGCCGGAGCCCGACCTCATCGCGACCCCGGACGACAGCCGCTTCAGCGAGGAACAACTGGCCGCCGCGACGGACCTGCTCGACCTGCCGGCGGACGCGCCCCGCAGACTCTCGGGCCTGCTGGCCGAGGCCCGGCGGACCGATCCCGATCTGCCGTACCTGGTGGCGCTGCTGGCCGTGCACGCGGCGAGCCCCGCCGTCGGCACGGCCTACCGGCAGGGCGAGGAGAAACTGCTGTTCGCCGTGGACGACGGGACGGAGCTGGACGACCCCGAGTTTGGCGGCGCCGACCTCGTCGTCGGCACCGCCCTGCTGGACGCCGCGGGGATGGCGGCGGACCGTACGGAGGCGGCATGAGCCGACCGGGACCTCACATGAACGACCACGAGAACACCGAGGAGCCGAACCCGTGAGCGAGCACGTCGAGTGGAGTGAGCCGGACGCCGGACCCGCGCCGGTGTCCGCGCCCCTCACCCCCGCCGACGCCGCCGACGCGGCGCGGCTCGTCGCCTTCGGGCTGCAGCCCAAACTGCAGCCCGCGCGCGACCAGGAGTACGCCGATCTGCTGCGCCGCCACCGCGAGGACCCGGCGTTCGCCCGGCTCGCCGACGCCGTCGCCGCCGGACTCGGCCTGATCGTGCTGGAGGTGTCCCCGCGCGCGGGGATGGCCGTGACCGCGGCCGAGGACTCGGTGTTCGCCGTGCGGATGGGGGACTACGCGCGTCGCACGTCCGCCGACGGCGGCGACCGCTTCCTGCACGGACTCGCCCATCTCGCGGTCGCCGCGATGGCGTTCCCGCGCCCCGAGGACCTCGCCGACGACGGATACATCGGGCGGATCAGTGTCAACGGCGTCGACTCCTTCGTCCGCCAGGCCTGCCGCCGGCTGGAGGAGCGCGCCGAGGAACAGGGCGAGAACACCGACCCGGCCACCGACGCGCCCGGCCTGGAGGCCGCCTGGCGGATCTGGGCCAGACGCAGCGCGGCCGGAGCCACCAAGGACGCCCGCAGACTCGCCGGCTCGACCACGGGCATCGTCGGCAAGGCCGTCGCCTTCCTCACGGACTCCGGCTTCCTCCAGCGCACCGGCGACGACAGCGGCGGGACGTACCGCACCACGGCCCGCTACCAGCTCCAGGTCCGCGACATGGCGGGCAGCGCCGCCCTTGCCGAACTGCTCGAACTGGGCGTCGTCCCGGTCACCGACGGCACACCGACCCTGCTGCCCCCGGACGAGACGGACGACCTGGAGCTGGTGGCCGACGCCGGGCTGCCGTTCCACTCCTGACGGCTGCTCGCAGCCCCGAACTTTCCTGAACTGCCGAAGACTTACGAGAGTCCGCCATGTACGAGCTGTCCCGGGTCCGCCTCTACTCCATCGGGCCTGCCGGTGCGCGCTACGCCGACACCGTGCTTGACCTGCGGGGCGTCGGCGACGTCGTGCCCGACCCCGCACCCACGCAGGCGGAGTTCTTCGAGGAGGAGCCCGTCGGTCCGCCACGCAGGCCCGCGCCCGCCGGCGTGCTCTTCCTGGAGAACGGCGGCGGCAAGTCCGTCCTGCTCAAGCTGATCTTCTCGGTGATGCTGCCGGGCCACCGCAACACCCTCGGCGGCGCCAGCTCCGGCGTGCTGCGCAAGTTCCTGCTCGCCGACGACTGCGGACACGTGGCCCTGGAGTGGCAACACGTCCTCACCGGCGAGTGCGTCGTCGTCGGCAAGGTGAGCGAGTGGCGAGGACGGCAGGTCTCCAACGACCCGAGGAAGTTCGCCGAGGCCTTCTACTCCTTCCGGCCCGGCCCCGGGCTCAGCCTCGACAACCTCCCCGTCGCCGAGTCCACCGCCGTACGGCCGCCCGTGGAGGGCGCCTCCGGGGCGCAGGGGCGGCGGCGCACCATGAAGGGGTTCCGGGACGCCCTCACCGAGGCGGGCAAGGCGTACCCGCACCTGGAGGTGCACTGGGAGGAGATCCACGACCGGTGGGTCGAACACCTCACCGAACTCGGCCTCGACCCCGAACTCTTCCGCTACCAGCGGGAGATGAACGCCGACGAGGGCGAGGCCGCCGGCCTCTTCGCGGTCAAGAAGGACGCCGACTTCACCGACCTGCTGCTGCGGGCCGTGACGGACACCCGCGACACCGACGGACTCGCCGACCTCGTCAGCGGCTTCGGCAACAAGCTCGGCCGGCGCGCCGAGCTGATCGCCGAACGGGACTTCACCGCGGGGTCGGTGGACCTGCTCGGGCGGATCGTGGAGGCCGCTGAGGGCCGCTCACGCGCGCGTGACATCCACGGGGGCGCCGAGCGCCGTACCCGCACACTGGCGCGCCGGCTGTCCGAGAGGGGCGTGCGGGAGCGGATGCGGGCCGCGGACCTCGCCCAGCGGGTCACCGCCGCCGCCTACGCCGTCACCCACTCCGAAGGGGGACGCGAGCGCAGCGCGCTGATCGCCGCCGAACTCGCCTTCCGGCACGCCTCGCTGGCCCTCGCCGCCACCGAGAAGTCCGCCGCCGCGCAGAAGCGGGAACTCGCCGACGCGCGCACTCTGCACTCCGCCTGGCAGGCCGCCGAGGCCGTCCTGCGCCACCGCGCCGCCGCCGACCGCGTCGCGCGCGTGTCCACCGCGATCCAGGAGGCCGAGCGCGACGCCGCCCCGGCCCTCGCCGCCCGCACCAAGGCTGCCGTCGACCTCGTGAGGGCCCTGCACGCGGCCGCCGAGAGCGCCGAGACCCTCGCCAACGAGGGGGAGGAACGCTCGGCAGCCCTCCAGGAGGTCGGCGAGACCGCCCACCGGGACTCGACCTCCGCCGCGACCGAGGCGCAGCGCGCCCGCAGCGAGATCGGGCACCTGCGCCAGCGGCTCGCCGAGGTCGAGCAGGAGACAGCCGAAGCGGTCCGCGCCGGCTGGCTGGACGACAGCGCGCCCGACGCCGACCCCGCGCGCGCCGCCCTCGCCGCCAGCGATGCCGAGAAGACCGCCGTCGCCGCCTGGGACACCGCCCGGGAGGCCTCCCACAGGGCCACCGAGCACGCGCGCGAGGCCGCCTCCGCCGAGTCCCGCGCCGAGCTGACCGCGGCCCGCGCGGCGGACGCCGCCGCCGCCTCACAACGCTCGTACGAGGCCGAACACCGGCTCGCCGAGGCCCTGGCGGGCGAGGAGCGGCACACCGAGCTGCTCGGCCTCACCGGCGGGACCCCGCGCGGCCCCGTCCCGCAGCCCCGCCAGGCCGAGGACGCCGACGCGGACGACGGCGCCTCCCTCACCCCCGAGGACCTCGACCGCTGCGCCGACGAACTGCGCGGGCTGCTCGACGACGCCGTCTCCTCCGCCGAACGGCAGCTGTTCGACCTGCGCACCGCCGCCGCCGACGACTCCCGCATCCTCGGCGCGCTCGGCGACGGCGGGCTGCTGCCGCCCGGCCCCGACGTGCTGGCCACGGTCGAGTTCCTCGGCGAGCACGGCATCCCCGCACTGCCCGGCTGGCGCTACCTCGCCCAGGCCGTCGACCCCGCCGACCACGCGCGTGTGCTCGCCGCCCGCCCCGAACTCGTCGACGGCGTGATCATCACCGACCCCGCCTCGCACGCACGCGCGCGTGACGCCCTCAGCGACGCCGCGCTGCTTCCGCGGTCAGCCGTCGCGGTCGGCACGGCCGCCGCCCTGCTCGCACCGACCCCGGCCGCCGACCCCCACAACCGCCCCTACAACGATGTGTTCCTCGTACCTCCGAACCCGGCCATGCACGACGAGCACGCCGCCGACGAGGAACGCCAGGCGCTGCGCGCGCGGGCCACCGAACGGGACGAGGACATCCGCCGGCTCGCCGCGCGGCTCGGCAAGGACCGGGAGCTGTCGGCCCGGCTCGCCTCCTGGCGCACCGGCTGTCCCGAGGGACGGCTCACCGAGCTCGCCCGGGCCGCCGCGGACGCGCGCGTCTTCGCCGAGGAGTCCGAGGCCGAGCTGGCCGAGGCCCGCACCGTGCGCGCCGAGGCGGAGGAGGCCGCCGCCGAGGCCGCCCAGGTCCGCGACGAGAAGCAGGAGGCCGCCCAGAAGGCCCGGCGCGCCGCCGACGCCCTCGCCGGGCTCGCCTTCCGACTGCGCGAGCGCGCCGGCTGGCAGGTGAAGCTGCGCGAACTCGCCGACGAGGCCACCGAGTCCGAGGCCCGCGCCCAGGTCTGCCTGGAGCGCGCCCGGGCCGCCGACGAGGACCGCCGCGCCGCCCAGCGCGCCGCCGACGACGCCCGCCGCACCGCGCGTGCACTGCGCGCCGAACGCTCCGAGATCGCCGGGGCTCCCGACGGCGTACCGGAGGACGACGCGGACGCGCCCAAGGCGCCCCTGCCGGCCCTGCGCGAGGCCTACCGGGCAGCCTCCCAGGTCTACGAGAAGGTCGGCGTCGGTGCCGACCTGCGGGCCGAGCAGGCGCGGGCGGAGAGCGACGAGAGCGCCGCCCGCGCCGAACTGGACCGGCTGAGCAACAAGGTCCGTACGCGCGCCGAGCAGCTCCTCCAGTCGCCCGACGGATCCGACGGACCGTCCCGGCAGGCCGCCGCCGCCCGCGCCGAGGAACTCGTACAGCTCCTGGAGACCCGTATGTCCACCGCGAGCGAGCAGCTCGGTCGGCTGCGCGGTGAGGCCGAACGGCACGCCCCCGAGGACGGCGAGGCCCACACCGAGCTGCCCGAGGAGCTCCAGCCGCGCGACGCCGAGCACGCCCAGGCCCTGCTACGCACTGCGACGGCCGAACTCGCCTCCCGAACCGAGGCGTTGGCCCAGGCCCGCGAGGCGCACGCCGAACTGCTCGACGCCCACCGGGCCGCCGAGGGCGCGGCGGGCGGCTTCGACGAGATCGCCGCGATGCTCCGCGACCTGCTGCGCGAACACGTGGTGGAGGAGGAACAGGAGGCCCCGGAGCCCTATCCCGGGACGCTGGAGGAGGCCCGCCAGTCGGCCGCCGAGGCCCGCCGCTCGCTGCGCGGCTGCGCCGCCGACCTCTCCGCCGCGGAGTCCGCGGTGCGCGAGGCCGGCGATGTGCTCGTGCGGCACGCCAACTCCACGCGCTACGAACAGGTCCGTACGCCCGCCCGGCAGCAGATCCGCGAACTGCCCGCCTCCGCGCTGCCCGAGCACGCCCAGAAGTGGGCGGACGCCTTCGCCCCCCGGCTCCGGGTGCTCACCGACGAACTGGAGCAGCTGGAACGCAACCGGGACTCGATCGTGGACCGGCTGCGCGGACTCGTCGAGTCGGCGCTCGCCACCCTCCGCTCGGCCCAGCGGCTGTCGCGCCTGCCCGAGGGGCTCGGCGAGTGGTCCGGCCAGGAGTTCCTCCGCATCCGCTTCGAGGAGCCCGACCAGGCCACCCTCACCGAACGGCTCGGCGAGGTCGTCGACGAGGCGACCCGGGCGGCCGTGAAGAAGAACTCCGACCTGCGGCGCGACGGCATGTCACTGCTGCTGCGAGGCGTGGGCGCCGCTCTCCAGCCCAAGGGGGTCGCGGTGGAGATCCTCAAGCCGGACGCGGTGCTCCGGGCCGAGCGGGTGCCGGTCGGACAGATGGGCGATGTGTTCTCGGGCGGCCAGCTGCTCACCGCCGCCATCGCCCTGTACTGCACGATGGCGGCGCTGCGCTCCAACGACCGGGGCCGGGACAAGCACCGGCACGCCGGCACGCTGTTCCTCGACAACCCCATCGGCCGGGCCAACGCGACCTATCTGCTGGAACTCCAGCGGGCCGTGTCGGACGCTCTCGGTGTCCAGCTGCTGTACACCACCGGTCTGTTCGACACGACGGCGCTGGCGGAGTTCCCGCTCGTGATCCGGCTCCGCAACGACGCCGACCTCAGGGCCGGCCTGAAGTACATCAGCGTCGAGGAACACCTCCGCCCGGGCCTGCCCCAGCAGCCCCAGGCGTGCGAGGCCGTGCACAGCGAGATCACGGCGACCCGGATGTACAAGCGCCCGGCCCCCAGCGCCCCGTAGGAGGCACGGTGCCCGGGCGCCCGGGGCCGCCCTCATGAACGAATGCGGCAGGTGCCCCGCGCTGACGGGCGCTCAGGAGTGTGAGAGCCGCCCGGTGCCGCCCTGACGTCGTATTCGCTCCTGGGCCCGCTCCGCGGCCCGGGCCTGGCGCCGCGCCCGGCGGCGCTCACGGCGCAGCGAGCGGGCCGTGCTGCTGGGCGTCGACACCACGCCGTTGCGCTGGTTCCACACCTGCCGGGTCACCCAGACGTCCAGCACCGACCAGGTGGCCACGACGGTGCTGACCACACTGCTGATCACCATCGGGAAGGCCAGCCAGGATTCGGCGAGGGTGCACAGGAACGCCACCATCGCCTGAAGCAGCGTCACGGCGATGATGAGGACCGCGCGCACGGCCGCCGTACGCACCGGGTCCGGCATCCGGCGTTGTCGCGCGGGCTCCTCGACCCACAACGGCCGGTAGCTCACCCGCTCTTGTGTCGTGGTCGCCGCACCCTCTTCGGACGTCTCGCACCGCTCCGCCGTGCCCATCAACGTGTCTCTCCCCACCGCCGGCAGACCGCTCACCTCCGGGTCGTGGACCCGGCTCCCCAGTGGTTGCCCGGCTTGCTCTGTTTTACGCCGCCGGGGGACGTCCTGCGGCTCCTGTGGCCGATTCCTCCCCCGATTCCCAATGATGAGGACGCACGAGAAGCCCCGAAGATTCCCAAGTTGCGAAAAATTCTGGCCAAGTCGGCGACGCGGACGATCGGATCCGGTCTTCTCTCGAAGGCGGGTTTCGTTGCCGTAATCCACCGTATTGCCCGGACAGCTCCCCATGTCCGGGCCCCGATACGGAAGTTCGGCTTCCGGACTGCTCTTCGAGTTAACTGTGCGTCGGTAGTAGGCTCGCGCCGTTTGTTGACGCACATGCGTACCCCCTGACGGAGGGGGTTCGAGCTGGGGGAGGCCATGCGCTTTCGCGGGAAGTCGATCCGCCGGAAGATCGTGGCGCTGCTTCTCGTGCCGCTGGTGTCCCTGAGCGCGATCTGGGGCTTCGCCACGGTACTGACGGGCCGTGAGGCGAACCGTCTGTTCACCGTGTCGTCCGTGGTGGAGAAGGTCGGCTACCCGATCGAGGACACGGTCCGCGTCGTCCAGCAGGAGCGCCGCCAGACCCTCGTCTACCTCGCCGACTCCCGCGCCTCCGACGCGCTCTCCGCGCTGCGCCGCACCCGGACCGCCACGGACGAGGCCCTCGCCGAGATTCGTCGCAACGCCCAGGACTCCGATGTCCGCGACGTGCTGGACCAGGACGACGGCGAGGGCCTGACCGCGGTGCTCGACGCCTTCGACGGGCTCGACTCCCTGCGCGGCAGCGTCGAGGAGGGCACCGTCACCCGGGCCCAGGCCCTCGACCTCTACAACCAGCTCATCGACCCCTGCTACGCCCTGCTGGCCAATCTGGACGTCGTCGACAGCGTGGAGATGGACAAGCAGTACCGGGCCCTCGTCAGCGTCGCCCGCGCCCGTGAGCTGCTCTCCCGGGAGGACGCCCTGCTCGGCTCCGCCCTGGTCGTGGGTCGGCTCACCCGCGAGGAGATCCGCGACGTCTCCGAGCTCGAGGCCCAGCGCGACATCGTCTACGACATCAACCTCGCCCAGCTGCCCACGGCCGAGCGCGAGCGCTACGAGAGCTTCTGGAAGAACGCCACCACCGCCCCCCTGCGCACCGCCGAACAGGCCGTCGTCGCCGCCACGCCCGGCGACATGCCCAAGGGCGTCACCGCCAGGAACTGGGACACGGCGGCCGGAGACGTCCTGGAAGAACTCGGCACCCTGGACGAACAGGCCAACGACCGCTACCAGGACCGCGTCCGGCCGGTGGCCGTCGAGGTCATCGTCAAGGCCGCCTTCGCCGGCGTCTTCGGACTGGTCGCCCTGATCGTCTCGCTCGTCCTGTCCGTGCGCATCGGCCGCGGCCTCATCCGCGACCTGCGCCAACTGCGGCTTGAGGCCCACGAGGCGTCCGGAGTCAGGCTGCCCAGCGTGATGCGGCGCCTCTCCGCGGGCGAGCAGGTCGACGTGGAGACCGAGGTGCCGCTGCTGGAGTACGACAAGAACGAGATGGGCGAGGTCGGCCAGGCCCTCAACACCCTCCAGCGCGCCGCGGTGGAGGCCGCCGTGAAACAGGCCGAACTGCGCGCCGGTGTCTCCGAGGTCTTCGTCAACCTCGCCCGCCGCAGCCAGGTCCTGCTGCACAAGCAGCTCACTCTGCTCGACACCATGGAGCGCCGCACCGAGGACGCCGAGGAACTCGCCGACCTCTTCCGGCTCGACCATCTCACCACCCGGATGCGCCGCCACGCCGAGGGCCTGGTGATCCTCTCCGGCGCGGCCCCCTCCCGGCAGTGGCGCAAGCCCGTCCAGCTCATGGACATCGTGCGCGCCGCCGTCGCCGAGGTCGAGGACTACGAACGCATCGAGGTCCGCCGTCTGCCGCGCCTCGCCGTCACCGGCCCCGCCGTCGCCGACCTCACCCACCTCGTGGCCGAACTCCTGGAGAACGCCACCGTGTTCTCCCCGCCGCACACCGCCGTCCAGGTCCTGGGCGAGCGGGTCGCCAACGGGTTCACCCTGGAGATCCACGACCGCGGCCTCGGCATGGCACCCGAAGCACTCCTGGAGGCCAACCTCCGCCTCGCGGAGACCCCGGAGTTCGAGCTGTCCGACACCGACCGCCTCGGACTGTTCGTGGTCAGCCGCCTTGCCCAGCGCCAGAACGTCCGGGTCTCCCTGCAGCCCTCCCCCTACGGCGGGACGACCGCCGTCGTGTTCATCCCCGACGCCCTCCTGACCGACGACGTCCCCGACACCAACGGCATCGGCTTCCGCCTCGACCGTCCCCGGGCCCCGAAGGCGGCCGAGTCCGACGAGAGCCGCAGGCCCGCGCTCGCCCCGTCGGTCCAGCTCCCCGGCCTGCCCGTGCTGGACGGCCCGGTCGAGCTGGAGGCCCCCGTCGGCCTCGACGCCCTCGGCGGTTTCCCGGCCGCGCTGGACGACGAGGACGACAGCGGCGCCCTGTTCCGTCCCCGCCGCTCCCTCACCCGCCCCGAGGACGACCCGGCCGTCACCTCCGTGGACCAGCACCGCAGGCTGCCCGACCCCCGCGGCGAGCCGGGCCACGCGACCGACGACCCGGCCGCCCTCCTGCCGCTGCCCAGCCGCACCGTACCCAAGCTGGTCAGCTCGCACGGCCGCCCGGTCATCGACCCGCGCTCCCCGCGCGCGGAGACGGACGAAGAGCCCGCGCACGGCACCGCGTACCGAGCGGACACCGGCGGACCGGCGCCACTGCCCTCGCGCCGCCGGGGCAGCGGGATGCAGATCCCGCGGAGCACCGGCACGACCGAGCCCCCGGCTCTGCCGGTCCGCCCTGGACACGGCACCGACGAGCCGTCGCAGCCGCCCGCCCTCCCGCAGCGCACCCGCCAGGCCGCATCCGGCGACCAGGACAGCCCGGCCGCACGCCCGGACCAGATGTCCGACCCGCGCGCGAGTGGCACGGGCGGCCCCGCGGAGCGCACGCTGGAAAGCGGTCCCCAGGGCCGCACCCTCGGCACCGGGCCTCATGACACCGGCTCCGCGCCCGCGGCACTGCCCCGGCGCGTACGGCAGGCCAACCTTGCCCCGCAACTGAGGCAAGGACCCGCACCGCGCACCGGGACCCGCTCCGACCTCGAGGACCGGGACGCCGACGAGGTACGCAGCCGAATGGCCTCGCTCCAGCGCGGCTGGCAGCGTGGCCGCGCGGAGAACGCCGCAGGCGACCAGACCCACAGCGGCACAGCACCACAACGAACGACTAAGGGGGACGGTCGATGACCGCACCGCAGGCGACCGGCCACATGAGCAACAACGGCGAACTGAACTGGCTCCTCGACGAACTCGTCGACCGGGTCGCCAGCATCCGCAAGGCCGTCGTGCTCTCCGGCGACGGTCTGGCGACCGGGGCGTCCAGGGACCTGACCAGGGAGGACAGCGAGCACCTGGCCGCCGTCGCCTCCGGATTCCACAGCCTCGCCAAGGGCGTGGGCCGCCACTTCGAGGCCGGCGACGTCCGCCAGACCGTCGTCGAACTCGACGAGGCCTTCCTCTTCGTCACCGCCGCCGGGGACGGCAGCTGCCTCGCCGTCCTCTCGGACGCCGACTCGGATGTGGGACAGGTGGCGTACGAGATGACCCTGCTGGTCAAGCGGGTCGGCGTACATCTGGGCACCGCCCCGCGCACCGAATTCCCCCTGGGCGGGTAGTGGGATGGCATGAGCACAGACGGTCAGGGAAGCAGCCACTGGTTCGACGACGAGGCCGGACCGGTCGTCCGCCCCTACGCCATGACACGGGGCCGCACCACCAGTGCGGTCCAGCACCGTCTCGATCTGATCGCACTGGTCGTCGCCGAACCCCACGCGGACGAGGCCGAAGAGGACCCCTCGCTGTCCCCGGAACACGTGCACATCGTGGACCTGTGCCGCGAGGCGCCGCAGTCGGTCGCCGAGCTCTCCGCAGGGCTCGACCTGCCCATCGGCGTGGTACGGGTCCTGGTCGGAGACCTCGTGGACACGGAATTCGTCCATGTGAACCGGCCCGTACCCCCTGCCGAGCTGGTGGATGAGAGTATTCTGCGCGACGTGATCAACGGCCTCCGAGCGCTGTGAGCAGCGCGGAAGCGAGGTGAGGACGTGAGCGGCTGGCAGTTCTGGGTGGACCGGGGCGGGACCTTCACCGACATCGTCGCGCGCCGTCCGGACGGCCGGCTGCTGACGCACAAACTGCTGTCGGACAACCCGGCGCGCTACGCCGACGCGGCCGTCGCCGGGGTCCGCGCCCTGCTGGCGGACTCGGGGGACCCCGTCGAGGCCGTCCGAATGGGCACGACGGTCGCCACCAACGCCCTGCTGGAACGCAAGGGCGAACGCACTCTGCTCGTCATCACCCGGGGATTCCGCGACGCCCTGCGGATCGCCTACCAGAACCGCCCGCACATCTTCGCCCGCCGGATCGAGCTCCCCGAACTGCTGTACGAGCGGGTCGTGGAGGTGGACGAGCGTATCGCAGCCGACGGCACCGTCCTGCGCGCCCCCGACCTGGACGCCCTCACCGGCCCCCTGCGGGAGGCGTACGACGACGGTGTCCGGGCCGTCGCCGTCGTCTGCATGCACAGCCATCTCCACCCGGAGCACGAGCGGGCCGTCGGACGGCTGGCAGCCCGGATCGGCTTCGCGCAGATCTCGCTCTCCAGCGAGGTCAGCCCCCTCATGAAACTCGTCCCACGCGGGGACACCGCCGTCGTCGACGCCTACCTGTCGCCCGTACTGCGCCGCTACGTCCGCCACGTCGCCGACGAACTGCGCGACGTACGGCTGATGTTCATGCAGTCCAACGGCGGGCTCGCCGAGGCGGGCCAGTTCCGCGGCAAGGACGCCGTCCTGTCCGGTCCGGCGGGCGGCATCGTCGGCATGGCCCGCATGTCCCAGTTGGCCGGTTTCCAGCGTGTCATCGGCTTCGACATGGGCGGCACCTCCACCGACGTCTCCCACTTCGCGGGGGAGTACGAGCGCGTCTTCACCACGCAGATCGCCGGCGTCCGGCTGCGCGCCCCCATGCTGGACATCCACACCGTCGCCGCGGGCGGCGGCTCCGTCCTGCGCTTCGACGGCTCCCGCTACCGCGTGGGGCCGGACTCGGCCGGAGCCGACCCGGGACCGGCCTGCTACCGCGCGGGCGGCCCGCTCGCCGTCACCGACGCGAACGTCATGCTCGGCCGTATCCAACCCGCCCATTTTCCCGAGGTGTTCGGCCCCGACGGCGATCAGCCCCTCGACGCCGACCTGGTCCGCGACCGCTTCACCGCCCTCACGCGCGAGATCCGCGAGCAAACCGGGGACGACCGCACGCCGGAGCAGGTCGCCGAGGGCTTCCTCCAGATCGCCGTGGCGAACATCGCCAACGCCGTGAAGCGGATCTCCGTCCAGAAGGGCCACGACGTCACCCGCTACGCCCTCACGACCTTCGGTGGCGCCGGAGGCCAGCACGCGTGCATGGTCGCCGACTCGCTCGGCATCCGCACCGTCCTCGTGCCGCCCATGGCCGGTGTCCTGTCCGCGCTCGGCATCGGCCTCGCCGACACCACCGCCATGCGCGAACAGTCCGTCGAGGCGCCTCTGGACATCGGTGCGATGCCCGGCATCCGCAAGACCGCCGAAAACCTCGAATCGGCGGCCCGCGCCGAACTGCGCGCCGAGGACGTCCCGGACGACCGGGTCCGCGTCACCCGCCGCGCCCAGCTGCGCTACGACGGCACCGACACCACCCTCTCCGTCGAACTCACCGAACCCGCAGCGATGACACACGCCTTCGAAGAACGTCATCGCGCCACGTACTCCTTCACGCTCGACCGCCCGATCGTCGTCGAAGCGCTCTCCGTGGAAGCAACAGGCATCACACGACCCCCCGATCTGTCCGCCCTCGCCCCGTACGAGGGCCGCACCGCCACGCCCCGGACCGTCCGCCTCCACACCGGCGGCGCCTGGCGCGACGTACCCCTTCACCGCCGCGAGGACCTTCCTCCCGGCGAGTCCGTCACCGGCCCCGCGATCGTCACCGAGGCCAGTGCCACGACCGTGGTCGACGACGGCTGGGTGGCTGCGGCGACCCACGACGGGCATCTGGTCATGGAACGCACGGCGATTACGCAGAGTTCCGATCTCGCCACACAAGTCGATCCGGTTCTTCTCGAGGTCTTCAACAACCTGTTCATGTCCATCGCCGAGCAGATGGGCGCCCGGCTGGAGTCCACGGCCCAGTCCGTCAACATCAAGGAACGCCTCGACTTCTCCTGCGCGCTTTTCGACCCGGACGGAAACCTGGTGGCCAACGCCCCGCACATCCCCGTCCACCTGGGCTCGATGGGCACCAGCGTCAAGGAGGTCATCCGCCGCCGCGGCACGGGGATGCGGCCCGGGGACACCTACGCGGTCAACGACCCGTACCACGGTGGCACCCATCTGCCCGACGTCACCGTGATCACCCCGGTCTTCGACGCCCGCCGGGACGGCGACACGGAGAGTGACCCCGAGATCCTCTTCTACGTCGCCTCCCGCGGTCACCACGCCGAGATCGGTGGCATCGCCCCCGGCTCCATGCCCGCCGACAGCCGCACCATCGACGAGGAGGGCGTCCTCTTCGACAACTGGCTGCTAGCCGAGAACGGACGCTTCCGCGAGGAGGCGACCCTCCGCCTGCTCACCGAGGCGGCGTACCCCTCCCGCAACCCCACGACCAACCTGGCCGATCTGCGCGCCCAGATCGCCGCCAACCAGAAGGGCGTCGACGAAGTCGCCCGCATGATCGAGAACTTCGGGCTCGACGTCGTACAGGCCTACATGCGCCACGTCCAGGACAACGCCGAGGAAGCGGTACGGCGCGTCATCGAGGCCCTCGACGACGGCGCGTACGCCTACGAGACCGACTCCGGCGCCGTGATCCGCGTACGCGTACGCGTGGACCGCGAAAGCCGCTCCGCCACCGTCGACTTCACCGGCACGTCAGCGCAGCTCGCCACCAACTTCAACGCCCCTTACTCCGTCGTCAACGCCGCCGTCCTCTATGTCTTCCGCACCCTCGTCGCCGACGACATCCCTCTCAACGACGGCTGTCTGCGCCCCCTCAGGATCGTCGTGCCGCACGGCTCCCTGCTGGCTCCCGAACCGCCCGCCGCCGTCGTCGCCGGCAACGTCGAGACGTCCCAGGCGATCACCGGCGCCCTCTACGCGGCGCTTGGCGTCCAGGCCGAGGGCTCCGGAACCATGAACAACGTCACCTTCGGCAACGAACGCCATCAGTACTACGAGACCGTGGCCTCCGGATCCGGCGCGGGTGACGGCTTCCCCGGCGCCGCCGTGGTCCAGACCCACATGACCAACTCCCGGTTGACCGACCCCGAGGTGCTGGAGTGGCGGCTTCCGGTACAACTGGACGAGTTCGCCGTCCGCTGCGGCAGCGGCGGGGCGGGACAATGGCACGGCGGAGACGGTGCAGTCCGCCGTATCCGCTTCCATGAGCCCATGACCGTCTCCACCCTCTCCCAGCACCGCAGGGTCCCCCCGTACGGTATGGCCGGCGGGTCGTCCGGCGCGCTGGGCGCCAACCGGGTGGAACGGGCCGACGGCACCGTCGTCCGACTCGGCGGGAGCGACTCCGTGGACGTCGGCCCCGGTGACGTACTCGTCGTCGAGACCCCCGGCGGCGGGGGCTACGGCCCACCGCCCCACACCCCCAGTCACCATCAAGCAGGAGAAGTGAACGATGATCCTCGGGCGTCCTGAGCGTGGCAAGCCCCCGGTCGAGCCCGTCACGCTCAAGATCCTGGTCGCCGGCGGTTTCGGGGTGGGCAAGACCACCCTCGTCGGCGCCGTCAGCGAGATCAGGCCACTGCGCACCGAGGAGTACCTCACGGAGGCCGGCCGCCCGGTCGATGACCTCACCGGTGTCGAGCGCAAACACACGACCACCGTCGCCATGGACTTCGGACGCATAACCCTGCGCGAGGACCTGGTGCTGTACCTGTTCGGCACACCGGGCCAGGAGCGGTTCTGGTTCATGTGGGACGAGCTCTCCGAGGGCGCGCTCGGCGCCGTCGTCCTCGCCGACACCCGCCGCCTCGACGACTGCTTCGCCGCCGTCGACTACTTCGAGCGCCGCGGCATACCGTTCCTCATCGGCGTCAACTGCTTCGAGGGCGCCGCCCGTTACCCCGAGGCGGATGTGCGCCGGGCCCTCGACCTCGACGACGACGTACCGGTGATCCTGTGCGACGCACGCGACCGACGCTCGGTCAGGGACGTCCTGGTCGGCGTCGTCCAGCACGCGATGGACTTCGGCACCGAGCGCCGACAGACCGTCACCACCTGAGCCCACACGGCCCGTACCCCCCGCCGACCGGGGTACGGGCCGCGGCCCGGCGGCCCTCCGGGGAGGCACGCGCGCGTACTAGCCCTCGCCGTCCTCCACCCAGGCGAGGCTCTTCTCCACCGCCTTACGCCAGTTGTGGTACTCGCGGTCCCGCACCGACGCCTCCATCGCGGGAGTCCACTCGGCGTCCTTCTGCCAGTGCGCCTTCAGCTCGTCGAGGTCGTTCCACACCCCGGTGGCCAGCCCCGCCGCGTATGCCGCGCCCAGACAGGTCGTCTCGGAGACCCGGGGCCGGATCACGGGCACGCCGAGGACGTCCGCCTGATGCTGCATGAGCAGGTTGTTCTTCGTCATGCCGCCGTCCACCTTCAGGGTCGTGATCTGCACCCCGGAGTCCTGGAACATCGCGTCCACGACCTCCCGCGTCTGCCAGCTCGTCGCCTCCAGCACCGCACGCGCGAGATGCGCCTTCGTGACGTAGCGGGTCAGCCCCGTGACCACACCGCGCGCGTCCGAACGCCAGTACGGCGCGAAGAGCCCCGAGAACGCGGGCACGATGTACGCTCCGCCGTTGTCCCCGACGCTCGCCGCCAGCGTCTCGATCTCGTCAGCCGAACGGATGATGCCCAACTGGTCGCGGAACCACTGCACGAGCGCACCCGTTATGGCGATCGAACCCTCCAGACAGTAGACCGGTGCCTCCTCGCCGATCTTGTAGCCCATCGTCGTCAACAGACCGCTCTTCGACGGCACCGGCCGGGTGCCGGTGTTGAGCAGCAGGAAACTGCCCGTCCCATACGTGTTCTTCGCCGTTCCCACGTCGTAGCACGCCTGCCCGAACACCGCCGCCTGCTGGTCGCCCAGCGCTGAGGCGACCGGTACCCCGCCCAGCTGACCCACGGCGGTGCCGTACACCTCGGCCGAGGACCTGATCTCGGGCAGCACGGCCTCGGGCACGTTCATCGCCGACAGAATCGAGGTGTCCCACTGAAGGGTCTCCAGATTCATCAGCATGGTCCGGCCGGCGTTGGTCACATCGGTCACATGCCGGCCACCGTCGGTTCCGCCGGTGAGGTTCCAGATCAGCCAGGAGTCGATCGTGCCGAAGGCGATCTCACCCCGCTCGGCCCGGTCCCGGAGCCCGGGCACGTTGTCCAGCAGCCAGGCCGCCTTGGGCCCCGAGAAGTAGCTGGCCAGCGGCAGCCCCGTCTGCTCACGGAACCGGTCCTGCCCGTCCGAGCCGCCCAGTTCGTTGCAGAGGGCGGCGGTCCGGGTGTCCTGCCACACGATCGCGTTGTGCACGGGCTTGCCCGTGGCGCGGTCCCACAGCACGGTCGTCTCGCGCTGGTTGGTGATACCGAGCGCGCTGATCTGGTCGGCCCGCAGCCCGGCCTTGGCGATCGCCCCGGCGACCACGGCCTGCACCTTGGACCAGATCTCGGTGGCGTCGTGCTCCACCCAGCCGGGCTTGGGGAAGATCTGGCGGTGCTCACGCTGGTCGACGGCGACGATCGCGCCGTTCCGGTCGAAGATGATGCAGCGGCTGGAGGTGGTGCCCTGGTCGATTGCGGCGACGTACTTCTCGGCGTTGTCCGTCATGGCTACCCCTTGGGCTGGGTTCAGAAGGCCAGGTTGTAGATGAGACCCGCGAGCACTCCGCCGGCCAGCGGGCCGACGACGGGGATCCAGGCGTAACCCCAGTCGGAGGTGCCCTTGTTCGGGATCGGCAGGAAGGTGTGCACGATCCGCGGGCCCAGGTCACGCGCCGGGTTGATGGCATAGCCCGTCGGCCCGCCCAGGGAGAGCCCGATGCCGACGACGAGCAGCGACACGATCAGCACGAGCGTGCCCGACTCGCCGAGCCCCTTCGTCAGACCGAAGGCCAGGATCGGCAGCACGAGCGCCGTCGTCGCGATGATCTCCGTGATCAGGTTGGCGACCGGATTCCGGATCTCGGGGATGGTGGAGAAGATGCCCAGCGTCGGCGTCGGTTCCTCCGCCGTGCCCTCGGTGGTGTCCGTCTGCCGTACGTTCGCCTGGAACTGCGCGAGGTACACCAGATACGCCAGGACGGCACCGAGCATCGCACCGACCATCTGGCCCAGCAGATAGACCCAGACCTTGTCCCACTTGTCCGTGTCGACGGCGATCCCGACGGTCACGGCCGGATTGAGCTGACCGCCCGACAGCGGCGCGGCCGTGTAGGCCCCCGCCAGCACGCCGAACCCCCAGCCGAAGGCGATCACCACCCATCCCGAGGCCCGTGCCTTGGAGTATCTGAGGGTGACGGCGGCGCAGACACCCGCGCCGAACAGGATGAGGATCGCGGTACCGATGACTTCCCCGACGAATATGTCTCCGTTGCTCATGGCGGCTCCTGGGCCCGGCCCGGGGCGATCGACCCCGGTGCGCTGTGCAGGGTGCGGTTCGCGTGGCTGCTTCGGCCATGGCAGGGAGATCCCGCGCCCCGCCCGGCGTCCGTGACGAGCGTGCCGTCAGAGCCGAATCGCCCTTGGGAGAGTGGGCCGCGGTGAAGGAGGTCCGCGTGGCGCGTGCCTGGATACGCCGAGAATGTACGGCGATGTCGGCTGACACCGGGAAGTGTTCACCGGCGCCCAGGGAGCGTCAAGGAGGCGGACGGCAATGGTTGGTCACCGCGACGCCCCGCTCACCCCACCCCCGGCTCAGCCCCCACCACCTCCGCCGTCAAAGGCGACCCAGCCGCACCTCGACCGGAGAACCCCGCCCGCCCCACCACCCAACTCGCCCCGTCCATCGACTTCGCGGCCTTCGTCAGCGGTGCCAGACACGCGGCCGCCTCCCGGTGGTCGGCCACGCTGCCCGGCGCGCACATGACCGTGGCCAGCGACAGCGTGACCGGACGCCCGCCGACCACGGCGCGTCCGTCCAGCACGGACACCGCCAGCGGATCCAGCCCCTCCGGATCGGCCGGCACCAGGAAGTCGTCCCCTCCGATGTGCCCCACCCGGATGCTCCCGGACGCCGCGACCTGCAACGCCCGCCCCACCGACCGGATCAGCTCGTCGCCCGCCGCGAAGCCCGCCCCGTCGTTCACCTGCTTGAAGTGGTCCACGTCCAGTCAGCTCAGTGCGAACGCCCGGCCTGCCGCGATCCGCCGGTCCACCTCCGAGGTGATCGGGTCCGAACCCGGCAGCCGGGTCAGCGGGTTGAGCCCCACCGCCTCCTCGACCCTGCCCCGAGTTTGGCCGCGGGCCGGTCCGCGTACAGGGCATGGCCGTAGCGCCCGGACATCGACAGCAGGAAGCGCGACCGGTGCACCGACCGCACCGGGACCCCCACCCGGTCGACGAGCAGCACGCCGGAGACCTCCGGCGACCCGGTCAGCAGCGCCCGCACCTGACCGGCGGAGCAGCGCCGGCCGGACGAACTCCCGTACCGACGGCCCCGACCGAGGCGCCGGCAAAGGACCGGGCACCCGAGGCGGGACGTACACCCCCGTGACCGGCAGCCGCGCCGACGGCGCGAACAGCACACCCTGCGCCGGCTGCGCATCCGCCGACAGCGCCGCAGCGCACTGCAGTTCGGTCTCCACCCCCTCCACGCCCAGCAGCGCTCCCACGGCCTCCAGGAGCGCGCGTTGCGGCACATGCGTGTACGGCGGTACGACGTCGAGCGTCACCTCCCACGGGAGCCGCCCCACCGCACGCACGGCGTAGTGCAGCGGGGTGAGCCCGCCGAGGTCGGCCAGGGTCCCCGCGAACACGTTGACGTTCGGCGGCAGCAGCCTCTCCTCGCGCGTCGCCGCCCGGACCGCCGCCACGGCGAGCCGGCCGTCGAGTTCGGGGTCCCGCCGGGTCTCCGCGTCACGCAGGATTCCTGGCCCTTCACGGACGGTGTGGGCAATCTGCCCGGAGTCCGCTTCGACCAGCTGTGCCCGCCCCACTCCTCACCGCACCGCGATCACCGCCGACCCGTGCCCGAACAACCCCTGGTTCGCGGTGATGCCCACGCGCGCGTGCGGGATCTGACGCTCTCCCGCCTGGCCCCGCAACTGCCAGGTCAGCTCGCACACCTGGGCGATCGCCTGCGCCGGCACCGCCTCCCCGAACGAGGCCAGCCCCCCGCTCGTGTTCACCGGTATGCGACCGCCCGGAGCCGTCGCACCCTCCCGCAGCAGTTTGGCGCCCTCGCCGTCACCGCAGAGGCGCAGATCCTCGTACCACTGCAACTCCAGGGCGGTGGACAGGTCGTAGACCTCGGCCAGCGACAGGTCCTCGGGGCCTACGCCCGCCTCCTCGTAGGCCGCGCGGGCGATCGACGCACGGAACGGCTCGCCAGGCGGGTCCACCGCGACCGCGGAGTCGGTGGCGATGTCCGGCAGATCCAGGGCGGTGCTGGGATAACGAGGCGTCACTGTGGACACGGCCCGGATCCGCACCGGCGCCCCCGCACCGTGCCGACGGGCGAACTCCATGCTCGACAGCACCAGGGCGGCCCCGCCGTCCGAGGTCGCGCAGATGTCCAGCAGTCGCAGCGGATCGGCGACCACCGCGGAGGCGGCGACCTCCTCGGTGGTGACCCGCTTGCGATAGCGCGCGTACGGGTTCAGCGCCCCCATGGCGGCGTTCTTCACCTTGACCTGGGCGAAGTCCCCCAGGGTGTCGCCGTGCACCGCCATGCGCCTGCGCGCGTACAGCCCGAAGTACGTCGGATTCGTGGCGCCGAGGACCCGGAACCGGAGCCAGTCCGGGTCGTCCGGCCGGTCCCCGCCCGCGGGCCGGAAGAAGCCCTTGGGCGCCGCGTCGGCCCCCACCACGAGCGCCACGTCCGTCAGACCCGCGAGGATCCTCGCCCGTGCCGCGTCGATCGCCTGCGCGCCCGAGGCGCACGCCGCGTACACGCTCGTCACCCGGGCGCCCTGCCAGCCCAGGGCCTTCGCGAACGTGGCCCCGGCCACATACCCCGGGTAACCGCCACGCACCGTGTCCGCGCCGACGACCGCGCCGACGACCCGCCAGTCCAGACCTGCGTCGGCCAGAGCCGCCCGCGCGGCCGCCACGCCGTACTCCACGAAGCCGCGCCCCCACTTGCCCCACCGATGCATCCCCGCGCCGAGCACCGCCACCTCTGCCGTCATCCCGCCACCCCCGTAGGCCGCCACTGCCAGGTCGTCCAGGTCGTCTCCGCGTCCTCGCTCAGCACGCCCGGGACTACCTCCACCTCCATGCCCACCGTCAGATCGGCGACGGTGACCCCGGGAACCGCCTGTCCCAGCACCACGATCCGCTCGGACTCCAGCTCCACAGCGATCAACGCGTACGGCACCCACGGAAGTTCCGGATCGGTCACATAGGGTGACGGAGGTCGGTAGCGGCTGTCCGTGTACGACCAGACGCGTCCGCGCCGAGACAGTGGAACCTCCTCCAGATCCCCGTCCCGGCACGCCGGGTTGCGGCAGTGCGCGTCCTCGCGCGGGAAGAAGACCGACCGGCACGCCGAACAGCGCGTGCCCAGCAGTGTGAAGCCGTCCCCGTCCCCGGTGAACCACCCGGCCACCACGGGTGTGCGTATACGTGACAAGCCGCCTCCTCCGTACGGGATCTGACGGAACGTCAGGAGTTTGGCACGCGCGCCGGGAAATGGGCAGGGTGGGGACATGACACGACTCTCCAGAGCAGTCCGCGGTCTCGTCACTGTGCTCGCCGCCCTGCTGACCGTGACCGCCGCCTCAGCCACCGCGCGGGCGGACTCCGACCTTGTGGCCCCGGCGGACTTCGTGGCCCTGAGAACCGTGGACCCGACGATCCTCCAGGAGATGCGCTACTTCACCCCGCACAACTTCGTCGGCGAACGCGTCGACGGCTATCAGCAACCGATCTGCATCCTCACCCGGCAGGCCGCCGAAGCCCTGCACCGGGCCCAGGCGGAACTGCTGCCCCAGGGATACTCGCTCAAGGTCTACGACTGCTACCGGCCCCAGCGCGCCGTGGACCACTTCGTCCGCTGGGCCGAGGACCTGGACGACCAGGCCATGAAGGGGGAATTCTACCCGGACGTCGACAAGACCCGTCTGTTCGACGACGGCTACATCGCGGCCAAGTCCGGCCATAGCCGCGGCTCCACCGTGGACCTGACGATCGTGAAGACCCCGGCACACCCGACCCGGCCGTACGTGCCCGGCGAGACCCTCGTGCCCTGCTACGCGCCCCAGGAAGAGCGCTTCCCGGACAACTCCGTCGACATGGGGACGGGCTACGACTGCTTCGACACGCTCGCCCACACCCTTGACCCGCGTATCCAGGGCCGTCCGCTCGCCAACCGGCTGCTCCTCAAGAACACCCTGGAGGAACTCGGTTTCGTGAACCTCGCCGAAGAATGGTGGTACTACACCTTCAAGCCCGAGCCCTACCCCGACACCTACTTCGACTTCCCCGTCTCCGCCGCGTCCCTGACCACCGAGGACTGAGCCGCTCGCGCACGACGCCCTCCCCAAGATCGGATACGCTCCGCCGCGTGTCCGAAACTCTGCACTCCATTTCGAACTCCGCGCCCGACTCCCACTGTTCGAGCTGCGGAGCGCCCTACGGGGAGGGCGTCACCGGCTGGCCCCGCACCTGCCCGGCCTGCGCCGCCATCGCCTACCGCAACCCGCTGCCGGTGGCCGTCGCACTCCAGCCCGTGTACGACGCGAAGGGGACCGGCCTGGTGGTCATCACCCGAACCGTCGCCCCCGCGCGCGGAGGCATCGCCCTGCCCGGCGGCTACATCGACGACCGCGAGGACTGGCGGCAGGCCGTCGTCCGTGAGCTCAGGGAGGAGACGGGCATCGAGGCCGCGAGCCGCGACGTACGGCTCGCCGACGCCATGAGCTCGCCCGACGGCCACCTGCTGCTGTTCGGGCTCCTCCCGGAGTGTCCCGCCGACCGCCTCCCCGAGTCGGCGGCCACGGACGAGACAGAGGGCTGGCACGTCCTGCGCAGGCCGGAGGAACTGGCGTTCCCCTTGCACACACACGCCGTGCGGGCGTTCTTCGAGGGCCGCTACGTCTGAACCCGGTTCTGGCACCAGTAACGCTGAGACCAGTCGACACCGCCCCGGCGACCGGTCCGGTCACCGCACTAGACGAGCCCGCGCACGCGCACGGGGTGGGACGGTTCGTACAGGCCATCCTCCCCCTCCCGCTCGACGACGACCTGCCGGCCCTCCCAGCGGGCGACGTACCGTTCGACCTCGGGCTCGTCCCAGCCGTCTCCCGTGTCCCGCACCACCAGACCGCCCCCGGTCCGCCCCCGGGCCGGCGTCCACACCTCCAGCTCCAGCCCTCCGTCGTCCCCGCGCACGGGTATGACGGCACCCGCGCGTGCGAACACCGGGATGCGCGACAGCGGCGCGTCCACGAGCACCTGCCCCGGCCCCCGGTGCCTCCGGCCCGTCGCCGTGTCGTACCAGAGCCCTCTCGGCAGGTGTACGGCACGCCGCTCGGCGCCCGGGTCGAGCACCGGCGCCACGAGCAGGCAGTCACCCAACAGGAAGGCGTCCTCGCAGTCCCGCAGCGCCCGGTCCTCCGGCGCGCCCCACCACACCGGGCGCACATAGGGAGCCCCGGTACGCCGGGCCAGATGCGCCAGCGTCACGAAGTACGGCAACAGCCTCCGGCGTTCGACGAGCGCCACGCGCGCGTGCTCCAACACCTCCGGACCGAACTCCCACGGCTCGCGGCGCCCCGCCCGCATGCTCGCGTGCGTACGGAACAGCGGCAGATAGGCGCCCAGCTGGAACCATCGCAGATACAGCTCGGGCGACGGACTGCCGTCGAAGCCGCCCACGTCCGGCCCCGAGTACGGCACCCCGCACAGCCCGAGCCCCATCACCAGCGACAGCGACGCCCGCAGCCCCGGCCAGCCCGTGGCGACGTCCCCCGACCACGTCCCGCCGTAGCGCTGCAGACCCGCCCAGCCGGAGCGGGAGAACAGGAACGGCCGCTCCTCGGGCAGCAGCTCCCGCAGCCCCTCGTAGGCCGCCCTGGCCATGCACAGCGCATAGACGTTGTGCGCCTCCCGGTGATCGCCGTCCCGCCCGTCCAGGGCGTGGCGCGCCGACCGGGGCAGCGTCGGCTCGCCGAAGGCCGTGAACGACGTCGGTTCGTTCATGTCGTGCCAGAAGCCGGCGAACCCCTGCCCCAGGCGCTCCCCGTACAGCTCTCCCCACCAACGCCGCACACGCGCGTGCGTGAAGTCCGGGAACACCGCCTCACCCGGCCACACCACACCCTCGACCAGCCGCCCCGAGGCGTCCCTGACGAACGCGTCCTCGGCGAGCCCGCTGTCGTAGACGGCATTGCCCGGCTCGGCCTTGACCGCCGGGTCGACGATCGACACCAGGCGGATGCCGTCCCGCCGCAGCTCCTCGGCCAGCACCGGCAGCTTGGGGAAACGGTCCTGGTCGACGGTGAACACCTGATGGTCGTCGTAGTGGTCGATGTCCAGATGGACGGCGTCCAGCGGCAGACCGTGCTCGTGGTAGCCCGCGACGATCCGGCGCACCTCCTGCTCGCTGCCGAAGCCCCAGCGCGCGTGATGGTGCCCGAGCGCCCACGCGGGCGGCAGCGCCGGAGCCCCCGTGAGCGAGGCCCAGGCGAGCAGCACGCGCGCGGGCGTGCCCACCACGACCCAGCAGCGCAACGGACCGCCGTCCATCCGCAGTTCGCACGACCCGGGCCGGTCATGCCCCGACCCTGCCCCTTCCTCGCCCTCCCGCAGCGTCACCGTGCCGTCCCAGGACGTGTCGTGGAACACCAGATGCGTGGCCGCGTCGGACACCACCAGCTGGACCGGCATCGTCAGGGAGAGCGGATCGTCCGCGCGGCCGAACGCTCCGCCGGGATCCGTGTTCCACAGCCGGTACGTCCCGCCGCGCAACCGCGGCCCCGACGCCCGCCCGCCGAGCCCGAAGAAACGCGCGTCCGCCGCCACCTCCGACCGCTGCATCCAGCGTGCCGGACCACCGTCCCTCGGCTCCCACCAGCGCGGTGGCAGATCACGGCGCAACGTCACCCCGCCCGGCGTGCGCACCTCGACCGCGCCGTGGCGCGAGACCACGATCGTCACCCGCTCGGCCACGACCCGCCAGCCGCCGTCCTTGTCCGGCTCCAGCACCGCCCGCGGATCGGGCTCCGGGCAGCGCCCGGCCAGCGCGTACGACGGCTCGGGGCAGGCACCGTCCCAGCCCCAGAAGACCGCCCCGTTCACCGCCACGAGGATCCGCAGTTCCGAGCGGCTGAACCGGATCGTGCCACCACCGGGCCCCGGCTCCACGTCCTGCACCGGCCCCGGCACCCGAGCACGCTCCGCACCTCGCGCGGGCAACCCGGTGGCGTCGGCACGCCGTCTGCGCCAGGCGGCCCGTACGGTACGCAACCCCTGGGCCGCCCCCGCAGAACCGACCGTCTTCATCGAACGCACCAGGTCACGACCGTCCATGCTGTTCACCCTGCCACTGACCGCTCCACACGCGCGTGTCGTTCAACTGCCGTTCATCCATGCCGGGACCACATCTTCACGACACGGACTGTGTGGGGCACACCCTGGTGCGGAAGTCGATCACATGGCATCGTCCCTGTCAGCCGCGTCCCGCGCACAATCCCGCACGTGCGCGGACGACGCACACGACGCGCCACAGTCCGGGAGCCGCCCCAATGTCGACCGTGAACCCCGAGCCGCTCTGGCGGCCAGATCCGCAGCGCATCGAGAAGGCCCAGGTCACCAGGTTCCAGAGATGGGCGGCCGAGCACCACGGAGCTCCCGCCGAGGGCGGGTACCCGGCCCTGCACCGATGGTCCGTGGACGAGCTGGAGACGTTCTGGGAAGCCGTCACGCGATGGTTCGACGTACGGTTCGCCACGCCCTACGCGCGCGTCCTGGGCGACCGCTCCATGCCGGGCGCCGAATGGTTCCCCGGGGCCACCCTGAACTATGCCGAGCACGCCCTGCGCGCGGCCGCCACCCGCCCGGACGAACCGGCCCTGCTCCATGTCGACGAATCCCATGAACCACAACCGGTGACCTGGGCCGAGCTGCGCCGCCAGGTCGGCGCGCTGGCCGCGCAACTGCGCGCCCTGGGCGTGCGCCCCGGGGACCGCGTCAGCGGCTACCTCCCGAACATCCCGCAGGCCGTCGTCGCCCTCCTCGCCACCGCAGCCGTGGGCGGCGTCTGGACCTCCTGCGCCCCCGACTTCGGCGCCCGTAGCGTCCTCGACCGCTTCCAGCAGGTCGAGCCCGTCGTGCTGTTCACCGTCGACGGTTACCGCTACGGCGGCAAGGAACACGACCGCCGCGACGCCGTCGCCGAACTGCGCCGCGAGCTGCCCACCCTGCGCGCCGTCGTCCACATCCCGCTCCTCGGCACCGAGCCTCCCGAGGGCGTCCTGGAATGGTCGGCTCTCACCGCCGCGGACGAGGAGCCCGTATTCGAACCGGTCCCCTTCGCCCACCCCCTGTGGGTGCTCTACTCCTCCGGCACGACCGGCCTGCCCAAGGCCATCGTCCAGTCCCAGGGCGGCATCCTGGTCGAACACCTCAAACAGCTCGGCCTGCACTGCGACCTCGGCCCCGAGGACCGCTTCTTCTGGTACACCTCGACCGGCTGGATGATGTGGAACTTCCTCGTCTCCGGCCTTCTGACGGGCACGACGATCGTCCTCTACGACGGCAGCCCGGGCTATCCCGACACCGGCGCCCAGTGGCGCGTCGCCGAACGCACGGGAGCCACCCTGTACGGCACCTCGGCGGCGTACGTCATGGCCTGCCGCAAGGCCGAGGTCCATCCTGCCCGGGACTTCGACCTCTCCAAGATCCAGTGCGTGGCCACCACCGGGTCCCCCCTCCCGCCGGACGGCTTCCGCTGGCTGCACGACGAGTTCGCCGAGAGCGGGGCCGACCTGTGGATCGCCTCCGTCAGCGGCGGCACCGACGTGTGCTCCTGCTTCGCCGGGGGCGTACCGACCCTCCCCGTGTACATCGGTGAGCTCCAGGCGCCGGGACTCGGTACCGACCTGCAGTCGTGGGACCCGAACGGCCGCCCCCTCGTCGACGAGGTCGGCGAGCTCGTCGTCACCAACCCCATGCCCTCCATGCCGGTCCACTTCTGGAACGACCCCGACGGCAGTCGCTACCACGACAGCTACTTCGACACCTACCCCGGTGTCTGGCGCCACGGCGACTGGATCACCGTCACCTCACGCGGCTCCGTCGTGATCCACGGCCGCTCCGACTCCACGCTCAACCGCCAGGGCGTCCGTATGGGCTCCGCCGACATCTACGAGGTCGTGGAGCGACTGCCCGAGATCAGGGAATCCCTGGTCATCGGCATCGAACAAGCCGACGGCGGCTATTGGATGCCCCTCTTCGTGCATCTCGCCCCCGGAGCCGCCCTCGACGACGCCCTGCTCGGCCGTATCAAGCAGGCCATCCGCGAGCAGTTGTCGCCGCGCCATGTCCCCGACGAGGTGATCGAGGTGCCCGGCGTCCCGCACACCCTCACCGGCAAGCGCATCGAGGTCCCCGTCAAGCGTATCCTCCAGGGCACCCCGCTGGAGAAGGCGGTCAACCCGGGCTCCATCGACAACCTGGAACTCCTGCACTTCTACGAGGAGCTCGCGCGCAAGAGGTCCTGACGGGGCCGCCGAGCGCGCCTGACACGCCGGAGCGTGCCGTACGGCCGTCCAGGCACGCTCAGCCTCCGTAGGTGGCCTCGGACTCGCCGAGGACCGCGGCGAAGTCCGAGGCCAGCCGTGCCGCGCCGGCCGGTTCGAGTTCGGCCACGGAGATCCGTACGCCCGGTTCCGAGGCCAGCCGGAACCGGGCCCCCGCCGCCACCCACCAGCCCTGCGACCGCAGCCCGTTCACCACGGCCGACTCGTCCCGCACCGGCACCCACACGTTCATCCCGCTCGCGCCGTGCACCGCGATGCCACGGGCCGACAACTCCCGGAGCAACGCGCCTCTGCGCTGTGCGTACGTCTCGCGCGCGCGTGTCACCAGCGCGCGCGTGCCGTCATCGGTCAGCAGCCCGTACACCGTCTCCTGGAGGAGATGGCTGACCCAACCGGACGTCAGCAGCAGCCGCCCGTCGTGCCGGGCGAGGGTGATCGGATCGCAGGCCGCGGCAGCCCACCGCAGGTCGGTCCCGAGGAACTTGCTCACCGTCCGCACATGCACCCAGCGCGACAGCCCGCCCGAAGTCAGCGTCCACAGGGGCGCGTCCGCGACCGCCGAGGCATGGTCGTTCTCGACGACCAGCACATCCGGCTCGTCCCGCAGGACCTCGACGAGTTCGTCCCGGCGCGCCGCGGAAAAGCAGCCCCCACAGGGGTTCTGCGCCCGCGGACTGCACACCAGCGCGCGGACCCCGGCCCGGACGGCGGTTCGGAGCGCCTCGGGACGCATCCCCCGGTCGTCCACGGCGACCGGAACGATGCGCAACCCAAGAGCCGTGACCAAGTCCAGCAGATGGTGGTATCCGGGATCCTCCATGGCCACGGCGTCCCCGGGCCGAAGCTCCACGGACAGCAGCCGACCGACCAGATCCAGCGCACCGTGCGCGAACGTCACATGCTCCACCGGCACGTCGTCCGGACGCAGCCAGTCCCGCACGGCCTCCTCCAGCCGCTCCAGTCTGGGCGTCGCACGATGCGAACGGGCGCCGGGGGACAGACGCGTGGGTGGCACCAGAGAGGGCAGCAGCTCCGGATCGGGATGCCCGCCGGCCAGGTCGCACAGCCCTTGAGGCACCCTCGGCGGCCTGCGTGACGCCACGGACGGAACCGGCGCCACCACCGTGCCGCCCCGCCCGCGCGTGACGACGATGCCCCGCCGCCGCAGCTCCTTGTAGGCCGTCGCGACCGTTCCGGGACTCACGCCGAGCTCGTCCGCGAGGCGGCGCACCGGAGGCAGCGCGGCCCCCGGCCCCAACGCCCCCTCGGCCACGCCCCGTTCGACGGACGCGGCAATCCCCTTGGCCGTCGTACCACTGACCCCATATTGTGTTGCCACATTGCCAAGTATGTATCAATACATAACTCCAGGCAAGGGGGAGCCCGTGCAACCGATCCGCCGCGCAGTCACCTGGACCCGCAGCACACCCGGAGGACGCGACGGACGCAGAATGCTGACGATCGCCCTCGTCGACCGCGTCGGCAGCGGCCTGTGGGCATCCGTCAGCGTCCTGTACTTCACCTACGTCTCCGGCCTCTCCGTCGCCCAGGTCGGCACCCTCGTCGCCACGGCCGGAGCCGCCGGAATCGCCGGAGCCCCCCTCGGCGGCCGACTCGCGGACCGCTTCCCGGTCACCTGCGTCCTCATCACCGTCCAACTGCTGCGCGCGCTCGCCTCCTTCGCCCTGCTGACCACCGACCACTACGGCCTCCTCGTCGCCTACTGCTCCCTCGGCAGCCTCGGCGACCGCGCCGCCAACGTCCTCACCAAGCTCTACGCCACCCGCGTCGCCGGTCCCGACCGCGTCCGCTACCAGGCACTCCAGCGCACCGTCGCCAACGCCGGCTGGGCCCTCGGCGGCCTCGCCGCCGCAGCCGCCCTGGCACTCGGCAGCACAGCCGCATACCGATGGCTCCTCGCGGGCGACGCCCTCTCCTTCCTCGCCTGCGCCCTCCTCACCGTCCGCTGCAGCGAACCCCGATCGGGCTCGCGCACGGTGACCACCTCCAAGGACCCCAGACCCAAGGCCGCACCGGCCGGCCCCTGGCGCGACCGTACCTATCTCGCCTACGTGGCCACCGACACCGTCCTCTTCCTCGACGACGCCGTCTTCAAGGTCGGCCTGCCCCTCTGGATCGCCCACACCAGCAGCGCGCCCCACGGCCTCGCGCCCCTGCTGATGGTCCTCAACAACGTGATGGTCGTGGCCCTCCAGGTCCCCCTGGCCCGCTTCGGCGCGACCACGGCCGCCGCCCGCGCCCTCCTCGTCCCGCTCTCGGCGGCCTTCGCCCTCGCGGGCATCGCCATGGCCGCCTCGGCGACCGGCGAAACCGTCACCACCACCCTGTCCCTCACCACGGCGGCCATCCTGTTCACCCTCGCCGAGATGCTCCACGCCACGATCTCCTGGGAACTTTCCGTCGCCCTCGCCCCCGACACCGCCCAGGGTGCCTACCTCGGAGTCCATGGACTCGCCCAGTCCGCCCAGCGCAGCATCGGACCACTCGCCGTCACCACAGCCATCGCCAGCGGCCCCCTCGGCTGGCTCGCCTTCGGCACCGCTATCGCTCTTACCTGCGGAATCCAGCACCGTCTGGTCCGCGGACGACTCACGCGAGGGGCATTGTCAGTGCCGTCGATTACTGTGAGTGAGCATTGATCGACCGTGCACACAGGGGGAAAACATGGCACTCACCGACCGCCAGATCATGCGCCGCGTCCTGCGCCGCGAAATCGCCGGCACCATCGGCCTGCTCACGGACGAACACGACTTCCGGGCCATGCAGCGCTACCGCAGCTTCACCTTCGACGACCACGCCACGTACCTCCGCCAGGTCGAGGACCTCCTCAGGGTCCGCGCCCTGCAGGGCACCCACACCACCATCGCCCTCTTCGACCCGCAGGAGTACGCCGAATACTGCACCGCCGCCAACCTCGACCCCGACCTGCCCGCCAGCCGTAGCCGCTTCACAGCCCAACTCGCCACCACCGGCCCCACCATCCCCTACGACGGCCAGCCCCTCGCCGACCTGGTCCCCGCCCTCGTCGACGAGGCGGTACGCCAGGCCACCTGGGAGTACGCGGCCACCCTGCTGTCCCGCCTCGGGGCCTGCGCGACCTGCGGCGAGGACATCGGCCGTGCGGCCTTCCAACGCGCCTCCGACCTGGTCGTCCGCATCCTCGACACGGCTCCGCCCGGCGACCGGCACCTCGTCTGCAGTGTCACGGGAACACCCGAGACACTCGTCGCCGTCCTCCACGCGGACGACGACACCCACAGCACCTTCCAACTTGACGAGGCCGAAACGCTGGAGTTCGCCACCGTCCTCGCCCTGGGCCTCGCCACCCAGGGTCCCGGCGGCCTGGTCATGCGCACGACCGCACCCGGCACCCCGGACCAGATCTACGGCTGGCGCATGCGCGGCGACGGCCTCGAACCCCTGACCGCCGGTGAGGTCTTCGACGCCTACTGCACCGACGCGGAATCCGGCGACCTCATCGCACCCGAATCCGGAGTCGACTACTGCGTCCCACCGGAACTGGAAGAGGAGGACCCGCTACCCGGCCACCACCACTGAACCAGCACAAGGCGCTCTGATCACCACGCCCTGATCACGCCCTGACCAAGGCGCTCGGACGAAAGGGGCGCTCCACCCGAAGGAGGAGCGCCCCTGCTCACCGACCGACCAGAGGTCGGTCCGACCGCCTACTCGCCGGACAGCACGGCCTGCGCCGCGCCACGCGCCTCCTCGGCACTGTCCGTCGCACGCGCGGCCACAGCGGCACGCTCGCACTGCGCCAGCGTGTACTTCGCCAGAGTCGCCCGCACATAAGGAATCGACGCCGCACCCATGGAAAGGGAGGTGACACCCAGACCGGTCAGCACACACGCGAGCAGCGGGTCGGACGCCGCCTCACCGCACACACCACAGCTCTTGCCCTCGGCCTTGGCGGCCTCGGCCGCCAGCGCGACCAGGTCGAGCAGCGCGGGCTGCCACGGATCCTGTAGCCGGGACACCGCACCCACCTGCCGGTCCGCGGCAAAGGTGTACTGCGCGAGATCGTTCGTCCCCAGCGACAGGAACTCGACCTCCTGCAGAATCGAACGGGCCCGCAGCGCGGCCGACGGGATCTCCACCATCGCACCGAACTTCGCCCGCAGCCCCGCCTCACGGCACGCGTCCGCGAACGCCTTCGCGTCAGCACGGTCCGCCACCATCGGGGCCATCACCTCGAGGTGGACCGGCAGACCCTCGGCCGCCTTCGCAAGCGCCGTCAGCTGGGTCCGCAGAACCTCCGGGTGATCCAGCAGGGTGCGCAGACCGCGTACGCCCAGCGCCGGGTTCGGCTCGTCGGCGGGGGTCAGGAAGTCGAGCGGTTTGTCCGCGCCCGCGTCCAGCACCCGCACGACGACCCGCCCTTCGGGGAAGGCATCGAGCACCTGCCGGTACGCCTCGACCTGCTTCTCGTCGGACGGCGCGTTCTTGCTGTCGTCGAGGAAGAGAAACTCGGTACGGAACAGACCGACACCCTCCGCACCCGCCTCGACGGCGGCCGGTACGTCCGCCGGCCCACCGATGTTCGCCAGCAGCGGCACCTTGTGACCGTCGGCGGTCGCACCCGGACCGGTCGACGCGGCCAGCGCGGCCTTGCGCTCCGCTGCGGCGGCCTGGAGCAGCGCCTTCTTCTCGTCGCTCGGGTTCACGAAGATGTCGCCGGTGCTGCCGTCCACCGCGATCATCGTGCCCTCGGCCAGCTCACCGGCACCCGGCAGCGCCACGACCGCCGGCACACCGAGAGCGCGCGCCAGAATCGCGCTGTGACTGGTCGGCCCGCCCTCCTCGGTCACGAAGCCGAGCACCAGGGTCGGGTCGAGCAGGGCCGTGTCGGCCGGCGCCAGATCCCGGGCCACCAGCACATACGGCTCGTCGCTGTCCGGCACGCCCGGCATCGGGACGCCCAGCAGACGGGCGACGATACGATTCCGCACATCGTCGAGGTCGGCCACGCGACCCGCGAGGTACTCACCGGCGCCCGCCAACAGCTCGCGGTAGGCGGCGAACGCGTCGTACACGGCCCGCTCGGCCGTGCTGCCGACGGTGATCCGCCGCTCCACGTCCACCATCAGCTCAGGGTCCTGGGCCATCATGGCCTGTGCTTCGAGCACCGCCTGGGCCTCACCGCCCGCCAGATTGCCGCGCGCCATGAGGTCGGCCGCGACAGCCTCCACGGCCTGGTGGGCGCGCCCCTGTTCACGCTCCGCTTCCTCCGCCGGTATCTGCTTGGCAGGCGGTTCGAGCACCGCCGTTCCCATGTGTCGAACCTCGCCGATCGCCACGCCGTGACTCACGCCGACGCCTCGCAGCGTTGTCTCCATCTCACCCGTCTCCGATAGTGCGGCGGGTCCCGCCGCCGCGTTGGTTGTCCTACGGGCCGTCGTGCCGTTCAGGACGACGGCGTCGGCATCACTGCCAGGAAAAGAGAAGGTCGCCGGCCTTCACGTCGCCGTCCTCACGGAGCTCACCGAGGGCATCGGCCGTGGCTTCCAGTGCCACGACGGGGCACACGGGAGACTTGCCGTTCTCTTCGACCGCCGCCGGGTTCCAGCGCACGATGCTCTGACCACGGGTCACGGTGTCGCCCTTGTTCACGAGGAGCTCGAAGCCCTCGCCGTTGAGCTGCACGGTGTCGATACCGAGATGGGTGAGCACGCCGTGTCCCTCGGAGTCGACGACGACGAACGCGTGCGGGTGGAGAGAGACGATGACTCCGTCCACGGGGGCCACCGCCTCGGAGGGTTCGCGGACCGGGTCGATCGCCGTACCCGGGCCGACCATGGCCCCGGAGAAGACCGGATCCGGCACAGCGGCCAGCCCGATGATGCGTCCTGCAAGAGGGGACGTCACGGTGGTCATGGGAAGCCTCCCAGGGGTGGAGATGTACATGGGCCGTTACTGGTTGTCCGGGACGGCGCACTGTGCAGCAGGGTATGTCAGGTGAAGTACCGGTTCCGCACGAGAGTCCCATCCGTGGTCTAGACCACCAGCCTAATGGATTTGCGCGCGCTCTGCGGCCCCGTGTACAGTCGTACTCCTGCTTGAGGGTGAGCGACGCGATCTAGCGCGCTTATCAAGCAGCACCCAACTCTGTCAGATCCTAACTCTGGATCATCTTCTGCATGCCTGCAGGACGGTGGTCAGGAGGCCGGAAAAACCCTGATAGAGTCGGAAACACCGAAGGGAAGCCCGGAGGAAAACCCGAGAGGGTGAGTACAAAGGAAGCTTTCGTTCCTTGAGAACTCAACAGCGTGCCAAAAATCAACGCCAGATTAGTTGATACCCCGTCCCCGGCAGTGATAGCCGAGGATGAGGTTCCTTTGAAAAACACAGCGAGGACGCTGTGAACGGTCGGATCATTCCTCCGAC